>DAIOTP010000088.1:0-15307 GCA_036751905.1 Cryomorphaceae bacterium
CGCGTAATCCGCATGCCACTGGCTGGCCCTACCCGCATAAGTGATTCGCAATTGCGCATACGCTTTGTATCGCGTGAATGCCCCGATCCAGAGACAGGGGAAATGCTGCCCGTGTTGGGTTACCGATTTGTATTTAACAGAGCAAACTGATGCAGAATATGAAGTCATTTTTCATCTATATGGCGGCGGTAGTGATAGCCGCCACAAGCACCACGCAAATTGCCAATGCCCAAGCAGCTTGGGTAGAACCTACGCCAACTGATGTCACTTCTTTGGTACGCGTTTACATTGACTTATCGCACCCTGATTGCGGTTGCGACCTGCTGGCCGATTGGGCGGTATCCCCACCTCCTTCCAGTGAGCCTGACCTGTTTATGTGGACCTGGATGCCCTCTGATCCCGCACATGCAGGTGGAAATGGATCCTGGGATAACAGCAATCCAAACAACGTGATGAAACAGGATGAAAACAATCCTGCCCACTGGTACAAAGAAATGGTACCTGTACTTTTCTATGGAGTTGATCCTGGTACAGCCTATGCAAATGGTGTTTCTTTTTTGATAAAACGAAAAAATGGATCAGCCATTGATGGGGGAGAACCCAAATCGGCTGACCAAGTCATTCCATTAGAACCTGTGGGTTGCGTAGACATTATTTGTCCCTTTCCGACAACTTTCTTTCAGGACGAGTACTTTATAGCTACTTATGACAATAACATGGAAACCAATGTTCAGCTGCAAAATCTGGGCCCGGGTGAGGCATTTATTTCTTTTCGCTACAGGGTAAACGGTGGTCCATTGCAAACGTCGATCAGCACTGGAGCTGATGCGGATAAGTTCATGATGGACTATGAGGGGGAGGGAATTTTCTCTTTCGCCATGCTGCCAAATGAGTTTTTTAACCTGCAGGAAGGTCAGAACCTCACACAACTCACCATTAGGGTGAACAGAACCCCCAACAATCTTCCGCCTTTTACAAACAGCGGACCACTGAATGTGGGTTGTGAGTAATCCTGCACGTGGTATTCTTATGGAAGGCCCGCAGCATTGAGCTGCGGGCCTTCACTTTTTACCACTGTAAGGCGTGGTCACCCGTTCATGTATTGTTGCCTTACAATTCTCGGGTGTGGTCTTAACTTTGTGCAAAGACTGGTTTGTAATATCAAATGATTCAACTGCGCAACATAGAGAAGTCATATGTCATGGGCTCCAAACCCTTGAAAGTACTCAAGGGCATTGATATGGAGGTGCGCAAAGGTGAGCTTGTATCCATCATGGGTTCTTCAGGTTCTGGAAAAAGTACGCTACTCAATATCCTCGGTATCCTGGACAATTATGATTCAGGAACCTACCACCTCGATGGACGCCTGATCAGCAATTTGAGCGAAACGAAGTCAGCGAAGTTACGCGGGTCGCTGATTGGTTTTGTATTTCAGAGTTTTAATCTGATCACCTTCAAAAACGCCATGGAGAATGTGGCCCTGCCCCTGTACTACAGGGGTGTGGCAAGGAGCAAACGCAATGAATTGGCTAAAAAATACCTCGACAAGGTGGGCTTGCTCGAGTGGGCTTACCATACCCCCAACGAACTGAGCGGGGGTCAGAAACAAAGGGTGGCCATAGCACGCGCATTGATCTCGGAGCCCAAAATCATTCTGGCCGATGAGCCCACCGGCGCCCTCGATTCCACCACATCAACTGCCGTGATGGACCTTTTGCTCGATGTCAACAAAGAAGGAATGACGGTAGTGATTGTAACCCATGAGCTGGATATTGCACAGAGAACCAACCGCCTCATACGCCTCCGCGATGGCGTGATTGAAAGTCAAAATGCCCTGCTGAACCATGTTTGACCTCGACAAATGGCAGGAGATTATTTACACCATCCGCAAGAATAAGCTTCGGACCTTTCTCACGGCATTCAGTGTGATGTGGGGTATCTTTATGCTGGTGGTGCTGCTGGGCGCCAGCAAAGGCCTGCAAAATGGGGTTGACAACATGTTCAGCGGCAATGCTGTGAACAGCATATTTGTGTCGGCCGGTAAAACCACCTTGCCCTACCAAGGCCTCAAGCCAGGGCGCACCATACAACTCACCAATGAAGACCATGAGCTGGTGTTGGGCAGCGTCGAAGGCATCGATTACGCCTCACCGCGCTACTCGGTGTGGAGTGCGCAGGCTACCTACGGTAAGGAATTCAGCAGTTACCCTTTGCGCGCCATTCAACCCGATTACCGCCATTTGGCAAAAAACAACATCACGACCGGGCGATTTCTCAATCAGGCTGATGTAGAGAAGCGCCGCAAGGTTGCGGTAATAGGCCGTGATGTAGCCCGTGATCTCTTCAAAGGAAAGGATCCAATTGGGGAATACATGAACATATGGGGCATCCCATTTATGGTGGTTGGCGTATTCGAGGATCTTGTGAATGAGCGCGAAATGCGCTGGATGTACATTCCCATAAACGTAGGCCAGCAGGTATTCGGCAAAGGAGCCCATATCGACAACATCGGCTTTACGACCGGTTCGCTGCCGGTGCTGGCTACCATACGCATGGCTGAGGAAGTAGAGCAATTGCTCAAGCAGAAGCACCGCATTCATCCGGACGATACCGGTGCCCTGAACATCAGAAACAACAACGTGGAATTCGACAATATAACAGGCATTATCGATGCTATCAGACTTTTTGTATGGGTGATAGGTGTTTTTACCATCATAGCGGGCATCGTGGGCGTGAGCAACATCATGAGCATAGTAGTGAAAGAGCGCACCAAAGAGATTGGCATCCGAAAAGCCTTGGGGGCTACTCCTTGGTCGGTGGTGTCATTGATTGTGCAGGAATCCATATTCATTACTGCCATAGCAGGTTACATCGGTTTGGTTTTGGGCGTACTTGTGATTGAGGCGCTTTCGCAAAACATTGGGGGCGATACGATTTTCAAAAATCCCGAAGTTGATTTCAATGCAGCAATTACGACCATCGTAATTTTGGTCATAGCCGGCGCACTTGCAGGCTTGTTTCCGTCGTTGAGGGCGGCCAACATCAAACCGGTGGTAGCGTTAAAAGACGAATAAAGCTTATGTTCGACAAAGACAAATGGCGCGAGGTATTGCAAGTGCTCGGAAAGAATCCTTTCCGAACTGCCGCCACGGCCTTTGGTGTGATGTGGGGCATCATGATGCTCATCCTCATGATGGGTTCAGGCAACGGCTTAGAAAACGGGGTTAGTTCTCAATTCAATGCCGTAACCAACTGCATGTTCATTTGGAGTCAAACCACCACCAGAGACCACGCCGGCTTTAGCAAGGGCCGCCGATTCAACCTGCGCAGCGCTGATGTAGACTATTTGCAAAGCAACCTTCCCGATATTGAAATCATCGCCCCACGCCTCAGCCTGGGAGGTTACCGCGGTACCAACAACGTGACCATGGGCACCCGCACCGGAGTGTACCAAATATATGGTGACACCCCCGATTTCATCCGCATAGAGCCGCGCCCCATAGTGGAAGGCCGTTTCCTCAATTGGGGTGATGTGGAGGAGTTGCGAAAGGTGTGCGTAATCGGCGTGAGGGTGTACAATGAACTCTTTGACAAAGGGGTGGATCCTCTGGGGCAATATATTAAAATACAAGGGGTCAACTTTATGGTCATTGGGGTATACCGCTCTACCCTGCCCGGCGAAGCAGGGGAGGAGGAAACCAAAAACATCCACGTCCCTTTTTCAACATTCCAAAAAGCCTTCAACAAGGGCGATGTGGTGGACTGGATGAGCATCACAAGCCGTGAAGGTTTGCGCGTTTCCAAACTGGAGGATCAAGTGGTGGATTTGCTGAAGTTGCGCCACAAAGTGCATCCTGAGGATAACCGTGCCTTTGGCCATTACAACCGTGAGGAGAGCTTTTTGCAAATGAAAATGACCTTCGACGGCATTCGCGCACTCTCCTGGTTTGTGGGGGTACTCACCCTCGTAGCCGGAATCATTGGGGTGAGTAACATCATGCTTGTGATTGTGAAAGAACGCACCAAAGAAATTGGCGTACGCAAAGCCCTGGGCGCAACGCCTTACAGCATCGTATCTCAAATATTGCTCGAATCACTTTTTCTGAGCTGCATTGCTGGTTTTCTCGGGGTGATACTCGGTGTGTGGCTTCTCGAAGGTGTCAATATGGCACTTGCAGGCACGGAAGGAGGCAATTTTAAAAACCCCGGTGTCGATTTTGTGGTCGTTTTCACAGCCCTCGTAATCCTTATTGTAGGAGGCACCCTGGCGGGACTTATGCCAGCCCTGCGCGCAGTGGGCATACGTCCGGTGGAAGCCCTGCGCGACGAATAAATTTACCTTTGCAAATCCAAATTATGAAACGCGTCATCTTTATCATTGCAGCTTTCCTGATCCTCGCCCTGCTGGGGTATACCCTGTATTTCCTTTACGGAAAATCACAGGAAAAACCGGTGAGCTACAACACCGAGCGTCCGACTGTTGCCAACATCATCCGCAAAACGGTTGCCACAGGCTCTGTAATTCCCCGTAAGGAAATAGAAATAAAGCCCGTAGTATCAGGAATTATCAATGAAATATACGTGCAGCCCGGGCAGGAGGTGAAGGTGGGCGACTTGCTGGCACGCATCAAAGTGATACCCGATATGGTGACGCTCAACAATGCTGAGAACCGCCTCGAGCGCGCCCAGATCGCATTGGACAATGCCATGATTGATTACGAGCGGAGCAAAAAGCTCTACGAGGACAAAGTGATTTCGTACGCTGATTTTCAACCCCTCGACCTCGCCCGCCGCAACAGCCTTGCGGAACTCGATGGCGCCGAAGACGCCTTAAAAATTATCAAAGAAGGGGTGTCGAAGCGCAATTCCGCTGCGGCAAATACGCTTATTCGAAGCACCATTTCAGGCATGGTACTCGTAGTGCCTGTGGAGGTGGGCAACTCGGTGATCGAAGTGAACAATTTCAATGAAGGCACCTCCATTGCCACCATCGCCGATATGAGCGACCTCATTTTCGAAGGCAAGGTCGACGAGTCGGAAGTAGGCAAACTCAAAGAAGGCATGTCACTGATTCTTACCATTGGCGCCATAGAAAATGAGGAGTTCAAGGCTGTTCTTGAATACATAGCGCCCAAAGGTGTGGAAGAAAACGGCGCCATTCAGTTCGAAATCAAAGCGGCTGTCGATTTGCGCGACAACCAGTTTATCAGGGCAGGCTACAGCGCCAATGCCAATGTGGTGCTCGACCGCCGTGACAATGTGCTCAGCATCAGTGAAAGCCTCGTGCAATATGAGGGAGACAGCATTGCATACGTGGAAGTGGCCATCGGTGAGCAGCGCTTTGAACGCCGCAATGTACGCCTGGGCCTGTCAGATGGCATCAGGGTAGAAGTGCTCGATGGTGTAAAGGAGGGCGAAGATATCAAGAAGTGGAACCAGCCCATTGTACAGAAATAAACAACGATTATGAGCAAATTATTTTTTATCACGACAAAACGTGTTTTTTCGTTTTACCCCATTGTTGTCGCGGCCTTGGCAGTGCTCGTGGCGTCGTGTTCAGGTGGAGGCAGCGATCCTGCCTTCGTGCGTAATGCACCGGGCACTCTTGAAGTGAGCCATGCATCGGGGCTGCGCATAGAACGCCTCAGTGATGGCTATCTGGTCGAGGTACGCAATCCGCAGGACACGGCTGTGCTTATGGGCACGTACCGCTTTTCGAGAAATTCGCTCAACACTACACATAGCTATACGGCTATACAAATTCCGGTACAGCGCGCAGCACTCAACAGTACCACCTTTGTACCCTTTTTTGCCCATATGGATGCGCACGAAGCCATAGTAGGTGTAAGCTATGCCAACCGGGTAACCGATGAGCGTGTTAAGGCACAATGGGATGCTGGTACCACCCTTGAAATTGCCGGTGGCGATGGCCTCGATATGGAACGCGTGCTGATGTGCAATCCGGATGTGGTGATGGCCTATATTTTTGGCAATGCAAACTATACCAAAGTGATAGAGGCCGGGCTTCCATTGGTGCTCAACATGGAGTACAAGGAAAGCACTCCACTCGGCAGGGCGGAGTGGATCAAGCTCATCGGCATTATGCTCGACAGGTACGAGGAGGCCGAAGCCATTTTTAAAGGAATTGAAAAGCGCTACAAGGAGGTACAAGAGCAGGCCGCCTCAGCACCGCACAAGCCCACTGTTTTTAGCGGAAGCAAATATGAGCGCACATGGTTTACCCCGGGCAATGCCAGTTTTGTGGCACAATTCATACGCGATGCGGGAGCAGTATATGCTTTTGAACACATTGAAGGTCAGGGCAATACAGAGCTTGATTTTGAGAGTGTGCTCAGCACCCTCAACACAGCCGATTATTGGGGCCTCATTGTTTCCAGCAGGGAGGAATTCACTTTGTCACAACTGCTCAGCATAGCTCCGGAGTATGCCACCATCAATGCTTTCAAACAGGGTCAGGTTTTTGTGTGCAACACCTACCAAAGTGATTATTTTGGAGCTGCCGTCATGGAGCCCGAGGTCATCCTCGCCGACCTCGTGTCAATCATCCACCCCGGTTTAATGCCGGAGCATGAGTACACCTACTTCAGGCCTGTGGTGGTCGATGTAAAGTCATAATACTGCCCAATAGCGGCCTATGCCTGAACATGGGTTTGGCATTCAGATTGGCACTTGGTCCTGGAGCCCTCGGTTATTCCTTCTGGCCATGTTACCTTTGCCGGCATGCGTATTGCCACTGGGCTCTTGCTGTTGCTGATCGTGTTGTGTGTGCTGAGCCTAAGTTTGGGTTCGGTGCCATTGAAGCCGCTTGAAGTGTGGCATGCCTTGGTGCATGGTGATGCACCGGATTTGCACCGGGCCATCGTGCTCAAGCTGCGCCTTCCGCGCACTTTCACTGCGCTGCTCGGAGGAGCTTCACTTGCCGTGGCGGGCTTGTTGATGCAAACCCTTTTTCGAAATCCATTGGCAGGTCCATCTGTGCTGGGGCTCAGTACGGGGGCGTCGCTGGCGGTGGCTATGGTAATGCTCGGAGGCGGGGGTGCTTTCATGGGTCCATATGCGGGCATCGTGGCCGCTATAATCGGTTCAAGTGCCGTGTTGATTTTGCTTTTGGGGGTGGCCCGCCGCTTCGTTGATGTGACCACCGTACTGATTGTGGGCCTCATGCTGGGCTTTTTTACCTCGGCGGCAGTGGGCGTGCTACAAACCATGGCCGACGATGCCAGCCTCAAGGCCTTTGTGTTTTGGGGCATGGGGAGCTTTACGGGGATTTCGCTTCCGCAAATGTGGCTGTATGCCTCGCCTCTGGCTTTGGCCATGGTATTCTCCCTTTTGCTCATCAAACCACTCAATGCACTGCTGCTTGGCGAAATGCACGCGCGGAGCATGGGCATACATGTAGGCCGTTTGCGCATAGGCATTATGCTCATTACGGGGGTTTTGACAGGAGTAGTTACCGCCTTTTGCGGACCCATCGCATTCGTTGGGCTCACAGCTCCGCACATAGCACGCATGCTCAGTGGCAAAGTGGGCCATGAAGTAGTGCTTCCGCTCAGCGTACTTGCCGGAGCCGTACTCGCTTTGCTTTGTGACCTTATAGCCCGGCGGCCCTTTGCGGATACAAGTTTGCCCCTCAACACGGTATGCGCCTTGATGGGGGCTCCGGTGGTGGTTTACCTCATATTTGCTGCAAGGCGCAAAAAATGGTTGATATGAGCGTACTCGAAGTCACACAACTGTCAATTGGTTATCAGGGCAAAGGCGCTGTGCACCGCACATTGGTGCAAAGCCTTGATCTCGGGCTCAAAAAGGGCCAACTGCTTGCGCTGATTGGTGCCAATGGTGCAGGCAAAAGCACTTTGCTGCGGGTGCTCAGTGGATTGCAAAAGCCCCTCGCGGGCCACATCACCGTGCAGGGTAGGCCGCTTCCGCAAATTCCGATGGAGGAGCGACCCCGACAGCTTGCGGCCCTCTTCCGCAATTATGCGCGCCCTGATGGCCTCACGGCCCGCGAATTGGTGGCCTTGGGCAGGCAGCCACATACAGGTTTCTGGGGCAGGTTGGATTCGAGAGACCACAGTGCCATTGATGAGGCCTTACACACGGTTGGCATTAGCCACCTTGGGCAAAATCAAATAAATAACCTCAGTGATGGCGAATTCCAAAAAGCTATGGTTGCCAAAATGTTGGCGCAGGATGCACCCATCATGCTGCTGGATGAGCCCACCACCCACCTTGACCTGCCCAGTGCCATTGATTTGCTTAAACTTTTGCGCAAGCTCGCCACTGTCCATGGCAAAACCATCCTTTTCAGCACCCACCACCTCGACCTTGCTTTTAAAATGGTGCCCAACATTCTCTTGATTGCCGGCGACGGTCCCTGGGCTTTGGGCAGCCCTCAAGTCCTTTCGCAGCATCACCTTATGTGCGGTTTTTTGCGCACCAGGCATATACGTCTTGTAGATGGAAACCTCAGTTTTGAATTGGAAGAACATGAAGATTAGCATCATTGGCTTGGGATGGTTTGGCTTGCCGCTGGCTGAAGTGCTGCGCAAAAAGCATGAAGTGAAAGGCAGCAAGCAGTCGCCTGATGCTGCAGAAGTGGTGCGGCAAATGGGGATCGAAGCACATGCTTTAAGTCTTGGTGAAATATGGGATGCTACCGCAGCTGCGGGCGCAGCCCTGTTGGATGCAGAGGTGCTGGTGCTTAACATTCCTCCAGGCATGCGCAGTGGCGGGGCAGCTGCCGATTACCAGAACAAAATGAGAGCGGTAGCTGAGAAGTATGCAGCTTCGGAACAGCTTCAGCACCTGGTATTCATATCGAGCACAGGTGTTTTTGGCGAAAGCCAGCTTGTGGTTGATGAGCACAGCCTCCCCGCGCCCGATACGGCTTCGGGTGAGGTTTTGTTGTGGGCTGAACACTATTTTGCGCAAAGCTTCTTGGGTCGGTGCAGCGTAATTAGACCGGCAGGGCTCATTGGCCCAGGAAGGCATCCCGGGCGCTTTATGGCCGGGCGAAGCGGGCTCAAAGGAAGGTTGCATCCCGTGAATCTCGTGCACCTTGACGACCTTGTGACCTTGACCTGCGCTGTGGTGGAGCGCGCTCCTGCTGCGTTGATATACCATGCCGTAGCCGCTGCGCACCCCGCCAAGGAAACATTTTATGCGGAGGCGGCACGCAGTATGGGCCTGCCATTGCCACACTTTGATGAAAATGATAAAAGCCATGGCAAATGTGTGGAAGGAGAGTGGTCGAAGCAGCAGCTGGGTGTGCAGTTCAGGTATGATTCACTGGAGGGCATTTGATGTTAGCGCTGATCAGCATATGTCACCTCCGGTTGTCAAGAAGTTGCTCCAAGTAATTGGGCTTGGGTACTTCAATGAGACTGGGCCAAGCTGAGTCCATGATTTGGATGTAATCCTAAACTGTATGTGCACCTTTTGGGAAGCTATGGCCTTGCTCTAGGACTTCTGTGCACCAATTGTTTATTCTCATTCAAGAATAGAAATCAATGCCATTTGGCCTTTATCTTTTACGGTAGCAAAGCGGTACAAAAGCGGCTGCATAGCGCTACCAAAGCGGTACGACTACGGTATTACTACGGCATGACTGCGGTACGACAATGGTTTGTGTTAAGAGAATGGAGCTATGTCCCATGGATTGGCAGTATTTCTGTACAGGCGAAGTATAGGGCGAAAAAAGGGAAAAGGAAGGGGATATTGGCTGAAAAAGTACATGCACGGGCATTGAAAAAGGCGATTGAATTCGATCTTTGAAGTCAATTTCTCACCACATTTGTACCATGAAAAATTCCGAAATTCAAAGTGTTGAGCATCGAAACTTGCAGCATCTTGACTCCATTCGTGAAGAACTGCTGCAACTGGAGCACACCATGGTTCAAAAGGCAGACGGGGTTCTTGTCATGTACCACGAATTGCACCCCTTGCAGTATGCGAGCGCGCGCAATTTGCTTCACTACCTCAGCCTGCGCAGTGAGGACATGCGCGGCCTTCAAGACAAGCTGCACGCATCCGGACTTTCGTCACTTGCCAGTTCTGAAGGGCACATACGTGCACAAGTGCAGGCCATTCTCGAACTGCTTGGGCAAACCTATACCGATGCCCAACGGGAAACCTGCACCTACGCCCGCAGTCAGCAGCTGAAGCATGAAAAGCGCAAGCAACTCTTCGGGCAGTATCCAAGTGAAAAGGAGCCCGCATACATGGTAACTTTTGAAACCGGTATGGCCGATGATTTTGATAAAGTCAAATCACTGTTGAAGCAAGGTATGGGCATAGCCCGAATCAATTGTGCCCATGACAATCCAGATGTTTGGGCAGCCATGGTGCGGCAATTGCGCAGGGCAAGCGCTGAAACGGGCATTCCTTGTAAGGTGTATATGGATCTCGCCGGGCCGAAAATTCGGACAGTGCTACTGGGAAAAGGCCACAAAGCAGGCGAAGTCAAAGTGAAGGAAGGACAGCTGATATGGCTTGCTTACAGCAAAAAGGGATTTGGAAAAGAAGAAGTGGTGATAAGCCCAAATGAACCGCACATCCTCGACAAACTCAAGGTTGGGGAACGCGTGTACATTGACGATGGTACCATCAAAGCGCGGGTGTTGGAGCTGAGCAATGGCAATGTCGGTATCCGCATATTGCGCATAGCCAGCGACAAGCGGCGCATCAAGGCGGGAAAAGGCATCAACTTTCCAGATAGTTTTTTGGCATTGGCCCCATTGACACACTACGATGTGGAGTGCCTTCCATTTGTATGTGCGCATGCAGATATGGTGGGTTACAGTTTTGTAGGAAGTGCGGTGCACTTGGCCTTGCTTGAGCAGCATATGGCAAAAATTACTG
This sequence comes from Cryomorphaceae bacterium, assembly GCA_036751905.1. Classification (GTDB taxonomy): domain Bacteria; phylum Bacteroidota; class Bacteroidia; order Flavobacteriales_D; family Cryomorphaceae; genus T3Sed10-241. The sequence continues at coordinate 10,885 of DAIOTP010000088.1, forward strand.
CTCAGCCACCAGCCTTAATTCTGAAAATCGAAACGCCGGATGCAGTGCGCAACCTTCCGCAACTGCTGCTTGAGGGCATGAAGCGCCCTGCTTTTGGTGTGATGATAGCCCGCGGCGACCTTGCAGTAGAAATTGGATTTGAGCGCATGGGCGAGATTCAGGAAGAAATATTGTGGATATGCGAGTCGGCGCATGTACCCGTAATTTGGGCCACACAGGTGCTCGACCACCTCAACAAAACGGGATTGGCCACGCGTTCAGAGATTACTGATGCAGGCCATGCGGTGCTTTGCGAATGCGTGATGGTCAACAAAGGCAAGTATTTGGAAAAGGTGTTGGAAACCTTGCGCGACATAGCCCGACGGGCTGGGGAGCATCGCCTCAAGAAGCGGTATATATTCAGGCCTTTGGGCATAGCCCGGCACTTCCTCGGGGAGCCTCTCGTCCGCAAATGATGCCTGGGCCGTTGTCTTTGCCGCATTTGTGTATTTTCGCGCAGCATCCGCTCCATTATGGTTCACATTCAACCCTTCAAGGCAGTGCGGCCTCCGGCACACCTCGCCCACCTCGTGGCTTCGCGCTCATATGTAAGTTATGGTGCTACAGCACTCCAGCGCAAGCTCAACGAGAATCCATTCAGCTTTATCCACATCATCAACCCTGAGCATGGCGCTCCAAAACGTACCAAGCCCAACAGTGTGGAACGCTTCCGCAAGGTGCGGGGCCGCTATGAGCAATTTTGCCGTGAAGGCATACTCAAAGCGGATGAGCTGGCCTCATTTTATATTTATCGGCAGGATACGCCCGAAGCCAGTTTTACCGGGCTGATATGTGGGGTGTCGATTGATGATTACGCCGGGGGGCGGGTAAAAATTCACGAGCACACCCTCACTGCCCGAGAACAAACGTTTTGTACTTACCTGGACACGTGCAACTTTAATGCAGAACCGGTGTTGCTCACTTACCGTGAAAATATTGCTGAACTTCAGGCACTGCTTGCGGCACAGCAGGCCCGGCGTCCCGATTGTGATTTCAGCACCACCGACCGGCACCGCCATCAGTTGTGGAGCATCACCGATACTGAAATACAGGGCAAAATAAGCGCTGCCTTCGCCCATGTTCCGCACCTCTACATCGCTGATGGGCATCACCGCATGGCCAGTTCAGCGCTATTGGGCCAAAGAAGGCGCGAAGCGGGAGGACACCCCGATGCCATGCACAATTGCGTGCTTTCGCTGATCATCCCTTCGGAGCAATTGCTGATCAAGCCTTTTCACAGGCTGCTCAATTTGGGCCTTGATTTTGATCAGGAAGCATTTCTGGAAAAACTCAAACAAGAGTTTGTTGTGACACCTTGTGGTACCTGCTGCCTGCCTGATGAGGCCCGCCTCTGGGGTATGCGCCTGCGAAATGGCTGGTACACGCTGCGCCTCAGGCAGCCACTCCATGCCCACAATGAAGTAGAACGGCTTGATGCGGCCATCCTTTCTGAAAAAATACTCAAACCTTGCCTTGGGATTGTCGATGAAAAAACTGACCCAAGAATACAATTCATTCCGGGCAACCTGGACCTTGATCCATTTATCCAGACCATAGACAAGGGTGGAGCCAGTGTGTTGTTCACTCTATTTCCGGTCAATGCCGACGCGCTCTTTGCTGTGGCCGATGTAGGCGGCATCATGCCTCCCAAGAGCACATGGGTGGCTCCGAAGCTGCGGAGTGGGCTCACGATCATGGAGCTCGATTGAGTTGCTGAAAGACCAGTCGAGCTGGCGCAGCGTGTTGAGTGCTTAAACCGGATCGCCGGGTCCCTGCGGTTCCCATACGAGGACCTGACGGTCGTCGCCAGCGCTGATGAGCCATTTGCCGCAAGGCGAATACTTGACGGCATTCACGGAGTGGCTGTGCCCGCCTTGCTTGAATCCCAGGCGCTGGGGTTGCAGCATGTGATCCGCTTGCCACACTTTCACAGTTTTATCACGGCTGGCAGTGGCCCATTCGGTACCAGAGGGGTGGGCAGCTATGCCGTAAATGGCGAAATTATGGGCCGGGATGGCGCGTGAAGTATCTTCTTCAGGACCTTCGGTGCCCATGTTCCAAAAGCGGAGGTGACCGTCGCGGCCTCCGCTCATCCAGCCGCCGTTGTGCAAAGGTTGAAGGCTGTAAACACCGCCTTCGTGCGCTTTCAATTTCCAAAGCTCATTGAAATAACGTGAATCAAATACGCGTATGAAACCGTCGCTGCTGCCTGTCCACACTGTATTGCCATCCTGGCTCAAATGCAAGCAACGCAACTTCATGGCCGACACCTCGAGGCTGAGCAAGACTTTGAAATCATTGGCATCCCATAGAATGAGCTTTCCGTCGCCGCCAGCGCTTAGAACTACTTGTTCTTTAGGAATGTGCAAGAGGTCAAACACGCCTTTGCTGTGGTAGAGCAAATGCCTAACTTCTTTTTTTGCGGATACATCCACGATATGGATGCCGCCTTCGTTTTGCCCAATTATTAAAAGTTCATCGAATTGAAGCAATGAGAAAATGGGTTTTCCCACATTGATCATTAAGGATTGGGATGCGCCCGCTTCCACGTCCCACAGCCCTACGTGGCCATCAGATCCACCTGAAAAAAAACCATTGGTTTTCTTGTGGTACAGCAGGGTGTACACGGCGGCCGCGTGTCCTTTCAGTGCGTGTTTTAACCGGTATTTCACAGGGCAAATCTAACAAGTGGAGTTTACATTCTACCAATGAAATTATTTTATCTACGAATCAATGATTTGGGTCTATTAACTCTATTTTGATGGTGAATTTTTTTTGTTTTTACGCCAATTAGTGTAAATTGCACACTTACTTTCGTGTTTAACCTTTCATTAAAAAATCAGAAAAATGAGAACTGTTCTATTTATGGTCGGTATGCTGTTGGGCATCACCGGCTTACATGCACAGGATGTGCAAGTCACATTCCGTGTCAACATGTCGGATTTTGCCGGCACCATTTCAGCCAGTGGTATGCATTTGGCTGGCTCTTTTGCCACGAATACATGGACGCCTTCAGCCCGCGCCATGACCAATGAAGGCGATGGGATTTGGAGCTATACCGAAACCATAGCCGTGGGTACAGAGCTTCAGTACAAATATGTATTGGGCAACGATTGGAGCGCAGGTGCCGAAAGTGTAGGAGGCGGATGCCAGGCACCTTTCAGCGATAACCGAGCGCTGTCGGTAACAGCTGAAACTGCTGTTCTTGACCCAGTCTGTTGGTCAGCATGCGAAAATTGCGCCCCAGCAGTGGAACCCGGCGACCCGGTGAACATTACTTTCCAAGTGGACATGAGCCTGCAGGTGATTGATGTAGCCAATGGTGGAGTAAGCCTTTCGGGAACATTCAACGGCTTTGACAAACTGCCTATGGCTGATCAGGGAAGCGGCGTGTATGCTGTGACCGTAAGCCTTGAATCAGGATCGAACGTTCAGTACAAGTTCCGCAACGGCAATGGTTTTGAAAGCCCTGCAGGCGCTTGTGCAACCGGCGATTTTGGCAACCGTGTACTTGCGGTGCCTGCTGAGGATGCTGCCCTCGACCTGGTGTGCTACAGCTCATGCAGTGCGTGCCCTACGTCGGTTGGTGAGGTTGATGTAACCTTCCAGGTGGATATGAGCCAGCAAACCATCGATGTGGAAAATGGCGGAGTGAGCATCTCTGGTACTTTTAACAGTTTTGAAAAGACGCCAATGGTTGATCAGGGCAATGGAATTTATACGTACACCGTAAGTTTGATTTCGGGCAACACCATCCAATACAAGTTTAGGAACGGTGATGCCTTTGAGAGTCCTTCAGGCGCTTGCGCAAGTGGCGATTTCGGCAACAGGGTGTTGTTGGTACCCAATGCGGATACTACGACTGACCTGGTATGCTATGGTTCATGTGCACCATGCGTTGCGCTTGGCGATTTCTACAATGTGACCTTCAGCGTGGATGCATCACAAATTGAGGTTGATTCAGCAGGTTTGTTTATCGCAGGCAATTTCAATGGATTTACTCCTACTGCCATGAGCGCTCAGGGCAATGGCATTTACAGCTTCACCGCTTCAATTGAAGAAGGCAGCACCATACTGTGGAAGTACCTCAACGGTTCTTCATTTGACGGCGCAGAGTCGGTTCCCGAAGCATGCGGAAGCGACGATGGTTTCGGAGGCTTCAACCGCACTGCTACCGGCCCTTCAACTGATACCACATTTGACACGGTATGCTTTGGGGCATGTGTAGCATGTGGTGAAGAACCTGTGTGCACTGCCAGCGGAGGTACTTTGGTATTCACCGGCAACCGCAGCTTCTGCGTGGGCACTGGTACGCCCGTGGGCATCAATGTAACTGTAGAGGGTGCTTCAGGTACTTTCCAGCGTTGGGGTCTGTTCAACTCTG
>DAIOTP010000089.1:0-14879 GCA_036751905.1 Cryomorphaceae bacterium
GCAAGGGTATGTGGTTGTAGCGGTGCGATGTGAGTAGCTTGCCCACTTTTTTTTCACCATGGCGCAAAAAGTAGTACTTGTCACGGGAGGTTCATCAGGCATCGGTTTGGCGACCTGTAAGCTTCTGCAAAGCAAGGCTTGCAAAGTATACGGTACCAGCCGCAGTGCTGCGCATGGTGAAAAAAGAGATGGTGTTTCGCTCGTGCGGCTTGACGTGCACGACCCCCAAAGCATTTCGGATGCTATCCAGTATATCTTACAAATTGAAGGGCGCATTGATGTGCTGGTCAACAATGCGGGAGTGGGTTTTGCCGGTGCTGTGGAGGATGCAACCACCGAGGAAATAAGCACTGTTTTCCAAACCAATGTTTTTGGCGTTTTGCAATGCTGCCGTGCTGTGGTGCCTGTAATGCGGAAGCAGGGCGGTGGCTGGATTGTAAATATTTCGAGCATCGCAGGCGAGTTTGGCCTGCCCTTCCGGGGGGTGTACTGCGCAAGCAAAAGCGCTTTGGACAGCTTTTCAGAAACATTGCGCATGGAGCTCTCACCTGCCCGCATCCGCGTGAGCATAGTGCAGCCCGGCGATGTGCGTACCAACATCAACAACAGCCGCCTCGTAGCCGCACAGGCCAGGCTTGAAAACTCTCCTTATTTCGTACCCTTTCAATACAATTACAAGCACATAAGTGCTGAAGTAGCCAAGGCCCAGGATCCTGAGAAAGTGGCAACCATCATTTGGAAAATTATACAATCACCCAACCCCAAGATGCGCTATCCGGCTGCCACATTCCTGCAGCGCCTCAGTATTTCACTCAACCGCATTTTGCCCAAGCATGTTTTTCAGAAAATGCTGTTGGGCAAATACCCCGTTAAATAATCTGCGCAGCGCCGCTTTTGACCGGAGCTCAGCGAAAGAATGCTACCTTTGCGCCGATTTTACAAAAAACGAAATTCAAAAAACCATTGACAATGGCTACCAACAGAACTTTTACGATGATAAAACCCGATGCAGTTGAAGCCAACCACATCGGTCACATCCTCGCTATGATCACCGATGCCGGCTTCGCCATCAAAGCAATGAAGTTTACACGCCTCAGCCGCAAGGATGCCGAAACTTTCTATGCTGTTCATAGCCACCGACCATTTTTTGGAGAGCTTGTGGACTACATGATTTCCGGCCCCATCGTAGCGGCCATTCTTGAAAAAGACAATGCAGTTGCCGACTTCCGCAAACTCATAGGGGCCACCGATCCCAGCGAAGCCGAAGAGGGAACCATCCGCAAACTATACGCTGAAAGCAAAGCAAAAAATGCGGTGCACGGTTCTGATAGTGATGAGAATGCAGAAATAGAAAGCAGTTTTCACTTCTCAGGTAGAGAAATTGTTGGCTAAGCGTACTGAATGCAGTGCAACGATCTGAAACCATCGGGCTTTGCCTGGTGGTTTTTTTTTACCGCAGGCGTACTTCCTTTACCAACCTGTATCCGAGCTCCTCGTTGATGCGTGCCGCAATTTTGTCTTTGGCAAAGCTCAACTCCTGACGCAAAGTAGGGGAGTCGAGGTGGATACTCAATACCCCTTTTTCAAGTTGGATGGTGGTGGTGCGTTTGGCAACCGAAGGGCCCATCATTTTTTCCCAGAAGGTAGATATGGCCGCAGCGTAGTAGCCGTCTTCCAGGCCGTATGCCCTCAACAGCCGGTCAATTACGGCGTCCAGGCTTTCTTCATTGTTCTTGCGCTGCATATACTTTTCCGTTGTTTACTTCGAATACCCTGACGCTTTCGGCGTTGATGCTGAAAATGTCGTGTATGCGCATGGCATGGGTATCGGTGATAAAGATTTGTCCAAAATTGCCACCGTTCACCAAATGCATGAGGTGTTGTACCCTCACATCATCTATTTTGTCAAAAATGTCGTCGAGAAGCAGCACGGGTACCTTGCCTGTGGCACTTTTGATGAGATCAAACTGCGCCAATTTCAGTGCGATCAAAAAGGTTTTTTGCTGGCCTTGCGAACCAAATTTTTTGAGTGGGTGCCCGCCGATGTGAAACTTGAGATCGTCTTTGTGCGTGCCTACAGTGGTGTATTGGCTGCGTCTGTCTTTTTCAAGGCTCTGGGCGAGTGCTTCTGCAAAATCGGCTGCTTCCAGGTCGCTTTTGTAGCGTATGCCTACCTCTTCAGCGCCCCCGCTAATGGCGGCATAGTGGTGTTCAAAAATAGGGGAGAAGTCGGCTATAAACGATGACCTTTCGGTGTGAATGCGCTGCGCCAGTTCGCACAGCTGTATGTTCCAAACCTCGAGGTTGTCACCGTCGAAGCAACGGTTTTCCCAAAAATAACGCAACAAGCTATTGCGCTGGGCCAGTACACGGTTGTAATCAAGCAGTGCATCGAGGTAAGGTCTGTTGTATTGGCTTATGATGCTGTCCATAAATTTACGGCGCATGTCGCTGCCTTCACTGATCAAGTCCTTGTCATAGGGCGAGATGACCACTGCCGGAAATTGGCCAATGTGCTCCGCCAGCCTTTCATATTCTTCTTTGTTTTTTCGGAATACTTTTTTTTGGCCGCGCTTTACCCCGCAGTATATCCTGTCGTGGCCATGTCCATTGACGAAGCAGCCTTCCACTACAAAAAATTCCTGTCCGTGCAGGATGTTCTGGCTGTCAATGGGATTGAAGTAGCTTTTGCATGTACTCAAATAGTGTACTGCATCGAGCAAATTCGTTTTTCCCTGTCCATTGAGTCCGGTGAATATATTGACGTGTGGACAGAAGCTCAACTGGGCTTCGGGATAATTCTTAAAGTTTAAAAGACTTATTTCTGTGAGTTGCATAAAGGCTTTGCAAAGTTACGCAAGCGTGCCATGCTGGCACAGCAATTACAGCTTGCCTTATGAACAAAAAGGGGCTTTCGGATGGTCTTAAAATGCAAATTTGAAATAGACGGGCTTTGAAAAAATAAAAAGTCTATTTTTGCGCCTTGAATTTAAGACGCGGCAATGGCCAAGAAAAAAAACACCACTGAAGACCCTATTGTTGATGTACAGCAGGTTTATTCAAAAACAGAACAATACGTTGAAGACAACAGCAAGGTAATCCTCGTCATAGGAGCGATCATCCTCGTGCTCTTCGGAGGCTATTTTGCGGTAACGCGCCTCTATCTTTTCCCAAAAAACGAGGAAGGGATGGAGTTGCTTTGGAAAGCAGAGTATTGGTTTGAGATAGACAGCCTGCAAAAAGCATTGGTTGGTGATGATGCGTACTACGGCTTTGAATACATTGCCGACGAGTACAGCAGCACCCAGGCGGGTGAAATGGCCGCGTATTATGCAGGCATCATTTACTACCGCATGGGCGACTTTGAGCGCGCCATAAGCTATCTTGGCAAAGCTGACCTGAATGACCACATGCTTGGAGCGGTTTCACGCGGAGCCATGGGCGATGCTTACGTGGAATTGGGCAACATGTCGGAAGCAGTGAAGCACTTTGAACGTGCCATAAGCCACTCCAACAATCCGCTCACCGCACCCGTATATTTGAAAAAGCTTGGCCTTGTACAAGAGGATATGGGGCAATTTGAAAAAGCCCTTGCCAACTACAAGAGAATAAAGGAGAACTTTCCCAACAGCACAGAAGCCCGCAACATAGAGTCATACATAGCCCGGGTAGGAGGTTGATATGGCTACAGCAGGCAAGAATTTATCACAATTTGACAGCAAAGCCCTCCCTTCTGGTGAGGGCTTTCGCATTGGCATTGTCACATCGTCATGGAATGAGGAAATCACCCATGCTTTGCGCAGTGGTGCCCAGGACACCCTGCTCGAACTTGGTGTGCACCGTGAAGATGTGCTCAGCTACCCCGTACCCGGTAGCTTCGAGCTCCCCACGGCTGCCCTTTGGCTGGCCGAGGCAGGCAAGGTTGACGCCATTGTAGCCATAGGCTCGGTGATTCAAGGCGAAACGCGGCATTTTGAATTTGTGTGTCAGGCTGTTGCGCAAGGGTGTAAAGACGTGGCCATCACAACGGGGATACCGGTTATATTCTGCGTCCTCACCGATGATACGATCGAGCAGGCGCGTGCACGTTCGGGTGGACAGCATGGCAACAAAGGGGTTGAAGCGGCTGTAGCGGCCGTTCAGATGGCGCATTTGCGCAGAACTATCCGGGAGCAATAATACTGGCTATTGCCCTTCAGCATTGAGTATTTTTTGTGCCAAAACACTCGATAACTTGTAGTAGCTTTCCGCAGTCCAGCCGGCCACATGAGGGCTCAGTATTACTTTAGGGCTTTTCTGCAGGTACTGCAGCGCCTCTGGAACTCCAGATTCCAATCCTTCAAGAGAGCGTTTTTCAAACTCGAGCACATCAAGGCAGGCCCCGAGTACTTTGCCGCTTTCGAGGCCACGCACCAAGGCATCGGTATCAACATGCTGCCCCCTTGCCGTATTGATGAGGTAAAATGGCTTGGCCATGGCGGCAATAAAATCTTCATTGACAAACTTTTGGGTTTCCACGCTCAGGGGAAGGTGCAGGCTGATTACATCTGCCTGCTGTTGCACAGTATGCAAACTTACGGCTTCTACCCATGGACTTTGAAATCCATGTTTGTACTTGTCGTAGGCCATTACACGGCACCTGAAGCCTTGCAGCCTTTCGGCAAATGCTGCTCCCATGTAGCCGTAGCCGATGATGCCCACAGTGCGGCCTGACAGCTCCACACCCCTGTTGCCTTCCCGGTCCCATAGCCCCATGCGTACTTGCAAATCGGCCCGGTGTAAGCCATTAAAAAGGGACAGCAACATGCCCGTAGCGTGCTCAGCCACGGCATCGCGGTTGCCTTCCGGCGAGCTGTACACGTGGATATCTCGTTTTTTTGCTGCAGCAAGGTCTATATTTTCAAGACCTGAACCTGAACGCGCAATCCACTTGAGCCTCACTGCAGCGTTGAGCAATTGCTCATCTACAGGCAAGCGGCTTCGAATCACGAGGCCAGTATAATCCCCGATTTTGCCCAGCAAGGCTTCTCGGGTGCATACATGGTCATGTTCACAACTGTAGCCACCTGCTCCAAGCGCCTCATCGAGCGTGGGATGCACCGAATCCAGAAAAAGAACCCGCTTCATAATCCAAAGAAGTATTTGGCAAAATTGAAGTATACTGTCAGCCCAATGATGTCATTGCTTGTGGTGATGAATGGTCCCGTAGCAAGCGCAGGGTCAATCTTTAATTTTTCAAGTGTAAGTGGCACAAGCGTGCCAAATAGGGCGGCCACAATGATGACAGTAAGCAATGAAATACCCACCGTGTAACTCAAGGCCAAATTGCGTTCGAATATCAGGCTGTATGCGAATATGGTAAGTCCGCAGATGAGCCCATTAAACAGGGCCACCAGGAACTCCTTGAACAGCCTGCTAAAAATGGTCGAAGTGCTCAAGGTATTGGCGGCCAGTCCCTGCACTACAATGGCCGATGATTGCACGCCCACATTGCCTGCCATGGCCGCAATGAGGGGCATAAATATTACCAAAATGGCTACTTCTTCCAGTTGTGCTTCGAAGCTGCCAATGACCTGTGATACCATCATTCCGCCAAAAAGACCTATAAGCAGCCATGGCAGGCGTGCGCGCGAGAGCAACCATACCGTATCACTTGCCTCCACCGATTCTGAAATACCTGAAGCCAATTGGTAATCGCGCTCGGCTTCCTCTTTGATGAAGTCTACCACATCATCGATGGTGATGCGGCCGAGCAAGGTCATGTCATGGTCCACCACAGGCATGGCTACGAGGTCGTATTTTTCCATCATTTTGGAGCATTCCTCCGCTGGAGTTTCAGGAAACACGTAGCGCAGTGGACGCTCATCGTAAATTTCAGAAATTTTGGTTTTGATACTCGATGAGCTGAACAGCAACTTTTTGAGTGGCAGAATGCCCACCAGGCGGTCTGCTTCATCGACCACGTAAATGGAGTACACCTGATCCACTTCTTCGGCCTGCTTGCGCATTTCTCTGATACCGCGGGCTATGCTCCAGGAGCTTCGCACACTCACGAGCTCTGTGGCCATGAGGCCACCTGCTGTATCATCATCATATTGAAGCAGGTCACGGATGTCGGTTTGCTGCTCCTCGTCACTGATGAGCGACAGTACTTCCGCCTTCTTGTCTTCCGGCAGTTCTGAAAGTACATCGGCAGCGTCGTCACTGTTGATGTAGTCGATTACCTGCTCTGCAATTTCTTTTGACGTGAGGGTGGCGAGCAACTTTTCGCGGTCGTCTTCATGCAATTCCAGCATCACTTCGGCCGCTTTTTCATGCCCAAGCAGCTTGAAAATGTAGCTCGCCTCGGCGGCTTTCAGCTGGTCAAATATCTCGGCGACATCGGCTGGGTGCAGGTCGTAAAATTCGTGTTGTATCTGGCTGTCACGGCCCTCCGCGATATCATCGCGTAGTTGCTCAATAAATTCTTTTGTGAGTTCGAACTGCATGAAGCCCTGTTTGGAAGGAGCTCAAAAGTAGGAAATTCGGCGTGGAGCTACCACAATTGATTCAAATGCCTCATCACAATTCTGCCTTTGGAAAGAGCTGGGTAGCGAGTTGTAGCAGCGCCTCCGGCGAAAGCTGTTCAGGACGCTTTGCCAATACTTCGGGCGCCAAGGGTTTGGGTGCGTTGTTGAGGAAGGCGGACAGGCTGTTGCGCAGGGTTTTTCGTCTTTGGCCAAATGCTGCTTTCACCACCTTTCGAAAAAATGCATCGGGTATAGGCAGGGCTTCACGCGCATTGCGCCTGAGCCTGATTACACCGCTCTTTACTTTGGGTGGCGGGTTGAAGCTGCCTTCATTGACTGTAAAGAGGTAATCAATGTCGTAATACACCTGAAGCAGCACACTCAATATCCCATATTCCTTTGATCCTTCCGGAGAGGCCACTCTTCGGGCTACTTCCCGTTGAAACATGCCCACCATTTCTGTGATAAGATCCTGGTGCTCTACCATCCTGAAAAGAATCTGTGAGCTGATGTTGTAGGGAAAGTTGCCAGCGAGCACAAAGGCCTGCGCACCAAAAATGGGTTCAAGTGAAAGCTGCAGAAAATCAGCTTCGATCAAATGTGGTGTGAGTTCAGGATGGCGTTCCATGAGGTAACGCACCGATTCACCGTCGAGCTCAACGAGCTTGAGCCCAGCAAAATTTTCAGCCATAAGGGCACGCGTGAGGATACCCGTTCCAGGACCTATTTCGAGCACATTGTTGGTTCCGTTGTGGCGTGTTATTGATTTTGCAATGCGCTCCGCGATCGCGTATTCCGTAAGGAAATGCTGCCCGAGATGCTTCTTGGCCCTCACATTATCCATGGGCCTGGTGGATCACGTGGAGCAAGGTTCTGAAAGCCGCCGTTTTGTTTCCGTAGAGGCGCTGATGATCAGCCCTTAGGCGGGCTGCATGTTCTCGCTCATAGGTCTCATAGGCAGCCATGTCGTGAGCAAAGTACTGTACGCTGTACGTTTGGCCACCTTCTTCTTCAGCAAGTATGCGTGCTATTTTCGCTTCGGCAAAAAAACCTGTGGCAAGCACCTCTGGAATATGTGTCGCCTGCATCCATTGCAGCCAACTTTCAGCGCAGTCGGCGTCCACATTTACGGTAACATTGTACATGATCATGGCACAAAGATGCCAATAATTTGGCCTCCTTCAGCTTGATGAAGCGCCGCAGAGTGTTTAACTTTGTGAGAAAAGTAATTGTGTGGAAAGTCTCAATCCAGTAATTCTCGCCATTCCGGTATTTTTTATTCTCATGTCGCTTGAGGTGGTGTATGATTATTTTCAGCAGCGAAAGCTTTATCGCCTCAATGATGCTGTTTCAAACATCAGCTGTGGTATTGTTGAGCAGCTTACAGGGCTTTTCGCCAAAATTTTTACGGTCGCAGCTTACCATTTTGTCTTCACACATTTTGCCCTATTTACGTTGGAAGACACCTGGTACTGGCTTGTGCTCGCCTTTTTGGGAGTCGATTTTTTCTACTACTGGGCGCACCGTATGAGTCATCAGGTCAATCTCTTCTGGCTTGGCCACGTAGTGCATCACCAAAGTGAAGATTACAACCTCTCGGTGGCTTTGCGCCAAAGCACCTTTCAAAAAATGTTCACTTTTTATTTTTACTTCCCCATGGCACTCATGGGATTCAAGACGGAGTGGTTTGTGTTGATGGGAGCCTTCAATCTCCTTTATCAGTTTTGGATACATACCGAAGTGATCAAAAAAATGCCCCGCTGGTTTGAGTACATTTTCAATACGCCCGCGCACCACCGCGTGCACCACGGGCGCGATCCAAAATACATCGACAAAAACCACGCAGGTACCTTGATCATTTGGGACCGCATGTTTGGAACTTTTCAGGAAGAGGAAGAGACACCAACCTATGGCATTACTACCCCACTGAATACCTTTAATCCTGTGATGGCCAATGTCAAGCCTTTCATCAACCTCTGGCATGAAGTAAAATCAGTTCCTGGGTTTTGGAACAAGGTGAAGCTTGTGTGGATGCCTCCTGGCTGGTATCCCGCCACGTTGGGCGGCTATCGTCCTCCCAAGCCGGTCGATAAGACCACCTACCAGAAGTACGACGTGGCCATCTCCCCGGGGCTCAATTGGTATCTGCTTATTCAATATATCATGATTCTGGCCATCACTTCGCTCTTTTTGTTCAACACGGGGCATCCAGCCATGACCACAGCCCTCATGCTCTTGATCGCTGCTTATGTAGTACTGGCTGTAATGCTGCTAGGTATGGTCTTCGAAGACCGTAAAAGGGCTTTGTTCGCATCCGGGTTTGGATTGGGCATCTTCCTTGTTGTGCTTGGATTGTTGCCTTGGTGGTCGCTGCTTTTGTTTGCTTTTTGGTCTGCGTTGTCTCTTACAGTTTTGCAGCGCACAGGTTTTCACCAATTTGTGCCTTCCAAGTGAAGCGTCTACCTGCTGCAGGGTATGTTCTTGTCCTTGCTGTTCACATATGGGCAGGCGGTTCGACCCAGACCGACGGAGCTTCCACCTTACTTGCAGTCAGTAAGCCTTTGCTGCTTATTTATTTGATGGTATGGTTTGCCTTTACACCAAAAACACCTGCATCACGCGCCTTTGCCGCATGGATTGCCGCTGGCTTGTTTGCATCCTGGTTGGGTGATGTGTTGCTCATGTTTCAGGAGCGTGATGGACTCTATTTTTTGCTGGGTTTGGGGGCATTTTTAGTAGCGCATATAGCCTACATTTTTGCCTTCACGCGAACATACCGTAATGATTATGAGGAAGCTATTTTGCGAAAGCAGGGTTGGCTTCTTGTATTGGTTGTAGGGTATGGGGTATATTTCTTTAGTCGGCTTTCGCCAAATTTAGGGGGCATGGTAGCCCCTGTAATGCTCTACACGTTGGCCATAACCCTGATGCTGCTTATGGCGCTTCAGCGTTGGGGCAAGGTGTGTAAACCCAGTTTTTGGTGGATCACTGGCGGCGCAGTCTTGTTCTTGGCCTCTGACAGTATTCTTGCCTGGAACAAATTCGTTTACCCCGTTGACCATGGACACGCCCTTATCATGGGAACCTATGGAGTGGCGCAATTGTCGATTTTCCTTGGTGCCCGAGGGCAGCTTCTGGATCAACTCCGACAAGCACGTGCCCTTCAATCAGTAGCCAAAGAAAACCGCGTGAATGCAATCTGAAACAAAATTCAACCAACTTGCCTGCATGGATCATTTCCTGCCTTTTGGCAAAATGGGTCATTGGAATCGATTCAATCACCACAAATTTAGAGGTAGGTAATGATGTGTGAATATCCCAGCGCTATTTTTTGGCTCATTGTCCCACGCAAGTTGGTAAGCAGACATTGGTTTGTGGCGTTCATTGTTCCTCTATTCGTCCTTCTGCCGGCATGTGGCAATGACGATGATGCACCCGGCAATTGCGATGATCCCGCAGCACAGAATTATATGCCTGGCAGCAATACGAATGAGGGGTGCATCTATCCTGTCGCATTTCGGTTACCGACCACAATTGCTGATTTGCCAAATGCTTTAAGAGAAATATCGGGGCTTGCATCGTTTGACGACCACTTCATTGGTCACAATGACCGCAGCAATCCAGCCAATCTGTATTTCTTCGACAGGCTCAGTGCACAGATAAATCATACCATTCAAGTGAGCAACGCCCCCAACAATGATTGGGAAGACTTGGCCATGAGCCCTGAACACCTGTATATTGCGGATACCGGAAACAATGAAGGCAACCGCACTGACCTTGGAATTTTCAGGATTTCATTGGCTGACTTTGCACTGGGCCAGATCGCGGAGGTGGCTGCCAACATGCATATTCGGTTCAGGTACCCAGAGCAGCAGAGATTCGATGTAGAGGAGCACAACTTTGATTGTGAGGCCCTCATTTACCGGGATCAATATTTGTATCTGTTTACGAAGCACAGAGCTGACCGGCGCACCAATTTATACCGCATACCCGCAAACAATGCGGGAATACACGATGCGGAACTCATGGGAGGGTTCAATGCAGGAGGGCGTATAGGTGGCGCCGATTTGAGCCCTGATGGCAATACGGTGGTCCTTGTTGGTTACCGCCGCAATGGCAACAGTTTCGTCTGGAAACTTTCCGATTTCGTTGATCCAAACAACTTTTTAAGTGGCCGAAAAGAACAGATGGTACTTGGCACCTTCAATTCCATTGGTCAAGTAGAAGGGGTTCATTTTCAGGGCAACACTTCCGTGTACATTACATCGGAAGAGGTGCCGGAGTTCGGACTGCCTCCCCGGCTGTACTTTTTGGACGGTATTTGAGTTATGTCGCTTTATCGAACATGTCCTTAGTTGGCATCCAGTTGTGCTGAGCCCTCTTCCCATGCTTCCATTTTTGACTCCAGTTTTCGTTCCAGTTGTTTCAATTCGTGTTGATAACGCTGGACGGACTGTATGTCAGAGTGATCAATCTCCAGGGCTTGGGCATTGAGGGTTTCCATCTGTTGCTCAAGCTTTTCTATATCTTTTTCCAGACTTGCCACCCTTTTGGCCAATTGCCAGCGCTCCTTTTCATTGACATGGCTTTCGATCGTTGGAGCCGCTACCTTCTTTTGGATGTACTCGAATTCCTTGATGCTGGCAGCTTGCTTGGCTTCCAAAAATTCCGCAATATCGCCGGGATACACTGCCATGTCGCCATCTTTTATTTCCATCACCTTGTTGGTAAGGCCTTTCAGAAAATCACGGTCGTGTGATACGACCAATAAGGTCCCATCAAATTGTTGCAGCGCCTTCTTGAGCACGTCTTTCGCGCGCATATCAAGGTGATTCGTCGGCTCATCGAGAATGATGAAATTGTATTCATGCAGCATGAGCTTGCAAAGTGCGAGCCTCGCGCGTTCACCTCCGGACAGCACCTTCACTTTTTTGAAAACATCGTCACCTTGAAACATGAAGGTGCCCAGCAGCGAGCGGATGTGTTTGCGGTAATCGCCGGTAGCTTCATTGTCAATCACATCGTGTACGCTCATGTCAGGAGGGAGCTCCTCGCTTTGGTTTTGGCTGTAGTAACCCAGGTTCACGTTGTAGCCGAGTTCGCATTCGCCTTTGTAAGGTGTAAGCCCCGCAATTACCTTTGTCAAAGTGGTTTTGCCGGCGCCGTTTTTACCTACGAGTGCCACGCGTTCGCCTCTTGCTACTTCAAACTCCAATCCTTGAAAAATCTTTTTTTCGTCGTAGTATTTGGCGAGCGCTTCGGCCTTTATCACCACCTTTCCTGAGCGGGGTGCCGGCCTGAATCGGAAACTAAAGCTCGAGGTCTCTTCATCATCTACCTCTACAATATCCATCTTATCAAGTTTTTTGATAAGGCTCTGCGCGAAGGATGCTTTGCTGCTCTTAGCACGAAACTTATTGATTAAGAGCTCGGTTTGTTTGATTTCCCGGTCTTGGTTCTTTTTGGCTTCAAGCTGTCTTTGAATTACTTCCTGCCGCAGTTCAACAAATCGTGAATAGGAAGCGGGATAGTCATATGCTTTTCCATTCACCAGCTCCAGTGTGCGGTTGGTTACCTGATCGAGAAATTCGCGGTCGTGCGATATCAGCAATACAGCACCCGTTTGATTTTTTAAATATTTCTCGAGCCACTGCACCGAGTCAATATCCAAATGGTTGGTTGGCTCATCGAGCAGTATGAGGTGTGGTCTTTGCAAAAGAATCTTTGCAAGGGCCACACGCATTTTCCATCCTCCGCTGAAGTTGGCCATAGGCCTTTCAAAATCTTCTCTTGTAAAGCCCAATCCGAGAAGAACTTTTTCAACCTCCTCGGCCTGATTGTTCACATCGTACATACCTAGCAGTACCGAAACCCTGTTGAGTTCTTCGGCGAGGTTCAAATATGATTCGCTCTCGTAGTCTTTTCTGCGCTCCAGTTCACGGCTAATTCTGTCCAACTCTTTTTCCAGGTTTCTGGACTCCTCAAAGGCAGTCATCACCTCATCGCGCACGCTGAGCTTGGAGTGAAAATCCAAATCCTGAGGCAGGTATCCCAGGGTAAAATCTTTGGGCTTGATCACTTGGCCTTCGTTGGCCTTTTCTTTTCCGAGGATTATCTTGAGGAGCGTCGATTTGCCCGCACCATTTTTGCCGACAAGGCCTACCTTGTCGTTTCCACCAATAAATACTTGGATACCATCGAAGAGTACCCTTTCGGCAAATGCCAAACGTAGATTTTCAACTTTAAGCATGAAGCATAGCGTCTACTATGAGACCAATTTTTCCGCAAAGGTAGTGAATAGGAGAGGAGGGAAAGGCCAAGAAAAAAGGGAACCGATTCGGCTCCCTTTTTCAATTGAATTATGAGATCGCAAATTAAAAACTCCAAAGGTCATGCTCCAGAATAAAGAGCTTTTCTTTGATTTCCTCTGCTTTCAGCAAAGCATCCATTCCCGCATATACATCGTCGATGCGCCGGTTGTACACGTTGCTTTCTTTGATGATGAGCGATGAAAACATCCGCTTTTGGAACAGGTCATCGAATGAGCGTCGCTCGGCATCGTTGAACCTGTTAAAGCTGTCCCAGTTGGCCAATACATAACGGCATTCAGGAAAGTACAGCCAAAACAGCGTTTCGTAGGCTCCGGTGGGCTCGCCATCCTCGCTGATACGCTCTTTGAGTGGAGCGATACCAATGATTCGTATGTAGCGTTCTGAGCGTTGTTTGTCAAAAAACCAGTCTTCTTTGATGCGGTAACGCGTGATGTCCTGAGGATTGATCTCGATGGTCTGTATCACTTCAACCATCTCACCCGTATCGGGATCCATGGTTGAGGTGGTATCAGGAAACTCCATCAGCAATTTCACATCGCTCACGAGCATGGGCGTTCTGAAGTCATCCTCTTGGCCCGTTACACCCGCGCTGTAGGCGGTGATGGAGCCTTCGAGGAGCAACGCATCCCTCAACACAGCGAAGAGACTTTTCATTCCATTCGACTCATCCAGCGGATAATACAACGGAAGGTTCATCTTCTCCCTGAGGTCTATGTCTTGCCACACCCTGCGCGACCACATTACATCGGCTTCACGGATGAAGGGATAGTGCACTACTTTTTTGGTTTTGTTGTGCTCCTTGATCCAGGCGCCGTCGAGTACGGTCTGTGCATTTGCTTGGTACGAACTGCAAGCCGCTATTGCGGTTACAATTCCAATTTTAAAAAGATGGGTGATGGCTTTCATAAGGGATCGAATTAAATCACGCGCAGGTTGATGCTACCCAAGGAACGTATAGAACCATCGGGAGCTGTAGCACGGATATTTTCAATAATAACGGTCTGGTTTCTGCGCACTTGCTTCAGCAGTTCGGTTTGATCAGGTGTAAGCCTGTTGCTGTTGCTGGAAAGTGTTTTTACATCACCCCCCATGATTACGGTCAAATCAAATGACCGCACTGGAAACTTCAGGTCAAAGACAAAATCATCCAGTACTGCAGCAACCCCCAAAGAAGCCGTCAGCTCTGCTTTTTTGGCGCTATTGTCCTTGCTTCGCTTTCCGGCAAATTCGGCTACTGGGTCAGGTACTGATTTTACCCTGAATTCAAATTGCCCCATGGGTTTCTTTTGACCGAGGATCTCAGCAGTAACTGAAATTTTAGCTACCGAACCACCTTTCAGATCACGGACTATAAATGATCCGTCAGGTTGTTTTGCGAGCACACCATTGTCAATGGTTGCTGTGAGTGCATTTGGGCTAACACCTGGCACAGAAATGGCTACAGGGTTGTCAACACCACGATACAGAACGTTCATTTTTGTTGGTGAAACGACCAGGTTCGGCTTGGCCACTTCGTAGTTTGCTTTATACGGGTGGTAAACGAATCCACCGGTTGGGTTTCGGAATTTGATAACTCCTTCCCATTCCTTGTCGCCGACACTGCGTGCAGGCAACCTCAGCTTACCGTATCCATCAGCCCCTACCGCTACTTTCAACAATTTGCTTTCGTCTATATTGGTCAGGTCCTGGGGTGCTTTAAATCCATCGGGATAGAGGAAAACTTCGGGTAAGTTGGTATCGTCGTATGCTGCAAGGAATACATCAGCCCTGAATGAGTCATTTTCCATTACGTAGGTCTTCTCCGGAATGGTGATGGCTCTGAGCGCTGTAAACTTGAAGGAAGCGGCATCCACATCAGCAAACAAGTTGCCGAGTACATCCGATTCCGCATTGCGCACGTCATTTTGCAATTTTGACAGCAGGGTAACGGCAGCAGCCAGAGGCACCCCGTAAAAGTTCAGTGCTTCCCAGTTGGTCATAGTACCTGAGGCATCTTTGATTTTGGTGGGATACTTGAACAAGCTATCAATGGCTTGCG
>DAIOTP010000090.1:0-14841 GCA_036751905.1 Cryomorphaceae bacterium
CGCGAAATTCCCAATATAGGCGGACACTTTCAAATTGACTACAATTTTCCTAACGATGCATATTTTACTTTCGGCTGGATACGCCCTGCTGTAAATTTTGCACTCAATGAAGATTTCGGCCTGGAGAGCAATCCGGCTCCAGACAGCACCCTATTCAATGTGCAAGTCTCGCTCAACTTTACCCCAGCCTTGGTGCCCGGCAACAATTTTAAAGTCGATTACCGCTTTGTTGATCAAACGGCCATACGCTCTCTGGACTATGGCTACAGCAATGCCGTGCAGCAGGGCGGAGTCACCTTTCCTCTTGGGCAACGCAATGCTACAATTCCATTCTACATTGTCAACGATTTGATCCCTGAAGATCCGGCCACCGAAACATTCCTGATCATCCTCGAGCAAGGTTCCAATACAACCGCAGGGCTCATGATAGGACTCAGCGATACGTTGGTTTACAGTATTTATGATGACGACCCTCCGCCAAAGGTGAGCTTCGCAAGTGCCGCTACAAGTGTGAACGAAGGGGATGGAACCGTTGAGGTAACGGTAGTTAGATCAGGTTCTACCTCGGGTACGGCTTCATTAAGGGTAGGTCGGGTGCCTTCACCCTTTCAAGGAACTGCAACGTACAATATTGATTACACCATGCCTGCACCGTGGATTGGATCGGCAGGTGGCAGATACCTTCCCGTTACTTTCAACCCAGGTGAGTCGACAAAGACGGTAAGCTTTCCAATTATTGATGACGAGATCGATGAGTTTGACGAAACTGTAAGGTTGCGGCTCACCAACCTCATCGGTGTGGGTATAGACGGGAGCAGCATTTTGCAGCACACCATCACAATCATCGACAACGACCCCGAACCGGTAGCAAGTTTTATTACTGACAATTCTGCGGGCTTCGAAGCAGTGGGTGAGCCCATTATTTTCGTTCATCTCGACAGGATGAGTGATAAAATTGTCACGGTTGATTATGAAATTTTGTCATCTTCAACAGCCACAGCCAATGTGGATTACAGTGCTGCCAATCCGGGAACCATCACCTTTGCACCCCGTGATACTTTGAGCTATCCCGTCATATACGTAAGCAATACGGACGAAACTCCGGAACCTGATGAAACGGTGGTGTTTCAACTCACAGATGCCGAAAATGCTACCATCGGAAGTCCCGACATCCATACGTATACCATTATCGATTATGCTCCCTTCGAGTGGAGAGGAGCGGGAGGAGTAGGGCGCGATTCTGACAATATACTCTGGATAGACGCCGATCGACTTGAAGGCAGCCACGGCCAATTGCTGCAAACAATACCCAACTTTTCTCCTTGGAATATCAATGTAATTCAAAACAACAGTGCAGCACGGGCCCGTTTGCAGACCACCAGCAATCTCGTCAACGGCCGCAAAACGCTTCATTTTGACGGCAATGATCAATATTTGGTTAGCAACCACAACAGGATAAACCTGAGCGGGTTTCTTGGTAAAAAATCTTTCTTTTTTGTGATTCGAACTGGTGCCAATGTAAGTACCCGGCAGCTGCTGTATGAACAAGGGGCAGGAACACGTGGACTTGCCATCTACATCGAGGGTAATCGGATTCACTTCAATGGATGGAACCTAAACAATGATGGCCCCGAGTCACCATGGGGAGGAGGTACGGGTGAGAATTATGCTACTGTTGCTCTGCGCAGATATGCCTCAACGCATATCATAGCGCCAAATACAAACTACATCATCAGTTGTCATTTTGATAAAGATGCCACGGAAAAAATGGTGGTGTATTTGAACGGGCGCAAGGGCGAGCGTGTAGAAACACAAAATTGCGGGAGGCTATATGCCCACTCGGGCGCTGTTGGAATTGGGGGTATTGAAAACGCAGCACGGTTTCATACACAAACGAGTAGTGTAGCTTCTGGTGCAAATTTCACTGGTTATATCGCTGAGTTTATCAAATTCCATGAGCCGCAAATGAACAATGCGCGGCGTACCTTGGTCGAGAATTACCTTTCGGCAAAATTCAACATTCCTTTGCACTCCGATACGCGTCAAGTGGTGGACCTGGCTTTTGCAAATTTCAATACACCTCAAACCAACTTTGGCAACCAGGTTGCCGGCATTGGGGCTGGAAGTAACGTGCTGGATGATATACACATGGATGCACAGGGTAATGCGCAGCTGCGCATTCGCTCACCACAGCAAATAGCCACGAACAGCTTCATGAATTGGGGCCACAACAATGTGCCCCTTGATGCCGCATATCCTTATTCCAACCATTCGATTCCTGCAGGAATTATTGAAAGGTCTGGTAGGGTGTGGAGAATAAACCGGGTAGGGACCATTGGAGGAAATACGCTATTGATCAATTTTGCGTCATTGACCAATGCTGGCATGTTTCAGGTGCATGATTTGAAACTACTTAGGCACTCTAACTCTGATCCTCAAGATTTTACGAATGCCCAAATTATTGATGCCAATACCATTAACTCTGGATTTGTAGTGCAGTTTAACAACATAACTTTGAGTAATGGCGATTATATCGCCTTGGGTTCGGCAAGCGCCGTAGTGCCACTGCCCATTGAATTGCTCAACTTCAACGCTAAACTCAATGGCAGCCACGTAGACCTTCATTGGGCAACAGCCTCCGAAATCAACAATGACTATTTCGTCGTGGAGCGCAGCGGTGAAAGCCTGCAATGGAGAGAAGTTGCACTTGTGAATGGGGCAGGAAATTCAAATAGTCTGCTGACATATAGCACCATAGATCCCGATCCTTTGGTTGGCATATCATATTACCGATTGAAGCAAGTTGATTTCGATGGGAGCTTCAGCTATTCCGATGTGGTTCCAATAGTGAATACCGAAAACCAAGGGGGCGATATGGTCGTACTCTTTCCTAACCCCACTTATGATGGACAGCTATTTCTGAAAATGCCTTACGCATACAGTGAGTACCCAGCAAGGATTCGCATTTTCGATTTGAATGGCAGGGTGGTTTGGCAAGGGCAAACAGACGGATTGTCGGATGTGGTTAACGTGACATTTGGAAACCTCGCCTCCGGAGTTTATGTAATTGAAATCGCCTCCGTTCTGTTCCATGAAACGAAGAAATTCGTGGTGGAATAGCTGTTAAATATTTGAAAGAATTACTAAAACCACCTCAATTCGAGGTGGTTTTTATGTTAATTACCGTACTTTCGTCTAATTTTTTAATTGAAAATTATGATTTGGACATGGTAAAAGTAATTTAGTTTCCTGAGCGTTGACAAAATTACTTGATCATATGTTTAACATCCAGAATACTGTGAAATTTTAGTTCCTATGGACAGACTCAAAGAGATAAAAAAACTGTATACAAAGCTTAACAAAGCAGAGAGAACGTATCTTCATTTACATGTGGAGGCATTTGCAAATGCAGGAACACGAAACTATGACCTCATGCAAATGCTGCTGCAGCTCGTACAATTCAACGCTTCAATATCTGCCGGGGATTTGGAGCATCAGGATTTTTATAAAAATCTTACCAATGTCGAGCGGTCTCAATTGATGCTTGATGCGCGTGAGTTATTGCTCGAAACCCTTTTGGTGAGTGCGAATGTTGAGCGCCCGGGTCTTTTTAGCAACACATTTAAAACGCAAATAAATAATGCAAAAAGAATTCAACAAGCCAATATCCTGCACGTGCGTGGAGCGCGCGATGAAGCGATAAAGTTGCTTGAAGAGGTGCTGAGCCGTAGCCGCAAATATGAACTTGTGAACCAGGAATTGGAAGCCTTACGCTTCTTACAATATTATGAAACAGCTGAAAAGGGGCTAAGATCTTGCAACCGTATCAGCAGCCTTATTGCTCAGGCAAAGGCCAAGGCGGAGGTGCTCGATCTCGCAATGGAAACCTACTTGAAGTTAAAATTGGTTCCAGACCGCCTTAGAATTGAAAAGCCCTTGAATGACTGGGAGCGGATTATCGAAGAACTTGAATTGGCCAATCAACCCTGGGAAATGACCTATCCGCGGTACATTTGCTCGCTTATTAAAGTATACCATTACCGCATCAGTGGTGATTTCAATGAAGAATTGAATGAAATCAATTCGCTCACTCAGTTGGTGGAAGACAGTCCGAGACTGTACTCCAGAAAATTGATGGTCAACCTAAATCTGGAAAAGGCTGAAGCCCTCATAAATCTAGCTCTTTACGATGATGCGAGAACCACCCTCGCAGCTACATCCGATTTGGTTAAGAAGTCCTCATTCGAAAATTACCTGATCGAAAAGTATCAGGTGCTCATCGATTTCTATGAACAGAGGTATCAGCCATTGGAAGATAGGTTGGATAAACTTGTAAAGTCCAAGTATTTTCAGAGAATGCCCTACGCAATCGCGCAGTTTTATTTTTACAAATCGGCGAGTATCGTTTATAAAGGCGATGCAGGCGCCGTGACCCATCAAATTGATGAAGCCCTCAACCGCTTTGATGACCTCAGTACAGAACTAAAGAAAGGTTATCTGTTTTTGGCATGTAAAAGTGCTGTACGTGCCGATCTTGGTGCCGATGCAGCAGTAGTGAAGAAGGTATTTGGTTTGCTTGATGCCATGGAGGAGGAAAACGGTCTCAGCAAGCGCGAGCAACTTTTTTACCATGCCGTTAAGAATATGCTTTCCGCCAGTGGAAATGCCAAGGCTATGAAATACAACGCGATTATTGATCGCCTCAGTGCTACAAATACTACTTTGGCATGGCAACCTTTCGGTCACGAAGTGATTCCTTTTCATACATGGATGAGAAAACATACGGAAAGCTTTAATGCACGACGTGCAAAAAAGACTACGGACGTAAGTTAAGTTTTGAGATATTTGCAGCGACTTTTTAGACCATGGCCGACTCCAGACGATTCGCCCAGTTGCTGCTGGGAAAAGTTTTTTTCCCATTTGTAGCAAGGATATCTTCCTTCACGGGGATCTTGGCCCTCTGCTTGTTGCTCACCTATTTTTTTGCTCCTGCGGATCTCGATAAAAATCAGGTTTTTGTCTTTTTTTTATTGTTTTTCGCTATAGGTCTTTGGTTTACAGAGGCCATTCCGCCGTTTGCGGTAGGTATTCTCATCTTGGTATATCTCGTCTATTTTCTCGGCAGCCCCGTACTTGATTCTGAGGCTGTAGACGTGAGCAAGTATGTAAACACCTGGTCCAGTCCGGTTATTTGGCTGCTGCTCAGTGGCTTTTTTTTGGCGGAAAGCCTTAAAAAATGCCGCATGGATACCGCCATACTGCGCTGGTTATTGAGCCGTATTCCATCGCGACCAAGTATGGTGCTGCTTGGCTTGATGCTGCTTACCATGACGGGATCAATGATCATGAGCAATACTGCAACCACGGCCATGGTGCTCGCTACTGTAGTCCCTTTATGTCGCAACTTAGGCAAGGAGGAACCATTTTCGAAGGCTATTTTGTTGGGCATTCCTTCGGCTGCTGCCGTAGGGGGCATGGGTACCATTATTGGTACGCCTGCCAATGCCATTGCAGTGGGTGCTTTGCACGCGAGCGGCACCGAGGTAAGCTTTGGTATGTGGATGATTTACGGCATTTTTCCTGCAATTTTTTTGACCATTGCCTTGTGGAGATTTTTGCTTTATCGTTTTCCGACAAAACGACGAAAAGTAGAAATGGCATCTTCAGTGAGCGACACTGAACTGGAGGATGATCCAGGCAAAATGGCAAAGCGCATTACGGTAATAACGCTCCTGCTCACTGTAGGTTTGTGGATGTCAACTCCATTTACAAACCTCTCGGTCGCTGCAATCGCTGCGCTACCCTTGGTTTCACTGACAGTAAGTGGAGTGATCAATGCCACTGACCTTCAACGCATGCCATGGGATACCCTCATGCTCGTATCGGGTGGACTTGCGCTCGGATTGGCTTTACAGGAAACCGGACTTGCCGAAAGGTTCGTTGGAGGCTTGGATGGCATATCGCTGCCCCTTATTCCTATGGTTTTTCTGCTGAGCATGTTTACCATGGCTTTGAGCAATGTGATGAGCAACACAGCCGCGAGTACGATCATTGTTCCTCTGGCTATTCTGCTGCTCCCTGCCAATGCTGAATTTGCCGCTGTAGCTATTGCACTCTCAGCCAGTACCGCATTGTTTCTGCCTGTGAGCACACCTCCGAATGCACTGGCATATGCCACAGGAATGCTTGAACAGTCAGATTTTCGGGCTACAGGCTTCCTTATTGGGTTCTTTGGTCCTGCATTGGTTATTGGATGGACTTACCTGATGCAACATTTGCTGTAACGCTCTATATTAAGTACTGGTTTACAGTGTTATTCCCTTGCATCTTCGAGAATGTACACCAATTCATCTACGTCTGTTTCATTGAGGCGCAGTGTTCCTGTAAGCGTTACACGCTCGTCAGTTTTATACTTCCGGCTTCCTTTTCCAAAATAGATGGCCATGACTGATTCAGGCCCTGCGGCGCCACAAAAAAAGCAGGCGCTGAATGGGTAAGCAGATAGAACATATTGATCCGTTTCTACATCGACTGGAATGATATAGCCAGAAATTTTTATTGTTTTGCTGTGAAGTGAGCGCTGTTTGTTTCCGAAAACCGGAAAATACACGTACATGTCATCCTCTTCAAGATAAATGTCCTTAAAGCTAATGTCCATAAGTGTCGTCCAGCTCACTTCCGTCTGGGCGCTTAAGGCTCCGCCGAAAATCAATAAGGTGATGCTAAGGAGAAGTTTAGTGCGCATAGTTTGCAAGTACTTTTGAGATATCCATTTTAACTGTAATTATTGCTGGAAGCAAGGCAGCCAACAGGCAAAGCAACACAATTGCCATGAGAAGCCAAAGTTCTTCCAGCATGACACTCCAGGCTTCAATTTGCATGCCGTAATCGCTCGCTGCCATTTCCTGAATGGAAAACAAGCCAAAATGTGCCAGGAAAAGGCCCAGAAAATAACCGGCTATTCCAAGTACGATAGATTCAAGGAGAACCATGCCAAATACTTGTGCGCGTGATGCGCCTAGGGCCCTGATCAAAGCAATTTCCTCAGCCCTGTCCTTGAGGGTGTTGAGCATAGAAACAAAAATACTAATTGCTCCCAAAAGCATGATCACCACAGCAAGGATGCGCAGTACGGCTATGCCCATCCCGAAGAGGTCAAAGAGGCGGTTGATCTCAATAGACGGCAGCGCCGCCTGCATCGAAGTTTCTTTGTTCACGTAGCGGGGGAGTGTGAGCATGCCCATTTTGTTTTTGAACTGTACCAGCATTGCGGTGATTTCTTTGTTGCCGCCAAGGGTATCGGCGGGGGAGGGGTGCACCTCCCAGATGCTTTCAAGCGAGGTGAGCAGCAAGCGGTCTGGGGCAGTTCCTGAAGGCTCAAATATTCCAACAACGGTGAATGGGAAATCATCATGTACTTCAGCGCTGCTGTCTAAACCGTGTGCACTGTAAAATTGGTCTCCTACTTTCAGCCCAAATTCAGCGGCTACCTGATGTCCTATGGTAACTTCGAATGTTTTTTCCCAAAGTCGACCATGGGCAATTTTCAAGTCATACAAAGCCGGATAGGCATGGCTACTGCCCACAATGCGCCGTCCTTTATAGCTGTCGCCGTAGGCGAGTTGTATGCTGTGTTTGATCTGTGGATGCCCAGCCAATTTTTGGGCTTCCCCGCGGGAAATGTTGCCTGTGGGATTGTCGATCTGGTATATGGCACTCAGAATCAATTGGAGCGGACTGCCTTTTGCACCCACCACCATATCGATCCCCCTGATGTTTTTGCGAAAGCCTTCGTCAAGGGCACTACCTGCCTGCAAAAGTACTGACACCAAAGCTACACCCATGGTAAGCATGACTAAGGTAAGTATGGCGCTCAACGGGCGGCTTACAATGTTTCGAATGCCAATTTTAAAAATATTCATAGCTGCACCACCTCTTTAAATTTGGCCTTTAGGCGACTGTCATGACTTACTACAACAAGGGCTACCCCTTTAGCACTGCATTCTTTTTCGAGTAAGCGGTATACCAAATCGGTATTTGTATCGTCCAAACTTGATGTGGGTTCATCTGCCAGCACCAAATCGGGTTGCGAAGCCAAGGCCATTGCAATTGAAAGTCTCTGGCGTTCACCTCCGCTCATTCGATTGGCAAACCTGCTTGCATACCTCGAGATGTCGAGCTCTTCGAGCAAGGCCATAGCGCTCTTTTCATCGCTGCCCCCTGTACCAAAGTACTGAGATGCCATGACATTTTGGATTACAGTCAGCGACTGAACGAACCTGGCTTGTTGGAAAACCAAGCCTACATGCTTGCCGCGAAATCGATCGAGGTCGCGCTGATTCATCTTGGAAAGATCTTCGCCGCTCAATATGACCTTGCCTTGCTGCACTTTTAAAAGGCCTGACAAAAGGTGTAAGAGCGTCGTCTTGCCCTTTCCAGAATCACCCGTGATGAGGAGCTGTCCGCCCTCAGCGCAGCCCAAATCCGGAAATGCGATGGTGCTGCCCCCCGGGTAGGTGTACGCCAGCCCGCTGCTGTAAAGAATCAATGAAGTTGGCAAGTTTGTGCGGTTCTCTGTGTTGCAAAGGTATTTTATTGTTCAACAAATACATCAACCTGCAAGCGTTAACGTTTGCAATATATCAGTAATCCATGCTTTTAGAGTTCAACTTGATGAATAATGTTTCAGAATGACCACCGCATACATGCACCACGCTCGAGGCAGGCAATTTGCAATTGGCTTAATGAAGTCAATCGGACCTGTCAATATGTTCTGGACCTTGAGAAGTTTCTGGCAAAGTAGGCTTTAGGGCTCCACATTTTTTACCGATTTTTCGGAAATGAAACTATTCACACACATCGATTTTGCAGTCACCGGGCCAAGGCTCTCTCTTGGGCATAAAGCCTTGACCATGGGCAGCTGTTTTGCAGAAAATGCAGGCACTTGGTTGCATTCCTTGCAATATGATATTGAGGTAAATCCTACCGGGATCATTTACAATCCGCTTTCGCTGTGTGAGCATGTAAGGTGGGCACTTGAGGGCCAAGCGCCCTTGGAGGAGCACTTGCAACAATCGGCTCGACATTGGGTGCACACATCTTTTCACAGTTCAATGGCTCACCCCGATCGCGATGAAGCCATTGCAGCCATACAGGCCGGACTCGACCGCTTGCGACAGCGCTTGCTCAATGCCGACATGATTTTTGTGACGTTCGGATCGTCGGTCATATTCACTGAAATAATCAAGCAGCGTGTAGCCAACAATTGTCACCGCCTCCCTCAAAACGCATTTACCAAATCACTGGCCATGCTTGACGAAATGAAATATGCAATGGAAGAGGCTTTTCAGGAAATTCAACACGTCAACCGGAATGCACATATTTATATAAGTGTGTCGCCTGTGAGGCATTTGCGGCATGGCGCAGTGATGAATCAACGCAGCAAAGCCAGGCTCTTGCTCCTATGTGAATGGCTCCAAGCGCGTTTCAGTGGAGTTCATTATTTGCCTGTATATGAATATGTAATGGATGAGCTGAGGGACTACCGCTTTTATCGGGATGATGACCTATTGCACCTCGGACCTCTCGGATTTGGCTTGCTCAAAGAGCAGCTACACACGCAGCTCCTGCATCCGGATGATTGGACCCTCTTGGATCAAATTCAAAGCTGGAAGGCAATGGAGCAGCATGTGCTCAGAAATGAAGGCTCGGAAGAGGCATCCCATTTTTTGAGGAAAAAAGAGGCTGCAAAGATGGATATTGAAACTGCACTTGGTAGAAATTTACATAATTCTTGAGAAACAAGGCATTTGTTTTAAGCCAACTAACTTTGCATTCCAAGAGTGGCCCATATTTTTGTGTCAACCTATCAGTGCAGTTTTTGTTCCTTTCAGGAGGCAAATATTTTGCCGAATTTAGAAAACTCGTTAACCGTATTTCCTTGATGCTGAATCACGCCGTGCTTGATAGAAGAATATACATGATCGGTATATTTTCAACTGTTGTTTTATTTTTTGGAATTGGAAGCATTCAATTTGTTGGGGCGCAGAGCGCTGAGGATGCTTTTTATACTGGAAAATTGTGGGTAAGTACCCAACCTGAAGCTGTAGCAAATGTGCGGTCAAATGGCAAAGTGGTCGAACTGACTGATTTCACATCGTTGGTGGGGCAAGCCATCGCAGATGAATACGGTATCCATGAAGTAAGGAGGCCTTACTATTTTGCCCAGAGCAGAGCATTGGCCGCTATTTATGAGGTACATTTTTTGGAAGAAGCAATGTATGCAGAATTCATAGATGACTTGGAAAAACTCCCATTTGTGCAGTATGCTGAGCAAGTACCCGTGATGCGTCCTACGTTGTTGCCCAATGATATAGGACCTGCTACTGGCAATGGCAACCAATATGGTTTGTACGCCATAAATGCCCCGGCGGCCTGGGATATCACGACGGGCAGTACCGATATCAAGGTAGCTATTGTAGACGATGCAGTCCTTGTGACCCACCCTGACCTGATTCCTAACTTGGTGCCAGGATACGATGTGAGCTTCGACAATGACAATCCCATGCCCAACCTTGCTGCTATGACCCATGGCACACACGTGGCGGGCATAGTGGGGGCAGCCACCAACAACAATGTTGGCGTGGCTTCAATCGGTTTTAACATCAAAATAATGCCAGTCAAAAGCTCGAGCGAGGCACAGTTCGTTACCGATGCCTATGCTGGTGTGGTGTGGGCTGCTGACAATGGTGCGCATGTCATCAACATGTCGTGGGGTGGATCAGGCTTCAGCCAAACTGGCCAAAACATCATCAATTACGCATACAGCCGCGGTTGTGTGAATGTAGCGGCGGCTGGCAACGACAATGTGAGCTCGGTATTTTACCCGGCGGGTTATGCCAACGTAATCAGTGTAGCGAGCACTACGGCCGGTGATGGCAAGAGTGGCTTTTCCAATTTTGGAACGTGGATCGATGTGGCTGCTCCCGGCTCGAATATTCTGAGCACCTACCACAATGCCTTCCAGCCTTCATATTCGAGCATAAGTGGTACAAGCATGGCTTCGCCCATGGTGGCAGGCCTTGCCGGCTTGGTACTTTCCGTAAATCCTGAATTGCCTCAAGCGCAGGTGATGGACTGCATTATCAATACCGCCGACAACATTGATGCCATCAACCCCAGCTTTGCTGGTCTTCTTGGCAGCGGCCGTATCAATGCCTATGAAGCAGTATTGTGTGCTCAAGCCACACTGACTGCACCACCAGTTGCTTTTGTCTCTGTTCAGAATAATGTAGTGTGCCCTGGCAATGTGGTTCACTTTTTTGGCAGCTCCACTGGCGGACTTGCCACGGGCTATCAATGGTCTTTTCCAGGAGGAAATCCCGCCACATCTTCGGTTCAAAACCCCTCAATAGTTTACAGTATTCCTGGAGTATACGATGTGGAATTGAGTGTGAACAATGATTTTGGGGACAATACCACTACCTTCAGCAGTATGGTTGAGGTTGGCCAAAATGGCATTGACATATTTTTCACAGCCGACTTTGAGGGCCCTGATTTATCCAGCTTAGGTTGGGCAGTAGAAAATCCCAATGGGGGCATTACCTGGCAGAGTTTTAATGTATCCGGAAGCGTAGGGGGCAATCGGGCTGCGGGTATTAACCTTTTCAGCTATAGCGCTATCGGTGCCCGGGATGGTTTGGTCAGTCCATCGATCGACTTTACTGGCCATACCAATATTGTACTCGATTTTCAACATGCGCACAGGCGTAGGAGTGCTGCGATACGTGATTCGTTGATCGTTTATGTCTCCACCGACAATGGGCTCACTTACCCTCACAGGGTTTTGGCCACCGCCGAAAATGGTCAAGGGTCTTTTGCCACAGGCACCATTTTGAACCAACAATTTACCCCGGCCAATGGCAACGATTGGTGCTTTGGAGGTGAGGTTGGTTCTGGCTGCCTGAGCGTTGACTTGAGCGCTTTTGATGGTGAACCCAATGTGCGTATCAAGTTTGAAAGTTACAACGCCGGAGGCAACAACATTTTCATCGACAATGTACAACTCTCGGGCAACTGCCTGCCCAATGAACTAGCCCCCGTTGCCGCCTTGCAAGCTTCGTCACCTGGTGCCTGCGTGGGGGGCAGTGTCCAATTTTTCGATGCCAGTGCCAATGTGCCCACTACCTATTTGTGGACATTTGAAGGAGGTACGCCGGCCACCTCCACCGAGGCATTGCCGCTTGTAACCTACGCTGAAAGTGGCACCTATTCCGTGTCACTCGCGGTTGGCAACAGCTTCGGCGATGACAATATCGTGCTTGAAAACTTTGTAACCATAAGTGAAGCACCCATTGTAGAGGTAAGCGCATCATCGCACGTGTTGTGCGCAGGTGAATCTGTAAATCTCCTGGCTGCCGGGGCTGAAAATTACACATGGTCGCCCATTGCGGGTTTGTCGCAAGCGGAAGGCGCATCAATTCAAGCTTCGCCCGTCAATTCACAAACCTATACTGTGAGCGGCAGCGTAAATGGCTGTAGCGCTCAAGCCACGGTAAGCTTAGAGGTGCTGCCGGCTGTACCTGTGCCGGTTTACCTTACGGGAAATCAACAAACGTTCACAGTCCTCGCGCCTACATCGGTTCAGGGATATTACGCTTTTTCGCCCCCGGCTGCTGGCTGGGGAAGCCCACAATTGGCCAACGTGAGCGTAGAGGCACCATTGCGCATAGGCCGGGACAACACAGTGCCTGATAGCTTAATGTGCTCAGGTGTGGGAGTACTGGGAAGCCTTACAGGGCACATTGCCTTGATCTATCGCGGAGGTTGTGAGTTTGGAACCAAAGTATTCAATGCCCAACAAGCCGGTGCATCAGGCGTAATTGTAGTCAACAATGTGCCCAACGAAATTTTCAACATGGCTCCGGGCACTTTTGGGTCTTCGGTCAATATACCTGTAATGATGGTGAGCGCTGAAACGGGTGCGCATCTCAATGCAGCCATAAATCAGGGTGATGCCATTGGTGTAATGGGTCGCTTCAATGGTCGAGGCCCGGGTATTTGTCCGGGTGGTACCATGCGCATTGCTGTACAGGGAGGGCAACCCTTGTATACATGGAACAATGGCCATGAGGGTGCAGTGATTCAAATTGATGCGCCAGGCATCTATGAGGTAGAAATGGGCAATGAGGCGTGTAGCGCAGTTGGAAGTAGCATTGTAGTAGGACAATTTCCTGACAACACCCCTTTGGTTGATGCCAATACTGCTGGTTTCCTGAACGTAACCAATGAGGAAGCATTTTTTTCATACCAGTGGCTTTTGAATGGTGAGCCCATAGCGGGTGCTGTTTCATCGACCATTGTTGCTCCCGAGCCTGGTGTGTACACGGTATTGGGTACCGATGGCAATGGCTGTACCCAAGAGTCTGATCCATTCGATTTTGTCTTGTCGAGCGCTTCCGCAAATGAGGGTACATCTAGTTTGCTTCTCTTCCCCAATCCCACAGCCGACCGCTTACAGCTGCTTTTGCCGAAAGGCACAATGGGCGCACAGCTGAGTATAGCAGATGTGCATGGCCGTGTGGTTTACCAAACTGTAGTTGACCAAGCAGAAATGCATGAGGTGAATGTGCAGCAACTGGTAGCAGGAGCTTATGTGGTAATACTGCGCACAGCTGGCCTGCAATGGCAAGAGCGCTTCATAAAAGTGAATTGATTCAAGACGGATTTGGTTGTGATCTGCCTAAGCTTAGCGGCTGATAATCATTTGTGCGTTATGATCTCACTTTGGGTTGTCAACCTGTATAGGTATACGCCATTGGGTAAGTGACTTCCGTTAAACTGCATACTGTACTCCTGACCGGCTGACACCACTTGTTGGAAAAGTGTTTGTACCAGGCGATCGTTCATATCCCATACTTCTAAAGTGGCATATTCATCACGCGGGTTTGTAATCAATACGATGGACTGGCCAGAGCTGGGATTGGGACGCGAAGTAAGTTCAGCACCAAGGCAGTTGGTAAGCGTCAGTGATACGATGTTCGACAAGTCATAGCATCCCTGAAGCTGGCTTTGGAATGCCACACCCGCAAGGCTGGTACCTTGTTGGTAACCCACAGCAACTGCCCGGTACAATCCAGCAGGCAGTCCATTCAAGTTGAAGGTGATACCCGATGCGGTACCTGCTTGCGAAAGTACCACCTGCTGTCCGAGCTCTTGCGAAGCGATGGCATAGCGGCGGCTTTCGGCATCAAATCCTGACAGGGAGAGGCTCAATGCAGTCTCGATGCCAGCGTTGGCGCAGATGGTAGTAGACGAAGTTGCGGCCATGTGCGGAGTTTGGGTGTGCCTGCCCGTCACGCGCATGCCAATGTTTGTGCAGGCGAGGCGGTCAGGATGGAAAAGGCTGGTGCGACAAGCCACAGCCCAAATTCGGAAATTTCGGGGCCCTTTTTGGTCACCTTTTTGGGCAAGCAAGAAGTTGAAACATGAATTATATGATTGTTGAGTAGTTAATTAAGATGCGATTTAAGTCTGGGAGAGCAGGTGTAAGTTTACGTTGGTTCTTGACGGGTGTTAAAAACGCGGAAGTCAGGAATAATCTGCTGATTCAATATCGAAATTTATCCGGTCACGACTGATCTGAATTTAACCAATAAAAAAAACTGCCCCCACAAGGAGGGCAGTTTTCATATGGTTAAAGAAGCGTATTGCTTATCGGGCAATCATGAATTTCTCCACAATTACTTCGCTGTCGGTGGTCAACCTGTAGAGGTAAACACCATTTGGCAAGTTGCCACCATTGAATTCGAGACGGTACTCTTGGCCAGGTGCAGTCACCTG
>DAIOTP010000091.1:0-14454 GCA_036751905.1 Cryomorphaceae bacterium
GCCTGCTTCGAACAAATTTCCACTTGATTCAGAGCCTCCCCTCCTTTTGCTATAATTGATCTTGGACACACCGCAGCCATGACCAAAGAAACAGCCATAAAAATATTTGAGCAAAAGCACATCAGATCTCATTGGGATGATGATGTTGAAAAATGGTATTTTTCAATTGTTGATGTGATACTGTATTGTCGGAAAGCGTAAATCCGAATGCCTATTGGCGTAAGCTGATGCAGAGGTTAATAGCGGAAGGAAATGAAGCCGTGACAAATTGTTACGGTTTGAAAATGCTGGCTGCTGATGGCAAAATGCGCATGACCGACGTCGCCGACACCGAACAACTTTTTCGCTTGATCCAAAGCATAACTTCTCCCAAAGCAGAGCCATTTAAAATGTGGCTGGCGCAGGTGGGCCGCGAGCGGATTGATGAAATTGATGATCCCGAGCTGGGTATTGAACTCCTGATGGAGACCTACCTCAAGAAAGGCTATAGCCCGAAGTGGATGCCCATGCTCGCCTCTGGCGAGTGTGGATAACTTCAGCCACTGGCTGTTTTATAAATCGTCACTCCTCCCTCATAATCTTATGCTGCCGATTAATACTCTCTTGGTGCACAGCTTTTAGTACGCCGGCTATAAGCTCCTCGCTCAGGCCTTTGCGCATGCCCTTGGCAATTCCAGTTTCGAGTATTTCGCCCCATCTTGTGGTTTGCAAAATGGCGATGTTGTTGCGCTTCTTGAACATCCCAATGCCATCGCTGAGCTTCATCCGCGCTTCGAGCAGGGCCAAAATCTCATCATCGATTTCGTCGATTTGCCCGCGTAGGGCTTCGAGTGAGCCGAGGAAGTCGGCATCGTCGGTGGTGGACTGGCGATATTGGAGCTTCGCCTTCATTTCCTTGTAAGCGGGCGGGGTGAGCTGCTGCGCCGGGTCGCTCCAGGCCTCGTCGGGGCGGGGGTGCACTTCGAGCATGATGCCATCGTAGCTGAGGTCCAGCGCCTTCTGCGATACATCGTAAAGCAATTCCCTGCTTCCGCATATGTGGCTGCTGTCGCAAATGAAGGCCATGTCTGGAAACTGACGCCTCAGCTCAATGGCGAGCTGCCAGCGGGGCTGGTTGCGGTATTTGTCGTTGCCACCGGTGCTGAATCCGCGGTGTATCACACCGAGCTGCTTGATGCCCGCGCGCTGTATGCGCTCTATAGCACCAATCCACAATTTGACATCGGGGTTAATGGGATTTTTGACCAGTACAGGCACATCGGCGCCTTGAAGGGCATCGGCTATTTCCTGCACGGAAAAGGGGTTGGTGGTGCTGCGCGCGCCAATCCAGAGCACATCAACGCCGTACTTGAGCGCTTCGTGCACGTGGTGGGCATTGGCCACTTCGGTACATACCTTGAGTCCGGTTTCTTCCTTCACGCGGCGCAGCCATGGCAGGGCAGGGCTACCGTTGCCTTCAAAATCGCCAGGGCGGGTGCGCGGCTTCCAAATGCCGGCCCTGAACAGGTCAATGCCCGCATCGGCAAGTCCGTGGGCGGTTTCGAGCACCTGCTCCTCCGTTTCGGCGCTGCAAGGGCCTGCTATCCAATAAGGCCGCGTGCCTTGTCCGCTGAAAAATGGGGTGGGGGTGGTTTTTGTTTCCATGGTTTGGTTCTTCATCACTGTATAATTCTTTTTATCTCGTTGGCTCTGAGCATGAGTGCTTCAAGTGCTTCGGCATCATCGTTTTCAAGTGCTTTGCGAAAAGCGTGGAGTTTGTTGAGGTGTGCATCCATAACGTCGAGTAGGTGCTGCCGGTTTTGCCGGAAAATGGGCACCCAGGTATGCGGTGCGCTCTTGGCGAGGCGTACGGTGGAGGTAAATCCCCCCGCCGCCAATTGGAAAATGTCCTTGTCATTCTCTTCCTTGTTGAGTACCGTGAGCGCCAAGGCAAAGGAGCTCACGTGTGAAATGTGCGATACGAAGGCCGCATGCATGTCGTGTGCGTCGGCGGTGTAATGCACAGTGCGCATGTACATTTTTGCGAAAAGCGCTTCCGCAAATGCGAGGGCATCGGGGCTGCTCTTCTCTTTTTCGCACACCACCATAAAACGCCCGGCAAAGAGGCCTTCGACTGCGGCTTCAGGCCCCGAAAATTCTGTACCGGCCATGGGGTGAGAGGCCACATACTGCCCGCGTTTCGGATGTTTGGCCACCGCCTCACACAAGCGGCCCTTGGTGGAGCACAAGTCTATAAGCACTTGTCCGTCAACCATATGTTCGAGCAGTTCTGGCAGTAACTGCAGTGCAGCATCCACCGGGGTGGCCAGCACTATGAGTTGCGCTTTTTGGAGGGCCACTTCGAGCGGTTTCACTTCATGCACGAGCTTGCGATCGAGTGCTTTTTCCGCATGAGCGGCACTGGCCTCCACCCCGCAAAGGGTATATCCCATCTTGATGAGCTCAAGGGCAAAAGAGCCGCCAATCAATCCCAATCCGATTACGGTAGCTTTCATGCGCGGCGGAGTTGTAAGGATTTGCACCGTTCGAGGGCTTCTTGTAAGCGGGCTTCCGGAGTGCAGAGGGAAATGCGCAGGTAACGATCGCCCGCACTGCCAAAAATATGCCCTGGGGTGATGAATACGCCTGCCTCGTGAAGGAGGTGTTCACTCAATTGCTCAGCACTTTCCGAACTTGCTGGGACGGGTGCCCAAAGGAAGAGGCCGGCTTGCGACTGTTCCAAATTGCAGCCCAGGCTTTCAAGGATCATTTTTCCCAGTTCGCGGCGTGTGGCATAGCTGCGGTTGAGTTGCTCCATCCATTCAGGGCCCAGCTGCAAGGCACGAGCCGCTGCCAGTTGCAAGGGCTTGAACATGCCCGAATCCATGTTGCTTTTGAACTTGAGCACGGTATTGATGATCTGTTCATTGCCCAGTAGTACGCCCACACGCCAACCGGCCATGTTGAAGGTTTTGCTTAAGGAATTGAGCTCCACGGCTACTTCCTTTGCACCATTTTGCGCAAGCAAGCTCAGCGGTGATGGATTGAGGATGGCATTGTAGGGGTTGTCATTGCACAGCAGGATGTCGTGCTCTTTGGCGAAAGCCACCAGGTTTTGAAAAAGTGCGGCGCTGCCACGGGCACCTGTAGGCATGTGAGGATAGTTGAGCCACATGATCTTTATCTTGCTCAGGTCGCACTGCTCCAAGGCATTGAGGTCGGGCGCCCAGCCATCGGAGGCTTGAAGGCTGTAGTGCTTTACATCGGCACCTGCGAGGCGGGCTGCTGCGGCGTAGGTGGGGTAGCCCGGGTTGGGCACGAGCACCACATCACCGGGTTCAAGCAGGGCCATGCTGAGGTGCATGATGCCCTCTTTGCTGCCCATCAAGGGAAGCACCTCATGCTCTGGGTCAGGCTTGAATCCATATAGATCAGCGTACCACGCTGAAAATGCTTCGCGCAGTTCCGGGATGCCGCGGTAGCTTTGGTAACCGTGGTTGCTGGGCTGCAAGGCGGCATCGCTCAAGGCTTTTATAACATCGGGATGGGGCGGCAGGTCGGGGCTGCCAATGCCGAGGTTGATGATGTCACGGCCTTCGGCTTGCATGTGGGCTATTTGCCGCAGCTTATCAGCGAAGTAGTAGGTGCTCACGGTATTGAGCCGGCTCGAGGCTTGTACATTCATGGCTTAGCTTTCAAAGGTTATTTCACCGGGTGCGTAGATGCCCAGTACTTGAAGTTCTTCTGTAATGGGTTGAAAGAGATGCTGAAGCTGCTCAGCTTCCAAAGCTTGTGCATGTTCTACATCGATATAAAAACGATAATGCCAAGGACTTCCCACAAGGGGAAGGCTTTGAATTTTGGTCAGGTTGAGTCCGGCTTTGGCTGCGGCTTCAAGGATGCGGAGCAGAGCACCTTGCTGGTGCGGCAATACCATGGCAAGCGATGCTTTTCGGGCGGGTTCGGGCTTATGCTTTTTTTGCAGCAGCAGGAAGCGGGTGTAATTCTCGTGGTGGTCTTCGATGTTGGCGGCGAGCACTTCAAGTCCAAACAATTTGGCCGCCAATCTACTTGCTATGGCTGCTTTGGTTTTAGTTGGTTTGGCCGCAAGGGCCTCTGCGCTCATGGCAGTGTCCTCTGTTTCTACCAGGCGCATGTGGGTTTGCTTCCGCAAAAATTGCCCGCATTGTGCGAGGGCCATAGGGTGGGAGTGTACCTCTTGCACAGTTTCAAGGGTGCTGCCGGGATTGACCAAGAGGTTTTGGCCTATTTGCAGGTATACTTCGGCGCTGATTTGCAGTGGGAAGGTATGCAGCAGGGCATAGTTGCGCAATATGCTTCCTGCCACGGAATTTTCTATCGCCATGACGCCCTGCGCTTCGATATCTTCAGCACTGATGCGCGCTACGGAGTAAAAATCTGTACAAGGCCTCAAGCACTCCTCCTTCGGCATACCGAAATGCTGCGCAGCAATGTGGTGGAATGAACCCCTGCCTCCCTGTATGGCCCATACGGCCGTATTTCCGATTTTTTTTTCCATAAAAAAAGGCCCTTTGCAGGGCCTCCATGATATTTTACACACCAATGTACTCAGCCCTACTCCGCCAGGCGGGTAAAGTAAAAGCTGAAATAAAACCAGGTGTTGTTGTTCATTTGTTCAATTCGTAAAGCGAAAGTAGTGCATTTCAGACAAGTTTCCACTTTTACACACTTTTTTCTTTACTCGATAACTATGCGTAAAGTTTCATTGTGGTGCTCTGCGCTGATCTTAACGAGATACATTCCTTTGGGTAATCTTTGAAGATCAAGCTCATGCACTGTTTGGCTCGATAGCATTTGCACTTGCCTGCCCTCTACCTGTTGGCCTACTGCGTTGAAAATATCAAGCCTTACGAGTGCTTCAGCACCTTTCAGCTCTAGGTTGAAAAGCCCTCTGGATGGATTGGGGAATACACGTGCTTCAATTTCATTGGTTTCTACCCGCAGGGCTGCTGATTCACCAGTGGCTGCTTGAGCGCCGGTATTGAAGAAAGCGTAGTTTGACCAAGGGCCGGCAATCGATGGATTCTGCGAGCAGCCGCAACGCACCCTCCAGCGGTAGTCACGGTCGGCTTGCAAAAGACTCGCAGGAACCTCAAAGCTTGAAGGCGCCTGTCCGAACACCTGGCTGCTTTGAACAGGGCCGTTGCCAGTGGCAAGCCCTCCTTCAATGAGGCAGCCGAGCGAACCGGGAATCGGATTCCAGCTGAGCGAAACGCTTCCGTTAGGATTTACATTTGCGCTGAGATCTTGTACTTGGGGGTAGGGCAGTTCGCAAGGTGGTACTTCATTGTCGCTACCGCATGCGGGGCTGTTGATTAAGCTGCCTCTCCGTGGGCTGTTGTTCATGACCACCTGCATCCTCGTTTTTTGACACAAGGTGAAAATGTTCATGCAGGCATCATTGGTATAATCCATGTAGTTTTCGATCATGTCAGGAGTATTGCAAGTCACTTTAGAGCTGGGGCATCCATTGGTGGAGGTACTGCTTTGGGGTGTATCGGCGCAAAAGTCATCTGCATTGCAACCACCATCTCCCCATATGTGGCGCAGTCCGAAAAAGTGACCCAACTCGTGGGTTAAGGTGCGTCCACGCGCATTCACGCCACCGTTGGGGTTGGGCAAGTCGGTTGAGCCAACGGTGCTAGGGCGAATCACAACGCCGTCGCTGAGGGCGCTACCCTCATTGTTATTCAGCCCTGGTAGGCCCGATTGGCTCGGGAATTGTGCGTATCCCAGTATGGTACCGAAGAAAAAGTTGATTCGGGTAACCCAAATGTTGATGTACTGGTTGGGATCCCATTGTGTAGTCGGCTTCACCGTATTGTCCATGTAGTTGATGCTGTAGCCGGGGTTTTGTATGCTGAGCTGGGCTGTATTGATGCGGTTTATGCCGGGTTCGGCCATGGTATTTCCCTGCGGATCGATTGCAGCCATACAAAACTCTATTTGGGTATCGGCTCCCACCGGGTCGTTGTTGAATCCGGAAGTGCCAAGAATGCGGCGAAAATCATTGTTGAGTTGTTCCAATTGGGCATTGACAAGTGCAGTACTCACATTGTCGCCCGTGCCTACTGCCTGGTTGTTGTGCAAAATGTGAAATACTACGGGCAGTGAAACCACTTCGGCACCGCCACTTTTCTCTTGAAACACTTCTATTTCACGACGCAGCCATTTTTCAAAATCTTCGTCGTTTCCAATTTCTGGGTGTCGTTCTCTGAGCATTTCATTTGCTTCTACAGTGAAGCAACGAATGGTGTCTTGGGCTTGGATTAAGGTTCCAAATGAGAGTAGCCACACGGCTGTGGCCAGGGTAAACTTTACAAATTTCATTTCAGCGGT
Source organism: Cryomorphaceae bacterium (assembly GCA_036751905.1). GTDB lineage: Bacteria > Bacteroidota > Bacteroidia > Flavobacteriales_D > Cryomorphaceae > T3Sed10-241. The sequence continues at coordinate 6,361 of DAIOTP010000091.1, forward strand.
TTTGCGCCAAATATCTTTCTTAAAATTTATGAAAACAAATTTATGTTAATGGCACCGTCCGTTTAGGCAGAATAATAGGTCTTTAGATTGGTAAATGCCCGGATTCCTGATTTTCCCAACTCGCGTCCGTAGCCGCTAACGCCTACCCCGCCAAATGGCAGTCTTGGGTCACTTTTCACAATTTCATTGATAAACACTGCACCATCTTTCAATTGTTTACCCAGCTCCATCGCTTTATGTACGTCCTTGCTGCAAATGGTGGCACCCAAACCAAAAGTCGAGCAATTGGCCAACCAAATGGCCTTATTTTCATTTTCTGCACTGCTGATAGCTGCAAGAGGCCCGAAGGTTTCTTCGTCGAATGCGGGCATACCTGGTTGGACTTTGTCAAGCAGGGCAGCCGGGAAAAATGCCCCCTCCGGCTTTCCGTGGATCAATGATACTGCCCCGAGCTTCAAGCTTTTTTTCAACTGTTGGTAAAGTTCCTTAGCCAAATCAGGACGCGCCAGCGGGCCGAGGTAGACCGAATGGTCGAGCGGGTCACCTGACTTTACGCTTTGCATTTTGTGTAAGAGCAGTTCTTTAAAATCCTTTTCTACTTTTTTTTCAACGATAAAGCGTTTTGCAGCAATGCAACTCTGTCCATTGTTTTGCATTCGGGACTTGAAGGCCAGTTCGGCGCTGGCCTCCAAGTCGGCATCAGCCAGTACGATAAAGGAGTTGCTGCCGCCGAGTTCCAATAGGGAGGGCTTTATGGCGGCTCCTGCTATTTTTGCAACAGATGCCCCAGCCGCTTCACTTCCGGTGAGGCTTACCGCACGTACGCCGGGATGCTTAATGACCTGCTTTACAAGTTTCGAATCAATTGGAAGGTTGGTATAGCAGTGTTTTGGGAAACCTGCTTCCATACAAATTCGCTCAATGGCCTCGGCACATCCCTGCACGTTGGAAGCATGCTTGAGCAAGACAACATTGCCTGCAATCAGGGTGGGAAGTGCAAAGCGTATGGCCTGCCAATAGGGAAAATTCCAAGGCATTACGCCCAATATTGCTCCCATAGGTTCATACGCTACCCAGCTTTTGGCAGCCTCGGTTGCTATGACCTCATCTGAGAGATAATTGGCACTCTCCTTCGCGTAGTGATCACACAGCCAAGCACATTTGTCCACTTCGGCTTCAGCCTGAGTGATGGGCTTGCCCATTTCGAGCGTGGCGAGGCGGGCTAGCGCATTACGCTGACTTCTCAATACGGCTCCGAGGGCGCTTGCACATTGCGCCCGCTCATCTATGGGTACCTGACGCCATTTTTCAAAGGCTTTTTCTGCTTTTCCGATGGCTGAGCCGAGGCGGTCGGGTTTCCATTTGGGATAATTGGAAAGGGGAGAGAGCGTATAAGGATTGATGGATTCAAACATAATATTGGCGATTTGAAAATGTGGCGACAGCCCAAAGCAAAGCATAGCTGTAGTGCTTTCAATAAGGCTTTCGCTGTGTGCTTAAAGGTAAGAAGCCAAACCGCCTGCGCCAAATAAACGGGCTTACTTAAAGCTTTTTGGGATTTCGCATACCGGAATGGGCTCCATTTTGTGCTTGTTGCGCCGGTGAAAGTCGCGATAAATGCCAAGCACCTCAGCTTGCCGCTTGCTGAGTGAAGCTTCATTTCCTTCAAACTCCATGGCCCATTCCAATTCCGGGTAAGTAGCGCCAATCTGGTCCTCGTCGCTGCGGTCATCGCCCCAGAGACCATCTGTGGGTGGGGCTTTCATGATGTCATCATTGATGCCAAGATGGACACCGAGGGCGTACACTTCGGTTTTCATCAAATCGGCGATGGGGCTCAGGTCAACGCCACCATCTCCGTATTTGGTATAGAATCCCACACCGAAATCTTCTACTTTATTGCCTGTGCCAGCCACCAGCCTTCCATGCAATGCTGCAAAATAGTAGAGAGTGCTCATGCGCAACCTGGCCCTTGTATTTACCAAAGAGAATTGACGGCGCCCTTCATGGTTGTGGGCGGGGAGTGATGATATAAAGGATTCATATACAGGAGTGAGTTCTACACAGTGGCTGTGTACATGCCCGTATTTCTCTTCCAGCATTTTTATATGCTTTCTTGCACGGGTCACATGGCTTTCAGGTTGGTGAATCGGCATTTCGAGGCACAGGGTTGGTAGCCCCGTTTTTGCGCAAAGTGCCGAGGTAACCGCCGAATCTATGCCCCCAGATACCCCGACCACAAAACCTTCTGCTCTGGCATTCAGCGCGTAATTTTTTAACCAGTCGGTTATGTGATCAACTACTTTCTCAGCTTGCATATGCTTCCCGTTTGTCAATAAACGGGTTCAGGACAAGAGTGTTTAAAAATACAAACCCAAGTTAAGGGCGAGGAAATTTGTGCCGGCGCGCATACGCTCTCCTATGAAATCAACATTGCCTGCCTGATCGACACCAGGCATGCGGGTACTTCGCGCAAAAGTATTGCTGATCCCATTATTCCACTCCAAAGAAACTACAATATTGGTATTGGCGCCGATGTTATATTCCATCCCTGCTTCGAGATGAAGTCCGAAACGATAAAACCGGGTGAGGCTAGAACCATCTGCGTTGTCACGGCTCAATATTGTGTTGGGGTTTGATAAAAGGCGATCGGCACTGTCAAAGCGGGAACTTACTGCCAATCCGGCATCAAACCCCACCCGAGCAAAATAACGATTGTATCCAATTTCATTGGTCATCAACTTGAATGTAAGTGGAATGGTGAGATAGTTTATCCTCCAATCCACCTCTCTGCGGCTGCGCACCAATGGACCATTAAATTCTTCGCTCACTGCATTGTCATGCGTCAAAGAGCCTCCTTGATTTACCATGAACAAGCCTGTAGAGAAGTAATAGTTTTCATTCCCCGAAAGACGGAAATCCATGTGCAGGCCGTATTTAATCGCAAAACGAGAGCCATCAGAAGCAATTGAATTCCCTTCTCCCTCTGGCGAAAACCATGACAACAGCGGTGCCACTGAAAGCCCCATACGCAAGCTGCTCGGAGGTGCGCCTTGATCCTGGGCCAGTAGTGGCAAAAGGGAAAGGTTACACAGGGTAAATGCAAGAACCAGGGCTGTCTTTTTCATTACTTTTGCAAGCTTAAATTCAAGCCAAAAGTACATTATTTCTAACATGCGCGTATCAAAGACCTTTTGGTTAGTGTTTTTTAGCTTTGCAGCAGTAGCTTGTGGCAAAAGCAGATGGCAGGTCGATATATCGGCATTGGACTATGCCCCCCGCTTTGAACGCATGGATCAGGCTATTTTTTCAATCAACCCAAACACTGCGACCCAGCAGTATGATTCTCTACTTCAAAGTATTGGAACTCCCTACCGGGATTATATTGAAGACATACTACGCACTGGCAAAGCCGATAATCCCATGACCGCCTCATTGCTTATGCGATTCAGCACGGATCCTGCATGGCAAGCGTTGCAAGCACATGTGGAGCAGCAATTTCCGGATATGACCTCCTATGAGCAAGCACTCTCCCTTGCTTTGCGCCGCTATGCTGTTATATTTGGCGAAAGCGGGCTGCCCCGACTCGTGGCTTACAACTCAGGCTATAATATTGGTATTTATCCGGCCGACGATTGGCTAGGCGTAGGTCTCGAATGGTATGCCGGAACCGATCATCAATTTGTAAAGCAGCTTCCACCGGATCTATTCCCCCAATACAAGAGGGACAAAATGCGGCCCGAATATTTGGTGCCCAATGCCTTGCGTGGTTTTTTGCTGTATCGCTTTCGCGAAATAGAGGTGCCTGAGGAGTTGCTTTCCGAAATGGTGCATGCCGGAAAAGTGGCCTTTATCGCACAGGTACTGTTGGAAGATGATGATGAAAGGCGTGTACTCAATCTCGATGCAGCACATTTGGCCTGGTGCAACAAGCACGAGTATGAGGTGTGGAAAAACCTCGTAGAGCGCGATCTGATTTTTAGTACCAACGCAATGGATATCAACAAACTAATAAATGATGGGCCATTTACACCTGGCTTTCCAACGGAGTCGCCCGGCGGGCTCGGTCGATGGATCGGCTACCGCATGGTGGCTCAGTTTATGGACAAGAATCCTGACAAAACGCTTGTTGAGCTGCTGTACCGCAGCGATGCCCGAAGTATTTTAAAAACCTACAAACCAGGACGATGAGCCGAAATTGTTATGGAAAAAAAAGAAATTGCCAAACGAACCAACATCCACATCGACGTAGCCCTCGATGAAAACCATGTGCCGCTCGAGCTCCAATGGAAAGCGAGTGATGGTGGTGGAGAAGGCGCCTGCAAGGCCCTCCTGCTTTCAATGTGGGACGAGAAAGAGGAGAATACCATGCGCATTGACTTGTGGACCAAAGAAATGAGTGTTTTTGATATGCAGCGCTTCATGCACCAAACTCTACTTACCATGAGCGATACCTACGAGCGGGCTACAGGCCATAAGGATCATGCGTCTGACATTCGTCGCTTTGCGCATCAATTTGCTGAAAAGGCCAAAATCATAGGTTAGGTCGAGCTTTGTGTCGCTTGGGGCTGACGGGGATAAATGCGCTCATACTGCTTGTGGATAAGTACGATAAGTACTCCAATGAGCACTGCTGCCACCGTGAGCAAGCTGCCCACAATGCCTTCCTGACCAAAACTCAACTTGATGAGCACTGTAGAAATCACAAAGCCTGAGTTGCGCATCACGTGATGAAAAGTTTGGGTGTAGAGGAAACTTACCAGCAATAGCAGTACGTCCGTGAGAATGAGTACAGTGAAAAACTCATCGAAGAATATATTGTTCATGTCCTTAAGGGAATGAATATCAGCTGATCCCACTGCTGTAAGGTCATTGGCCCATGCCACGAGATTGTACACAGCAAGTACCACAAGTAAAGGAACAAGGGCTGCCGAGATCCACTTTTTTGTGTGGATGAATTGGTTGGTGTTGGGCAAAAAGCCCGCTACGACATCAGCCTTTTTGCGTTGCTCCATGAGCTTGTAAAAGATGCTGATCAGAAAAAACAGGAGCAGCGATGCTACAATGTCGTAGGTGAATTGCAAATCGCCTTTTACGCTAAACCAGTCAGAAGTAAGCTCCAGTTTGCTGACATCATTGAATATCTTGCGGATTACAATGAGCGTAATAATCTCGTATTGCTTGCCAATATAACGCGTTATGCTCTTTGGAATGTAGTACACGAGCAGGTACACTTCGTAAATCAGGATGATTGAAAAAGGTGTGTAGATGGCCACGAGGCTGTTGTCGAGCATTTCATGAGCAGGCAGCATGCCTAAGTGAGCCAAGCCTATGAGCAAGAGGTGAATGACAAATCCGGCGATGGCAATGGCCACCACAGAGCGTTCGGCTCTCTCCCGTGATTTTTCAGATAAAATGAACTTGTAAAAGCGCTCAAATTTGCTCTTGGCTACCTGTTCTTTGGTTTTTTTGCTGGTCACTGTAGAATAACCGCTTCATGCAACGAAAGTTGAGGAGAATAAGAAGTAAATTAAATAAGTGTATTAAGCAGGGCACAGTGATCTTTGCGCAGTGCGTATACATTGTCGTGTTCCGGCATTTCCTCCGCTGTATTTACTTCCACCAAATTGGAAACAAATGCTTTAGTTTTTATCCCTTTGAATATGCGGTAATGCCCAAAACCTTTGAGCAGGGCGAACAGCTCATCCCTTTCAGTGGCTTTGCTGTGGTCGCGGCGGGTGCTGCTCTCAACAATAAGGGCGGGGGCATTGCTGGCACTAAAACTGCGACCTCCACCGCGCAGCACATCAGCCTCATAGCCCTCCACATCAATTTTTACCAGTTGGGGGGTGGTGGCGTTTTCCGCAAAAAATAGGGAGTCGAAGCTGCGGATTTCTATCTCAGCCAATGCAGCACCTCCCGTAGTATGCAAAGAAGCTGCGCCACGGTTGCCATCAGGATCGGCGTAAATCTGGGCAGCACTGCTGTCCGCACCAAGGGCATACGCTTGTACCTCAATGGTGTTCACAGCATTATCGCGTACATTGCGGTTGAGAATCCTACGGGTTTCGGGATTGGGTTCGAAGGATGTGACTTTGCCTGTATTGCCCACGCACTTAGATGCGAAAAGACTCATGAGGCCTATGTTGGCACCAACATCCACAAAGTGATCACCAGCGCGGAGCAGCTGATGCATGATGTGAAGGGTTCCACGTTCATAACTGCCCATGTAGTAAAGACTTTGTTCTAGTCCACTGTCACTGCTCGGATCAATATGCAAGCCAAATCCATAAATTGTAGGGGCGAACACCTCTTTGGTAGGCACGGATAGCACCCACCTGGGCAGGTGGTGAGCCAGCCAGCGCAGTCCTTTGCGGTCGGCCTGGTGGAGCAAGTTGGCAAATCGGTGTACCGTTTTCATTCGTATTATTTTGCGGAAGCAAGTGCCCCAATATACAAGATGAAAGCCTGGAGCAGCGCAACCCGCCTCAAAAGTAGCGATTCGTGTCATTCACATGCACGCGCCCGATGATGGACCTATATAGGGCCGGCGTCAAGGGAATATTCTTACCTTCGCAGCCGAAAATCAGACAAATAAATTTACCAGATATGAAGTACGATATCATCGTTTTAGGCAGTGGTCCCGGGGGTTACGTCACTGCAATTCGTGCCAGCCAACTTGGCTTTAAAACCGCCGTTGTTGAGCGTGAATCGCTTGGTGGCATTTGCCTCAACTGGGGCTGCATCCCGACCAAAGCGCTGCTCAAAAGCGCAAACGTGTTTGAATACATCAACCATGCTGCCGATTACGGCATTAGCCTCCAAAAGCCCGAAGTGGACTTCAAAGGAATGATAGGCCGTAGCCGCGATGTGGCTGATGGTATGAGCAAAGGAGTGACTTTCCTCATGAAGAAGAACAAGATAGACGTACTCATGGGCAATGGCAAACTCAAGCCTGGTAAGAAGGTTGAAGTGACGGATAAAGACGGAAAGGCCACTGTATATGAGGCCGATCATGTTATTATTGCAACAGGTGCCCGCGCCCGGGAGCTTCCAAATGTGAAGGTGGATGGAAAAAAAATCATCGAGTACCGAAAAGCCATGTCAATGGAGAAGCAACCCAAGAAAATGGTGGTCATGGGCAGTGGTGCCATCGGTTGTGAATTTGCCTACTTCTACAATGCCATAGGTACCGAAGTAACCATTGTGGAGTATCTCGACAACATTGTGCCCCGTGAAGATGAGGAAGTAAGCAAACAGCTCGCACGTACCTTCAAGAAAAACGGCATCAACATCATGACAGGTGCAGCCGTAGAGAAGGTAGATACTTCGGGCAGCGGATGCAAAGTGCATGTGAAAACCAAAAAGGGCGAAGAAGTGCTCGAATGTGATGTGGTGCTCAGTGCGGTGGGCGTTTCTGCAAATATCGAGAACATTGGTCTCGAAGATGTAGGTATCGCAACGGACAAAGGCTTGATCAAGGTAGATGAGTTTTACAAAACAAATATACCCGGGTATTATGCCATTGGCGATTGTGTGCCTGGGCCAGCCTTGGCCCATATGGCAAGTGCGGAAGGCATTACCTGCGTGGAGGCCATCAAAGGCGGCCATGTAGAACCCATCGACTACGGCAACATACCCAGCTGCACCTATTGCTCGCCCGAGGTGGCCAGTGTGGGCATGACCGAGGCGCAGGCCAGAGAGGCCGGTCATGAGATCAAGGTTGGCAAATTTCCTTTTTCCGCTTCTGGCAAAGCGAAAGCAGCGGGCCATAGCGATGGTTTTGTCAAGCTCATATTTGACGCCAAGTACGGTGAACTTCTTGGCGGACATATGATTGGTGCCAACGTTACCGAAATGATCGCTGAGATCGTAAGCATTCGCAAGCTCGAGACCACCGGCCACGAAATCATCAAAACCATACACCCGCACCCTACCATGAGTGAGGCCATCATGGAAGCGGCCGCGGCGGCTTATGATGAGGTAATTCACCTGTAAGTGATATTGATTCGATCGCAGAAAGCCCCGCAATGGGGCTTTTTTTATTTGCGTATTCCTCGTTGCGAGAAAACAGAGCTCTATGCTATGTGAACT
>DAIOTP010000092.1:0-14383 GCA_036751905.1 Cryomorphaceae bacterium
CCCTGATTCCAATGATGATTTCGAGTTTCCAAACCTTCGAACTATTTGAAGTCCACCACTTGTTACAAAGGTTGCATCGTCGGTGAAAGTATAATCAGTGGAATGGGAAACTAAAACCTTCGATCCCAACTTGTATTTGTAATTGTTGAACACCACAATGGTGTCCTGTCCGTGAACATGGATCGATGTGATCATCAAAACAATAAATAGGAGCCTTTTCATATTGTTTTCGGTTTTTTCGGTGAGTGATACACGCTCATTTGAAAACCAATAATTGTGAAAATTATTGTGTGTCATTTCGGTTCTGAAATGCTCCGCACCCCACCATCACCCCAAAAAAAATGGGGCTGTTCATCGAACAGCCCCACCTTTCCATTATCGTTTTCGGTAGCTTGATCACCCCGCAATCATCAACACAGGGTTCTCCATGTACTTTTTGAAGGTTTGCAGGAAGGCCGAGCCCACAGCGCCATCCACCACGCGGTGGTCGCAGCTCAGGGTTACCTTCATGGTGTGGCCTACCACGATTTGGCCATTGCGTACCACGGGCTTTTCTACAATGGTGCCTACCGCCATGATGCAGGCGTCGGGCGGGTTGATGATGGCGGTGAATTCTTCAATGCCAAACATGCCCAGGTTGGAAATGGTAAAGGTATTGCCTTCCCAATCGCTGGGCTGCAGCTTTTTGTTGCGTGCTTTTTCGGCGTAGGTCTTTACTTCTTCGTTGATCTGAAGCAGTGTTTTGGTATCAGCATGGCGCACCACGGGTACCAACAGGCCTTCATCGACCGCAACGGCTACACCAATGTGCACATGCTCGTTGTAGCGTATCTTGTCGCCCAGCCATGCGCTGTTTACTTTGGGGTGCTTCTTGAGGGCGGCTGCAGCGGCTTTGATCACCAGGTCGTTTACTGAAACCTTGGCAGGCTCGAGGGCCACGTTCATAGACTTGCGCTGACGCATGGCCTCTGCCATGTCGATTTCCATAGTGAGGTAGAAGTGCGGCGCGCTGAATTTGCTCTCTGCAAGGCGCTTCGCAATCACTTTGCGCATTTGCGATACGTTCTCTTCCGTGTAGCTTTCCTGCCCGGCAGCGGCACCGGCTTTGGCGGGGGCTGCTTTTGCTTTGGGTGTAAAGTTTTCGATGTCGCGCATCACGATGCGACCGCCGTCTCCCGAGCCATCTACCTCGGTGAGGCTTATGCCTTTGTCGGCGGCCATTTTCTTGGCAAGAGGCGAAGCTTTGATGCGGGCATCGCTACTCGCTTTGTTGTCATTGCTTACCGCTTCCTTGGGGGTTTCTTGTTTCTTTTCTTCTTTTGGTGCTGTCTCCGCAACTTTTTCTTCCTTCTTTTCTGAAGTTGCCTCTTCTTTTTTCTCCTCTTTTGGCGCTTCTTTCTTTTCCGCGTCATCTACCTTGGCAGCGCCGTTGTCGCTGCTGCCTTCACCATCGAGGAGGGCTTGAATGTCTTCTCCTTTTTTGCCTAAAATGGCGAGGATAGAATCAACCGGTGCCGAAGCCCCTTTGTCCACCCCGATGTGCAAGAGCACACCGTCTTGGAATGATTCAAATTCCATGGTGGCCTTGTCTGTTTCGATCTCGGCAAGCAGGTCGCCGGCTTTCACCTGGTCACCTACTTTTTTGTGCCACTCCGCCACCACACCTTCTTCCATGGTGTCGCTGAGCTTGGGCATTCTTACTATTTCAGCCATGCTTGTATTAGTCTTTTACGTAGGGATAGTCCGATTGATAATATACGTCTTCATAGAGTTCATGTGGTTCCGGCTCGGGGCTTTCCTCGGCGAAGGTGACACACTCTTCTACAATTTGCTTGATCTTTTCATCCATCTCTTCGAATTCCTTCTCGCTCATCCACTTGTTTTTTTCAATCACATCGCGGGTGACGGTGATGGGGTCTTGTTTCTTGTATTCTTCCACCTCTTCTTTGGTGCGGTACTTCTGTGGGTCGCTCATGGAGTGACCTTTATAGCGGTAGGTGCGTATATCGAGGAGGTATGGACCATTGCCGCTGCGTGCATGCTCAGCTGCTTTCGCAAAAGCTTCGTGCACATCTTCACAGCTCATGCCATTTACCGACATGGAAGGCATTTCGTAGCTGAGACCTATCTTGCTGAGGTCGTGAACATTCGTGGTTCTCATAACGGAAGTACCCATGGCGTAATTGTTGTTTTCAATCACAAAAACTACCGGAAGCTTCCATACCATGGCCATATTAAAGGTTTCGTGCAGAGAGCCTTGGCGCACGGCACCATCGCCCATGGAGCAATAGGTTACATGCTTTTCGCCGCGGTACTTGTCAGCAAATGCGATGCCGGCACCGAGTGGAATTTGCCCACCCACAATACCGTGCCCGCCGAAAAGGTGGCGCTCTTTGTCAAACATGTGCATGGATCCGCCTTTGCCTTTAGAAGTGCCGGTGCGTTTGCCGTAGAGTTCGGCCATCACAAGTTTGGGGTCGGTACCCAAAGCGATGGGGTGCGCATGGTCGCGGTAAGCGGTTATTACACGGTCCTCTTTGTCCATGGCCGAGACCATGCCCGCGAGTATAGCTTCCTGACCTATGTAGAGGTGACAGAAACCACCGAACTTTTGTTGAATGTAGAGTTGTCCACATTTTTCTTCGAATCGCCTCATGAGCAACATGCTCTCATACCATGTCAAATAAGTTTCCTTACTGAACTTGGTTTTTGCTGTGGAAGACGCTGAAGGCTTTGATGCTGTTGATTTTGCAGTTTTTGTAGCCATGCCTGTATTTTGCTTTGGGGCACAAATATACGCAGGACTTGTCAAACCAACACTTAGCCTCCTCTTTACTTGCGGCCTTTCACAAGTTCAGCGCTGAAAAATACAAGGGGCAGCAGACACTCTGCGTTGCCAAGAATGATGATTTCTCCCTCGGGAGCACCCGTGAGTATGCGGATGGGGTGGGCCAGCATGCGTTCGTATTCCATCATCACCTGCCTGCACGCACCGCAGGGGGTCACACTGCCAGCGCCTTTTTGGGCTACGTCACTTTTGTGGTATGCGGCTATGGCGAGTGCTTTTACAGGCACTTTGGGATATTGGCTCGATGCTGCGAAAAGTGCCACGCGTTCGGCACACAAGCCACTGGGATAGGCTATATTTTCCTGATTGCTGCCAATGACTACCGCGCCATTTTCAAGGGCTACAGCGGCACCAACGCTGAATTCGCTGTAAGGTGCATAGGCGTTGTGCATGGCCTCGATTGCTTTCGCAAAAAGAAGGGCATCAGCCGGTTCCAGTAAGCTGCGGTGTGCGGCCACCTGGTAATCGATATGTATTTTCTTGGATTTCACGTTTAAATAGGTGCCGCAAAGTAAGCATTTGGCAGCATATTCATTTGCCGATAAGGCATACACAGTACGCGCTCACACCCTCTTCTCTCCCCACATAGCCCAATTTCTCAGTAGTGGTGGCTTTTATAGACACGGCGCTTTCATCGACTTCCAATATCTGTGCTATACATGCCTTCATCTCGGGAATGTACGGGTTGATTTTCGGCCTTTGCAGGCAAATGGTGGTGTCGAGGTTCATGAGTTTGTAGCCATGCTCACGCACGAGAGCAAAGGTATCGCGCAACAGCAATTTGCTGTCAACTCCTTTGTAGGCAGGGTCGGTATCGGGAAAGTGGTAGCCTATATCGCGTAGGTTGGCAGCTCCAAGGAGTGCATCGCATATCACGTGCAGCAGCACGTCGGCATCACTGTGGCCATAGGCACCGCTGTGGTGCTCGATGGGTATGCCGCCAAGTATAAATGGATGTCCCTCGCGCAGTTGGTGCACATCAAAACCAAAACCCACACGGATGTCAGGTAAGCTCAACGTTGTTTAGTTGTTGTCGAGCTTAGGAGCAGCCGATCCGCCAGCGTCATTGAACCTGAATGAAAGGGTAAATCGAAGCGTGTTGGCCAGAGGATTGCGCTGCTCTGTAGGGATGAGGTAGCTCAGGTCGAGTCCGAATACATTGTAGCGGAAACCTACACCGGCTGTGAAAAACTGACGGTTGCCTTTGGTGGGGTGCTCAAAAAAGTAACCTGCCCTTACGGCAAATTGCTTTGCATACCAGTACTCAATTCCCATGGAGTGGTTGATCTCGCGCAATTCTTCTTGCAGCACGCTGCCGCGCTCTACCTGGTAGGTTTCACCGTCGGGATTGAACAGCGGGGCACCGAGTTCATCGCGGATCACACGTCCTGGAGCATCGGTAAATGAGCCAAAGATGCCTGCTGCCACACCCACGTTGGGGTCGCGGCCTGCGCGGATGATGTCGCGCTGATTCTGGTCAAAAATAGGAGGGGAGGGGACCAACAACTTGTTGGCATCATAAATGAATGTGAGCGAGTTGTAGCTGTCGAGATCAAGGGTAAAAGCAAATCCCACGCGCATGTTCATCGGCAGAAAGTCGCGCTGAGCTGTGTTGGTGTATGAAATTTTGTTACCGATGTTCGAAACCACGGCTCCGAATGCAAACGTAGCATCCATATCACCTACCGAAAGTTCATCATTGCGGTAGAAGGTACTGAGGTCAACGGCGAAAGCGTTGGCAGCACGTGAATCGGCACCGCTTACGTTTACTCCACCTGTCAGGTTGGAGTTGATCCATCGCGCAGTCAAACCGCCCGACCATTTTGACGAAAGCTGCAGTGAATAGCTGACGTCGAGTGCAAATTCAGCAGGTCTGAAGGGTCGGATTACTTGCCCGTTTACATCTGTAAAGATGATATCGCCCAGAGTAAAGTAGCGCAAGCCTCCACCAATGGCCGAAGTTTTGTTCAGCTTTTTGTAGCCGGTGAGGTAGGCCAGGTTCATGTCGTCAACCAGCTGCCTGAGCCATGGGCTGTAAGAGAGGGAGAACTCCATTTCCTCCTCACTGAATGCCAGCTTTGAAGCGTTCCAGTGCTGTGCATTGGCATCGGGTGAGAGGGCTACGCCGGCATCGCCCATGGCGCCCGATCTGGAGTCAGCACCAATCATGAGGAAGGGTACTGCGGTTGTGATAGCCCTGAGTTGGTCACAGTCAGCGCCCGAAATGGCATTGGCACAGTCCACTTGGTTTTGGGCTTGGGCGGTGAGTGCCAGAGCAAAAATCGCACCTGAGAGCGCACTTATTTTTTTCATTTGCCAGTTCTTAGGGGTTGCAAATATAATCATAATAGCCTTTTGCAAAGCTTAGTTCAAGATTACGAGTTTTTCAAATTTATCTACTTGTTCACCAGCAGGGTTGCGCACAGAAACTTTGTACACATACACCCCTGTGGCAAGACGATCGCCGTAATCATCGCGGCCGTCCCAAGCTATGGGCTGCGTACGAAATCCATCTGTATTGGATACAGTAATGATGCTTTTAACCAATTTGCCACTCACCGTGTACACCTGAATTTGCACGTTTAGGAACGCACAGCTTTGGTTGTGTTCGAAGAAAAATTCGGTGTACGTAGTGAAAGGATTCGGATAATTTAGGATGCGCTTGAGGGCAAACTCCTCATTGTCGGCTACAATGAAGCTCGTTTTGGATTCGGTAGAGCGGTTGTGCACATTCCACACACGCAGGGTGAGGTCATGGTTGCCGGGTTCGAGCTCGTCAAATTGGTACATGATGCGCCCGCTTTGAAAAGTGTTCAGGTCACTTTCGTAAAAATCGTTGAGCACAAAAGTCTTTTGGGGGTCATTGTCGAGATTGGCCGTAATGTCGTGACCCACACCTGTGCCCACAGTATTGATGCCGCTCAGGTCGAAAACCCTTGCCACAAGGGTAGGGGTGGAATTTGTAAAACCGCCAAACACAAAATTTTCATCGTTGAGGAACAGTTCCACCGCGGGCCCCGTGCCATCATCCACTGCATTGGGGTCACGGTCGCCGATGCTGAGATCGTTGGCAAAGCCTCTGCCATCCTCTTTTTCCGAAAAGGCATACAGACTGATGCGTGCCGTGGTGTCAACAGCGAAGGAAATATCCTTGGGAATCACAAAATCGAACAAGAACTTGCCGTTGATCACCTCTGCATTGCCCCGGTGCACCACATCCTCCTGCTGCCTGAATTGAAATGGCACGCCACCATCGTTGGCCAGCGTTACCACATCTTTCTCGCGGTCGAGCACGGTGGCATTCAGGCGGCCTTGAAATGCGCCATCAATTCCAGCGCCGGTATTTCTGACCTCTCCGCTTACGCGAAAAACCCCGAGGGCCTTCAGGGTATCAACGGGCTGGCCGAGGGTATCGGTGATGGCGGTGATGTGCACCTCTTTGCGCGGAATAGCGAGTGGTAGGGCAGGATCACCAATCAGCGAGAAATTGCGGTGGTTGGCGCTGCTGCTGCTCAAGGCACTGTTTTTTGTATCGCGGCTTATATCGCCAAGGCGCGTTACCACCTCGCCGCTGGGGCGGGTAAACAGTGCATCATAAAAGCGCTCGTTGAGCGCGAAATTGGGCCCGCTGAACACCAGCCGTGTTGTAGTCATCAGGGCTATGCCACCGCCGTTGCCATTGAGCAATACGTACTCGCCTGCCGATGTGCGCAATGGATCGTCAAAGCGCGTAAATTCACACGTGGCCGTCATAAAAATAGGCATGGCAAAGCGGTTGTCCCATGCGAGTATGGTCGGTATGTCGAGCACCCGCTCCTGGGCCCAACCCAATACGCCTCCGTGACCGATGTAGTTGATGATGAAAGCACCATTTTGCACGCGCCGGTCTATGGCCTTGTTTACATCGGGATAGCGGGCACCTCCCGGGGTGGCTATTTGCTGAAAAGCATCCATGAATATGCGTTCCAGATTGTACGCTCGGGTGTAAGTGTTGATGCGTGTGGCTATGCTTTGCGAATTGCGCATGTGTGAATTGCCATCCTCATCGTCGGCTACCAGGGCTATAATGTTGCGCCATGGTCCAAATCCCCCACCGGCGGTTGTACAGGTACTGCAGTTGGCACCCATATTGCCCGTTACTTCCATGTAGCGCCTTATTTTCCCGATTACGGAGGTGGCTTCCTGCGCGTTCTTGATGGTGATGCGCCCTACGCCAATGTCCATCACATCGAGTTGGCTTTCACCCTCGTCATCGCCCAAAAAGCCAAAGTAGTCATCGCTCACATAGCTGTTTACAGGGCTCAACGAATTGAATGACTGGTATGTGGGTACAAGGTTGGTATTGCCGGGGGTGGTGTTGCGGTTGTCAAATGATCCATCTCCGAACAGGAGCAGGTACTTCGGCATCAACGCTTCATTGCCACCGGCCTTGTCATAGAGCATTTTCATCAGCCACTTTATGGCTGTAATGTCGCGCATGCCTGAGCTGAATTCATTGTACACTTCGAGCAGCGATACCACTTCTACGCTCAGGGGATCATCCTGGTAGTTGCGGTGTAAGTCGGCGAGCTCCTCAGCGCGTGCCCGCAGGCTACCCGGGCTCACAATTACCATGTCTACACGTGATTTGCCGCCAAGGGCATGCAAATTTTGGTTGGCAACCCGCCCAGCAGGCAAAGGTTGTAAATAGCCCGAGCCCGTAAATGCCACGAACTCCCTCAACTCTTCAGTGCTTCGTGTGAAGCTTGCTGTGCTTCCAGTTCTTACCAGCGGCATGCGCGTAGCCTGATGCGGCTCTGTGACTTCCCATACCTCCGCCACCGAACTGGCATTGCCTATGTCGAATCCCGAAATACGCCCTGGCCCTATGCTTTCTACATCTCTAAATATCATTTGATTGCCTGCCATAAGCAGCTGTCGACGCGTATTTACGTTGATCCAATTGAGCCAGCCGCTGGCTGATGGGGTACCCCCCTTTTGATACTCCATGACGATGTTCATCGCTGAAGGGGCATTGTTGAGGCGCAACTCAAGCTGACCCGGGTTGGCAAATGATGAGGTGACCGTAGTGAACACCCTCGGAATGATGATTTGTGTATTGGCCCCTGCCAATTCCAGGCGGAAGATGGTGGGGGTGCCAGTGGAGCGTGCTATGACGTTGGCACGCACTACCGTTTCGGTACCAGATACGATGTTGGGAAAACTGAAATTGCTTCCGCCAAAATTGAATATGGTCTGAATATCAAATCGCTCACCATACCATTGCCTTCCACTCTTGAGCACATTTTCGCGGTCTACCTCGTGAAAGGAGTAATCATTAAAGCTGCTCACGGTATAGTTGCGTCCGGCTGGTGGTGCAGCCTGTGTGGCTACACGTGCCGGGGCAATGCCTGTTTGGATACCTATGAAGTAGTAAGAGGTGTCGGAATAGTCGTGCTTGTTGTGATCAAAGAGTTGGCTGGTTTGGTTGTACGACCAAGAGTGCGGTCCCTTGGCGTAGAAGAGGATGTAATCGTCTTCATCAAAGCTGCCATCCGCTTCACCTTCTATATGGATGCGGTTTACAAGCAAGTCGTCAGGGCGCGGCACGCTGTTTTCAAAGGGCAGTTGTCCAAAACCATTGCCGAAAATATTGATATCCTGTGGATTTACATTGTTCACATTGATTCCCATGGACTGCAGCAATGCCCTGTTTATTCGGTACATGCCATCTTCAAGCACAGCGAGTCGGTACCAGTCGCCCTGGGCCATTACACTGTTTTCCACAAAATCTGATTTTGCGGAAGCACCCCGCATGGCTTGAACTGGACTGTAGTGCAGGCGCGCTTTTTGCACAAGGGCATAGCCACCACCCTGTGCAATGACAGGCAGGTATTCTATGAGCAGCACCGCCCTGCCTCTTTCTTCACGGACGTGCCAGCGCAGCGATCCGGGTTCCGCATTTTCAGCTTTTCGCATAAAAGTGCCAACATCCCTTCCGGCTGCGTTGGTTTCAAGTGCCTCTATGCTCACGTTTACAACTTCTTGACGCACTGCCAAAGGTATCTTTCGGAAATATACCGGGGCAAAATCGTCACCGTAGGAATGCAAGGCACCCTCAAAAGTTGGTGCACTTATCTCGGTACCTTCCTCGATCTCAAAAGTCATCGAAGATTCGCTCCAAGTTATTTCAAAATCAAAGGATTGTTGGGCGTACTGCCGCTGTGCAGCGACCAGGAGTAAAATTAAGCTGAGTAAGAATCGATTCATCAGGGATACAATCCTCAGATTTATATTGCCGCTGTAACAGCGGAAAATTAACTTCGTACCTGCATTTTCGATAACACGAATGCAATGATACGGCCGTAAACATTGCAAGAACGATTCTGCAAATTTATTATTGCACTCACTTAATTGCGCTCAACCTTGATTAAAAATTTTCGTACTATTGGGGTTTTGAAAAAAACATCACCTACTTCGGGATATATGGTTAATAAGCCTATCAAATTGGCATGGAATTGTTTACTTGTAGTGTTGCTGTGTGTCGGTATCGAATTGAATGCCCAGGATCCCATCTTTAGTCAGTTTTATGCCAATCCACTTTACCTAAATCCTGCACTCGCAGGCACACAAAAGTGTCCTCGGGTAAATTTAAATTACCGCAATCAGTGGCCAGCCCTTTCGGGAAATTTTGTGACTACAAGTGCATCTTACGACCAATATGTCGAAGCGGTAAGTGGTGGCCTGGGTGTGCACATCATGAATGACAATGCGGGACGTGGCACCTTAAATTGGTTTACTGTAAGTGGTATCTATTCATACCAGCTTACCATCTCCGACAAGGTATCCATGGTAGCGGGCTTTCAAGCGAGCTATTTTCAGCGCTCATTGGATTGGTCAAGGCTTACGTTCGGTGACCAAATCGATTCACGACGCGGATTTATTTTTGCAACACAAGACGTGCCCCGAGGAGGTTCTGTCGACAATGTTGACTTCAGTACGGGTGCTATGATTTTTGGTGAAAACTTTTTTGGCGGTGTAGCCGTACACCACCTGTTTGAACCCAATGAGTCGCTGATCGTTGATGAAGCACCTCTTGAAAGAAAATATACAGTGCACGCAGGAGCCACAATACCTATTAAGAAAGATGTACGCGGTGAGACAGATGCTTCTATCTCGCCCAACATTTTATACCAACGTCAATTTGATTTTGAGCAAATCAACATAGGCCTTTACGCACAAAAAGGGCCACTGATACTCGGTGCGTGGTACCGCTTTCAGGATGCCTTCATCATTTTGGCGGGTATAGACACGGACCGCTTCAGGGTAGGGTACAGCTATGACCTCACCACAAGCCGCCTTACCACCCAGACGGCTGGCTCACACGAGCTGTCGGTGGCCATGCAATTCAATTGTAAACCCATCAAAAAGAAATTCAGGGCAATAAATTGCCCCGCTTTTTAGTTATTGAGACCAACACCTGCAAAGAAATACAAGCCCAATGAAGAATTATTTGCGTTCTCTAACAATTCTGGCAGCCTTGACATTTGCGGCAGCATGGATGAGTTCATGCCGCTATGAAAGTAGCAACGCCACCGGCTGGAATTACAACGACTCCCGCAACGGAGGCTTTGAGAAGATAGCCTACTATGAACAAGAAACAGGCCCTGGATTGGTACTCATTGAAGGTGGAACATTTACCATGGGTGCCACTGAAGAGATGGTTACCGATGAATGGAACAACATTCCCCGAAGGGTTACCGTATCTTCTTTTTACATGGACGAAACTGAGGTGAGCAATGTATATTGGCTCGAGTACCTCTACTGGCTCAAGCGGGTATACGGCGACGATTATCCTGAAATATACACCAAAGCATTGCCCGATACACTTGTGTGGAGGTCTAAATTGGCTTACAATGAGCCTTATGTAGACTATTATTTGCGTCACCCAGCGTACAATGATTATCCCGTGGTGGGTATAAATTGGCTCCAGGCCAACGATTTCTGTGCATGGCGTTCTGATAGGGTGAACGAGGCCATCCTGATTCGGGAAGGCTTGTTTGAACATTTTCCGCAACAGTACAACGAGGACCATTTCAGTACCGATGCCTACCTGGCAGGTCAGTATGAAAGCGGCAAGCGTGTTGACGGATTGCCGGATCTTGCTCCCGACAAAGATTTTCGCAACGTGCGCATGGAAGATGGTATTATGCTGCCACGCTACCGTCTCCCAACAGAAGCAGAATGGGAATTCGCCGCTTATGGTTTGGTCGGTAACTCTTTTCAGGAACTTGTTACGCAGCGCAGGGTGTATCCATGGAATGGACACTTCGTACGTGATGGAAACAGCAGTAGCCGCTATTATGGCGAGTTTGTAGCCAACTTTGTGCGTGGACGTGGTGACTATATGGGTGTAGCCGGAAGCCTCAATGACAATGCCGATGTAACGGCACCTGTATTTGCCTACCAACCCAATGATTATGGTTTGTACAACATGGCTGGCAATGTGAGTGAGTGGGTTATGGACGTGTATCGCCCGTTGAGTGGGGAGGATGTTGATGAATTTCGCCCTTTCCGCGGAAATGTGTTTAAAACCAAAGTGCTCAACAGTGAAGGCAATATTGATGAAAAACTCAATGTGGTTACCTATGATGTGGCAGGGGTATTGAAATACATTCAGGACTTTGGCAGGATCACGGATGGAAAACTCAATGCCGAAGAAATTCAGCTTGTGGAAAATTTGAATTCATTTGCCGAACAGGCCAACGAAAGGTATGACGAAGGCAAGGCGGATGAAGCATATACCCTCATTCGGGATGGATTTCAGCAAGTGCGGTCATCCAACCTGCGTATAGCGCCCAAATTGCTTGCTGGCCTCGGCGATTATGTGGAGGATACACCCGGTGGACTCCGCATGCGAAAAGTGCGCCCTGAAGAAAACATAGACCGCGACAATTACCGCGTCGCCGACAACATCAATTTCCGCGATGGCGATTACCTCTCTGGGCTTTCATACCTTACGCCTTCCGATAATGAGAATACAATGTATGATTATGGCCGCAGTACGCTCATCAGCAACCGCTCACGCGTATACAAGGGTGCGTCATGGCGGGACAGGGCCTATTACCTCAGTCCCGGCACAAGGCGCTACCTCGATGAGCGCAAGGCGACAGCAACCATAGGATTCCGCTGTGCGATGGACCGCGTAGGAAGTCCAATGGGTCTGAGCCAGAAATAATTTTTAATCGATCTAAGCCCGGCCTCTGAGCCGGGTTTTTACTTTTGGGCCATGGAATCACTGTATACAATTTTTTCGCGTTCCAGTGGTGTAAGCACCGATACCCGTGCCGCACTCGAGGGCAAACTTTTTTTTTGTCTGAAGGGTCCCAATTTTGATGCGAATACCTTCGCGCAGGAGGCCTTGAGCAAAGGTGCCATCCATGTGGTGTCAGACAATGAGGGATACACAGGCAATTCGTCCATCACAGTGGTGCCCGATGTGCTTGGAACACTGCAAGAACTCGCCAGAGATCACCGTGCAAAGTTCAATTTTCCGGTTATAGGCCTTACCGGCAGCAATGGAAAAACCACCAACAAAGAGCTCATAGCTGCTGTACTTGCGCGCAGGTACCGTACCTACGCGACCAAAGGCAATCTCAACAACCACATTGGCGTACCAATCACCCTGCTGGGTATACCGCTTGATGCTGAAATGGCTGTTATAGAAATGGGCGCAAATGCCCAAGGTGAAATTCGACTGCTGTCGTCCATATGCGATCCCAATGTGGGCATGATTATCAACATCGGAAAGGCCCACCTCGAAGGCTTCGGTGGATTGGAGGGCGTGCGCAAGGGAAAGGGTGAACTTTTTGATCACCTTCGCAGCAGGAAGGAGCACCTTGCCTTCGTCAATGCGGATGATCCGGTATTGATGGAGATGGCTGAAGGCATGCAGCAAAAGCGATTTGGCACCGGGCCAGGTGTTGACATCAAGGGCTGGGCAGTTCAAGAGCATGCACATTCTACGTTGTCCTTTGCTTACCAAGAAGGAGCATTTCATAGTGAAACGATCCATACCCAATTGGTAGGTCAGTACAATTTCCCCAATTTTTTGGCGGCTGTATGCATTGGCCGCTATTATGGGGTGCCCCACCATGATATTGTCGAAGCACTGCGCATGTATGAGCCTACACTCAACCGATCACAGCTTTTCAATAAAACCCACAACAGCCTCATACTTGATGCGTACAACGCCAACCCTACAAGCATGGCAGCAGCGCTCAAGCACTTTGCTGCGATGGAGGGTGCCAATAAGCTGGCCATACTTGGCCATATGCTTGAATTGGGTGACGACAGCGCCATCGAGCATCAAGCCCTCTTAGATTTGCTCAAGTCGCTTTCTTTGAATGCTATACTGGTAGGGGCCAATTACGGCAGCTGCAACCGGCACGGCTTTGAATGGTATGAAAATGCCAAAGAATTGCTGGATAAGCTCAGCGCTGAGCCCATAAAAAATGCCACCATATTGCTGAAAGGCAGCCGCATGGTGGCATTAGAAAAATTGGTAGAAGCCCTCTGATCAGGCCTTGCCTTCGAGAATGGCCCTGCTGATCACGATTTTTTGTACTTCGCTGGTGCCTTCGTAAATCTGCGTGATTTTGGCATCGCGCATCAAGCGTTCTACATGGTACTCCTTCACATATCCGTAACCGCCATGTACTTGTACCGCTTCTACGGCAGTATCCATGGCCACCTTGCTGGCGTATAGCTTTGCCATGCTGCTGGCGAGGTCATAATTTTCACCTTGGTCTTTGAGCTGGGCCGCCTTGAGGCAAAGCAAGCGGGCAGCTTCTATTTGGGTGGCCATGTCGGCAAGTTTGAATGCAATGGCCTGGTGCTGGTGAATAGGCTTGCCAAAAGCCGACCTTTCCTTGCTGTAGGCACGGGCCAATTCATAGGCACCGCTTGCTATACCAAGTGCTTGAGCGGCAATCCCAATGCGGCCGCCACTCAGCGTTTTCATGGCAAATTTGAATCCGAATCCATCCTCTCCCAAACGGTTGGCCTTCGGTACCTTAACATCTTGAAACATCAAGGTGTGGGTATCACTTCCACGTATGCCAAGCTTGTCTTCTTTGGCGCCTACAATAAAGCCTTCCATACCGCGCTCTACAATGAGGCAGTTGATGCCTTTGTGGCCAAGCTCAACATTGGTTTGGGCTATTACAAGGTAAATGCCCGCCGAGTTGCCATTGGTAATCCAGTTCTTGGTTCCGTTCAGGAGATAATGATCACCCATGTCGATTGCGGTGGTGCGCTGCGATGTGGCGTCAGAGCCTGCTTCGGGCTCGCTGAGGCAAAATGCTCCAATCACCTCACCCCTTGCCAGTGGCTTGAGGTATTTTTGTTTTTGCTCTTCATTGCCGTAGGTTTCCAGGCCCCAGCATACCAAGCTGTTGTTGACTGACATACACACCGAAGCAGATGCGTCAATTTTAGAGATTTCTTCCATAGCCAAAACGTATGATACGGTGTCCATGCCGGAGCCTCCGTATT
>DAIOTP010000093.1:0-13981 GCA_036751905.1 Cryomorphaceae bacterium
ATTCAAATTCACCTTATTTCTTCCGTAGTGCAATGATTATGAATGATCACTTAGTTTTGCTTGATGTTGGCAAGTTTGTTTTATTATCCTTGAGTGAAAACATAATTTTCCGCATTTTTGTCCTATAAACTAAGGTGACAACCACGCTATGAATCACACCGCTAGTAACAAAGCCCACATCAACGTTTCCCTTCTGAATACATTGGATCAACTGTTGGGCTCTTGCACAGATATCATCCTGAAATGTGATGAAAACGGAACGCTCCTATACGCCAACCACGCCGCAGAAAAGGCAAGCGGTCTGGATCGACAAAAGCTCTTGGCTTCCAACCTTTTTGAACCCACAGATGCAAATAAGCTGTTTGAGGGCTTGAGCGCAGGTGTGGCTCAGATTATTGTGACAAAGAAAGCATCCAGCTATCATCTTGATGTTGACTATGACGCACAAAATCATATGGGTCTGGAATGCAACTTTAGCCCTGAGCTCGACGCAAATGGCACTGTGCGGGGTGTAACCGTCATAGCGCGCAACATTACTTCAGTTTCCGATGAACGCCGCCGATTGATCCGCTTTGCCGGGCATTGGCATACCATGGTGAAGCTTTCGCAAAAATTTATAACGGCCAAACCATCCGCACTACAATCAACGGTACAAGAAGCGCTCCGTACCATAGGAATGCTGCTGGGTGCCGACAGGGCTTATTTGTTTGAATATGACCACTGCAATCAACGGTCCAGCAACACATTTGAGTGGTGTGCGCCAAAGATAAAGCCCATGATTGATGACCTGAAAGAGCTGCCGTTTTCACTTTTTCCTGAAGCCATTGAGAAACACATGGCCGGCGATCCGTTGATTATCAGAAACGTAAAATCGCTGAATCCGAAGAGCAAAACCAGCATCATGTTGCAGGGTCAAACAATAAAATCGCTTGTAACCATGCCCATCATGAGCGGTGAGCGATGTGCCGGATTTGTTGGGGTAGACCATGTGCATGAAACGCGCGATATCAAACCTGAGGAAATTGAAGTACTCCAGTTGTTTGCCGGCCTTGTGCTCAACCTAAGTACCAAGTTGGGTTATGAGAAAAAAATTCTGCGCAATGAGCAATACTTCAAAGACATTGTGCAGCGCGCATTTGTAGGCATCTTTCTGTTTAGAAACCATAAAATTGAATTTGCAAACAACATTCTTTGCAAAATGACTGGCTACAGCTTGCAAGAACTGCAAGACCCTTCATGCGGTCTGAAAAACCTAAATGTTGATTTAAAGGAAGCTGCTGGGCTTGCGGCCAAGGATATATTGACAGACCATACCACTCCGAAATCATTTAGCACCGAGATATTGACCAAAAAAGGTGAGAAAAAAATATTGTTTGCAACGGTTAGCGCTTTCACAGACGAATCAGGTCCATGTACCCTTGGCATCGTTTGCGATGAAGAAATGGCCCAGCAAAACAGCGCATCATTCGAGGAATTAAGTAAATCGCTCGAAAGACGTGACAAGGAGTTCAAAGATGTATTGTTCACAACAGCCCATAACCTTCACGGTCCTATTGCCAACCTTGACGGCTTGCTCCGACAGCTGGAGATTGACAAAATTCAAGGTGACCTGAATAAACGCATTGTGGGCGGACTCGGAACTTCCATTCACCATTTGTCTGAAACAATGGTCGAACTGTTTGCACTGGTCAACAGCACCAAAAGCAACACACATCACGGATGAGTGCACCCGCCCATGTTGATCAAAAAGCAGAAGCAATGCCCTCCTGGATCCCATGGAGCAAAGCAAAGTACGCGCTGAAATAAACTTTGGGCTCACCGGCTTTCAGTGTTTTAAGACATCCATAAAATTGCAAATCAGCCTTTTCAAAAAGCAACGGAGAGCGTGATCATGGTACAATGGCCATGTAACATGTGTCCAGTTCCTTATTTTGCTCAGAAACTATAGGAAGTCTTGTGCAATGGCTTAACTTATCGCAACCTTTACTTAGCTTTGTTTCGTAAGATATTCTTACACGTGCTCAGTTATTTTCGTATTAATATTCATATATGACTGCAAGACCTGTTGACGTATTTATTGTTGATGACGATGCACTGCTCTGCTTTATCCTTAAAAAACAATTTGAAACATTTGACGAGATCCGCGTGTGGGGAACATCGTCGGATGGTGAAGAGGCATTGGCAGCCTTGGACAACAGCATAAACTCCGGAAGTTCGGTTCCAAATCTTATTTTGCTGGATATCAATATGCCCAGAATGAATGGATGGCAATTTTTGAACACTTTTGAACAGAATCCGGCACTGATGAACGCCGGTATAATGATTTGCATCCTCTCGAGTTCGATTGACGATGGCGACATGAACAAGGCCAAAAATTATCCTAGCGTTAACCGATTTATATCAAAGCCCTTATTGAATGCCGATATCACCGAACTTATAAGGCAATTTAAAAAAGAATCACATCTTTGAGCACTCAAATCAATCAAAACTGAAACCCTGGGCGCATGAAAAAAGGATTAAAAATCGCACTTATCGCAATCGCAGTCCTCGTTGTTGGACTTTTTGTGGCTTACCGTGTCTTGATCAGTTCAACCAAGAAGCACAGCCCAGAGCAGTTCATCACCGCTACGGTCGATGGTGTGGATATTGAGATATTTTACAACAGCCCTTCAGTAAAAGGGCGTACTATTTTTGGTGAATTGGTGCCCTATGGCGAAGTATGGCGCACAGGAGCCAATGAGCCGACAACCATCCGTTTCAGCAAGGACGTGTTGATTGAAGGCAATCCCTTGGCTGCGGGCAAGTACAGCCTTTGGACCATGCCCGATCCCGACAATTGGACCGTGCTATTCAATGCGGGTGAGTATCCCTGGGGCACTACCATGGACGGAAAAGCGGCATATGATGCCAGTCTTGACAAAGCCCGCGTAGTAGCACCTGTTTACCATGCGGATGAGAGACAGGAACAGCTCCTGATTGCGGTAACTGATGATCCCCAAGGGCTAATGATTGCGTGGGATGATGTTGAAATCAGAATGCATCTTTCAGCCGCCAACAATTGAACAACCCTCAGCCTTGGTAGCCGCCTGACTTAATCAGGGTACACCGTTTTCATCCAAGCCATTACAAACTCACCTTTTGGGCTCAAACCTTTGTAATTGGGGTGTAAAGTGGCATTGAGGTCGTTCTTGTAATCGTTGTAGAGCACATGGTCGAAAAGATAGTCGCCAGGCAGCAAGCGGGAACCTATCTGGGCGTAATGCTGTACGGTGAGCTCTCCGACTTCATTGGGGCTAAATTTCGTTTTGGCGACAAGCCCACTTTCACTCACAGCGATGGAAGTACCTTCGGGAAGTAAAGCACGCAGCGCCGTAATTTGATCATAGTCATAGGCTCCACCATCAAAATAAAGGTGTACTGCGGCGCCAAAAGTGGCATTTTTATAACCCTGATGCACAAATTGGGCTACATGTTCATTCCATTGCGCATTGTAATCATCTACCTTTCGGCCCTTCATGGGGGCAAAAATGAGGTGCATCGGTATGTCCAAATCGGCCAGCGCATCGACATACCGGGGCAATATGTCGCTGGTATAGTCGATGAAATCTACTTTTCGCGTCACGCCGGGTTTCGATGTATCGCCAGCTTTGAACTTGCTTAGGTAGTACTCGTTCATCATTTCCAGAAAGGAAAACCGCGCACCTTCATCGATCCACTGCCCGAGAAAAGCCCGTTGCGATTCGGGCGTATCGTTGCCGTTGATCACATACACCAACCCGAAATGGTATTGTTTTTGAAGCGCGATCCACAGCATCCTATCGCCGCGGTGCCAATCATTCGGCAGTTGTCTTTGCGACAAGGTACCCCCTGAAATGCGTACATGAAGCCTTTTGCGCAAGTGTTCCGGGAGGGTCTGTAAGAGGGTCTCAAACATGGCTGTTTGTTGACCGGCGTTTAAATTTCCCTTTGCATTGAAGCCCAACTCTATGGCCTTTACTTCTGGAAGTTCCGAAGACACAAGTTGCTCCTTTGGTAATTTTTGGTTGGATTTTGATTTCTTGGAGTTCTTGCCGCACGAAGCCAAGAGGGCCACAACCACAAGAAGCGCGATGAACTGGCCGACAAACAGTGTATTGAAGCGTTTCATTGGTCTTCGATAGGGAGAAATATCTCTTGCGAAAAAGCAGGTTCTGTGTAGGGACTTTTTGCAAACAGGTAGATATACCTCATAATTACCAAGGCAAAAATATGCACCAAGTCATTGTTGTTAAGCCAAGTAGGATGAATATGCCATGGAAGCAAGTAGAGCAATCCAGAGAGAAATGCGATGGTGAAAGCCTTAAAAAGCAATGCAGTGTCATCATACTCAACCTTAGATCGGTACGTAATCAGCAATGCCGCTATGTAGGTGAATCCAATATCGAATACCACTGGTGTAAATTTAAAACTGTACATCATAAGCCAGGCACCTACGGCCAATTTGAGTGTCAAGAAGACATGCAAGAAAACAGCGGAGCCACGGGGACGTGCTATCCTCCAAAGTGCAACAGCTGCTGCATAATTGGCAATCAAAAGACAGAAGTTTTTTACGGACCAAAGCCAGTAAAAGCCCGTTTTGCCCAGCTCCAAAGGAACTCCGTGGGTAAATATGCCTCCGAATGCTGCGAGGCCCACACCTGCTATAAAACAGAGCCAAAGCCTCGCCTGCCTCCCCCTTTGTCGCCATAGTTTTCGCGAAAAGTGGAGGGCGAATAGTGCTATGAGCAGGTTGGTGATTGCTGAACCTGGCTCATGGATATACAAGTCACCAACAAACAGCCCAGTTAATTCTTTCGGATACATGCGCACAAAATTGAAAGCCCGAAGATAGTAGGTTCAATCCAAACAACCCGCGCTCCTATCGGCTCAACACCAACTTTTGGGTAGCTTGTCGCCCATCACCACGTAGCGTGATGAAGTAGACGCCTTGCTGAAACTCACCCAAAGGGAGCATTACCATATGACTGCCCACAATCTTGGTGCTATGTACTTGACGACCGGCAAGATCATACATATGTAAGTCGGTGTATTGATCTGCTCCCGACCATTGTACCTGTACCGATTCACCTGCGGGATTGGGATATATGTCAAAGTTGTTTTTGACTGATGAAGTCTGGGTGCTTACCAATCCTGATCCTCTGCAAAGGCCGAGGGCCCATGTGTCCAATGAACCGCTGCCTTCAATACCAGAATGTTGTACTTTCAACTTCCAATTTCCTTCGGCCAGCTGACCAACAAGGTTGGAAAGTGGCTCATCCGGCAGCTGGGTGGAGGCAGCCCCGCAAGTGGCTTGATCAGGCTGCGCGATGTTGCTGAATGTAATGTCAAAATCGGATGGGAGGGCTCCGAGGGCTGCCAAAATAGCAAGACCCGCACTTTGTCCCACCATCACCGCAGGGAAGGGTACATTGCCCTGGCCTCCGAGGGGTATCACATTGTCGCCCGAGTTGTTGATCACAACCATACCAATTCCTCCGGCTTCTTGCACCATTTCAGCTTTTTCAATAAATGTGCAATCACCGCGCCACACGATCACAATTTTTCCTGCAAGCAGGGCTGAGTTGGCTGGCATTTCACAGAAAACCTCCGGACCAAATTGGTTGATATCAAATCCTTGTACAGCTTTGGCAGTGAGCCCAACCGAAGTAAGGTTTGCACCCCATGGGGCGGAGGGGCCGGTTGGAAAGCTTGTTACGTTGCCCGAATGATCTGTTAATTCAATGGTTTGGTTCGGAAGCAGGCTGAGGTCGATACCACAGGCCACGCCACCCAATCCAACAGATACGCCATCAGGACTTTCTACACTGAAAAACAACTGTGATACCTCATCATGACTTCCACTTACGCGAACGAAATCTATCTCACTTACAACGCCTTCAGCTGCGATGGGGATATTGCTCTGAACAATGCCGTCAAAAGTATTGCCCAAGGCCGTTACATTGTTGTTGGTGCCAAATGAACAGGCTATGGTTTCGAATGAAAATGGGGTGTCGTAGGGAGAAGTATCGCATTCATTTTGGCTGGCTATGCGCCAAAAATAAGTGCTCTCAGGCTCGAGGCCGTCAAGCATGAAAGAATTCGATTCAATCCCGGATTCGGAAATGATGATTTCATTGAAATCGGCATCGCTGGCAAGCTGTAGCTGGTAGGTGCCTCCGGGACCGGCGTTGGCCTCCCATTGCAAAACCGGGTTGACCGATACCTCTGTTTGTTGGTCTTCAGGCAACAGCAATGGAGCAGCTTCAAGATCGGCATCCAGAACAACCACTTGAAGGGTGGTCGTATTGGCGAAGCTCCCTGACTGTCCTTGAACCACCAAACCAATGGTCCCTACAGGTGCATTGTCCGAGATCTGCAGAGTGAGCACCGTTTGCTCACCTTCGGCAATCACTTGCTCAGAAAATGAAGCTTCTATGCCTTCCGGCAAATTCGTTACTTCAAGCGCAATCTCATCTTCCTCCAAATTGCCGACTACAATGGTGCCCAAGTTGAAAGTGATCTGCGTTCCCTGACAGGCTGTGGCATTCGATTGCTCCGGCAAAAAGGCAAAGCCATTCTCTATACCCGGTATACTGATTGGGAAACGGGACAAATTAAAGAAGTAACCTCCCGATGCGCGGACCATAACCCTTGCGAAATTGGTGTTCACATTCGGCACCTGTATTACATGTGATCCATTGTTGGGTACGGTGGCTACCAGTATCGTATCAAAATTGAGCGCATTGGTGAAAGCCATCAATATGTCTACTTCAGTAGCACTGACCGGAGGGAGGTCTGTGCCGCCTACATTCCAGGTCACCGTCTGAAATGACAGTGCGGGCCATACAATGCCTTGGGTATTGGGATAGGTCAGTGCAAATTGCCCTGATGTGTTCACAAAGTTCACCGGCAAGTCACTGTATTGGGTACAGCCCAGTTCTGCGTTGTTGTCGCGCACACTGAGCCTGAAGTTCATGCTTCGCTCTACGGAGGGCAAACGCTCCCATGTAAAATCGGAAGTAAAGACCTGGGCAACCAAATTTGGAAAGTACCTCGTGGAGCTCACATTCGGCCTCACCGACCTGAAATTGGGGCCTTGGGTTGCGGTGGCCACAGGAGGTTGATTGCTGATTTCCACATCTATTTGTTCCCAGCAATAGCTCATGGGGTCATTTTCCGGATCGGTCACGTCGGCATTGAGAAAGAATGGCGTCTGCACGGGCACGAAGATGTCGTCGGGCAAATCACCAATAACTGGTGAGTTGTTGTTCACTTGGGTAAGGGTACCACAGGTTACGGCAGTGACAAAATTACCTGCTTCGGCCAGGCTCAAGCCGTGGAAGTGGTCGTCACTGTTGAACTGTATGTCGGGGGTACAAATGCCTGCATAGGCCATGATGGTGGTTCCACTGCCCGGTTCGGCTGCGGTGGCATCGCTTCGGTTGCCTCCACAAAAGTTGTTGTAAGTGTGTCGTGCTCCAAATTGATGGCCTATTTCATGGCAAACATAGTCTATATCAAATGGATCACCAATGGGAAAAAAGCTTCCAGTAACACCTCTGCCTTTTGAATTGGCGTTGCATACCGAACCGAGGGATGCTACACCCCCGCTGTTTGTGCCAAATACGTGGCCAATGTCCCATCCGTTGATGCCGAATGTAGAAACCAACAGGTTCTGATTTTCCTGCAGCATCGCAAAAGCGTCACCATTGCTGAATGGATCACTCGCCGGATCAGTAAAAACCACCAATTCATTGTTGTCATTCAGCTCAAAAGTTACTCCGAAATCACGCTCATATATGCCGTTCACTCTATTGAGACTTACAGCAATCGCTGCCATCGCCGATTCCACGGTTCCTCCATGAAAAATGGTGTACTCGCCTGTAGCGCTGAAGATGATGTTGTAGGTGCGCAACTCACAGCTCCGGTAATCATTGCTGTTTCGGCTTTGGCCAAAGTGCTGGATGTGATCGCCATCATCTTCCAAAGCTGCAAAGCATTGAAATGCTTTGTTTGTCAAAAAATCTTTTTTTCGGTATACCAAATGCTCCACATTGTTGTCTTCAAAAAGTGGATCAATGTAAAGTGCTGATCCTCCCGGTTCAAAAATCATTGCATGAAAACCCTGAGGAGTTAAACTTACTTTTCCATAGCGTCCTTTGTTGGCAATGGATTCTACATTGGCGGTGTGAATCGCAGGAAATTTTGCCTTGAGTGTCTCGGGAAGTACACCGTTTGAAGTAATTCGGTAAGCGTCAAGCGAACCCGTCTCGTCGGGCAGATAGATTTGAACGCCCTCGGCAAATATATCTGTTGCGCCATCAAGCACATTTGCCGAAAGATCCATCACCACGCCTACCCTTGCTTGTACCCTTGCCTGCGGATCATTGAGGGAAATTTGATTTCCTTCTTGGAAAATGTTGATGTTGGTTTGCGCTCCGGCCTTGGATGTGATTAAAAAAGCAACAAGGACGATCAAAACGGCGGGGTATACTGGAATTTGTAGGTGTTTTTTCATGTAAAATATGGATAAAGAGCACGCAAAGCTACTAGAACTAAGCCAAAATGAAAACCAAAAAGTTTAAGAAGCCATAAGCGCACCGCAATATCAGGGAGCTACTGATCTTTGTGCGTGCAATCCACTTACCGACTGATCATGAATTATTTGGGCATTACAACATTCGTTTCAATCTTTGCTTTGACAAGTGGCAATTGCAAGGACCAACTTTAGAATTCACCTTCTCAATCATATGACATACAGGAGATACTTTGCATTTTTTCGTCAGTTTCGGGCTGGGAAAGCAAGGCAGCGCTCTCTTGGAATCCTAAATGGACTTCAGCCACATTTTTCGCAAAAAATTGAGTTGCATGTGGGTTTGATGATGCCTGTAAAAAAGGGAGCGAAATAAAGTCGGTCAAGTACCACAAAAAGTTTGGTAACCCTTCTCGCTTGCTGGCGGCATGGTGTAGATTTCAGCGCCTTGCTGCCCTGTGTAAGGTGTGCTAAGTACCTTAAGAAGATCCTCGAAAGGCCGGAGGTCATTGCGTTCAGCGGCAGCTTGCAAAGCTTCCTCTACCATATGGTTGCGCGGAATGTACCGCGGGTTGTGCTTTTGCATCAAGGCCTGCGCAGCTGTCCAGCCTCCCTCTTGCTGCCCTACCCGCTCCAGCCAGCTGTGGTGCCATTGTTGGAAAGCTGCTGATTGGTATAGGCCTGCTGAAGGCAGTGAAGGCTCCATCAGGGCTACGAAGGTATTGGTGTAATCCGCCTCAGCTTCCTGCATCCAGTTGAGGAGGGCATTGGCCAGGGCTTGGTCATCCTCGCGCTGGCTGAGCAGTCCGAGCTTTTGCCTGAGCGTGTAATTCCACATTTTACCAAAGTGCACTGGAAAGGAGTTCAGGAGATCACGTGCCATCTCAATGGCTTCTTCTGTTTCGGGGTGAATGAGCGGAAGCAGGGCACCGGCGAGCGCTCCGAGATTCCATTGCGCCATGCTTGCTTGCTGTCCAAAGGCGTAGCGCCCGGCATGGTCAATGGAACTGAACACAGTACTGGGGTGGTAGGCATTCATAAAGGCACAAGGGCCATAGTCGAAAGTGAGGCCTGCAATGCTCATGTTGTCGGTGTTCATCACTCCGTGTATGAAGCCTACACGCATCCATTGGCTCACCAGCGACACCTGTTTGTGCATTGCGGCTTCGAGCAGTGCCAATGCCGGATTTTCAGCATCAGCCAGCTGAGGGTAGTGCCGATCGATGGTGTAATGGAGCAGTGCACTCAGCTCATTTTCCGAAAGGTACTGCCGCGCGTACTCAAAGGTGCCCACCCGCAGGTGGCTGGGCATCACACGGGTGAGTACGGCACCTGGCTGCGCGCGATTGCGGTATACCTCCTCGCCACTTGCCACTACGGCCAGACTGCGGGAGCCGGGTATGCCTAGGTGGTGCATGGCTTCGCTCATGATGTACTCGCGCAGCATGGAGCTGAGTGTGGCTCGGCCATCACCGCCACGCGAATAAGGCGTGCGGCCTGAACCTTTGAACTGCAGATCATACCGGAGGCCTGTTGGCGTAATTTGTTCACCCAAGAGTATGGCGCGGCCATCGCCAAGCATAGTAAAGTGGCCAAATTGATGGCCTGCATAGGCTTGCGCAAGCGGGGTGGCCCCTTCGGGAATAAGGTTGCCCGAAAAAACTGCTGCAAGCTCATCCTCATTGCTATTTTGGTGCTCAATGCCCAGCTCAGCTGCAAGCGCCGCATTGAAAAGCACCAACACGGGGGCTTTTACGGGAGTGGGTGCACGGAAGCTGAAGAATTTTTCAGGCAGCCGGGCATAGCTGTTGTCAAAATGAAAGCGGATGGAAGCTGTGCGAACTTGCTCATTCATATATGCTTAATTTAAATGCAATGTGATCAAATGTAACATATTCACAAGCCAAAAGGTGTGCGCTTGGCCGCTTGTATGCTGTTAAACTTTGACCACAGGAAATATTTACTTCTCGATGCTGCCTGTAACGCGCTTCATAAATCCGTTGAGGGCATCGCGCTCGGAGGCCCCAGCCGCTATGCTTTTGCGTACTTCGAGTGCGCCATACATGTTGGACAGCAACTCACCGATTACCTCGAGTTCTTCATCTTTGATGGCGCTGCTGTCGGCCAGATGTTCGAGAAATTCAATGCTTTCCTGGACGTAATCTTCGTCGTGGCTTTTTACAAATTCATTGATGTGTTTGATTATGGGTAGGCGCATGGGTCTAATTTTTATTTACTGCAAATTTCCGATAAATGCAGCAGTTAACTTTCATCATGTCTATCACAAAAGTTGATGAATGGATTGAGCCTGCCGATAGTCGGGGAAAATGATGAATTCCAAAACAATTTTATAGCTTAGGCTTCCCAATTAACGGATATATGCCCACGTACCGTGCAAGCCGCAAAATGGATCCCCGCCTCGGTTACCGTGGCGATGACAGCAGCCGGCTATCAAGCCTTACCGATGCCGTATTTGGCATAGCCATTACCTTATTGATATTTAACCTGAACAATCCCAATTCGTTTCAGGAGTTGATGCTTTTTGCCAAAACGCTTCCCGCCTTTGTATTGAGCATAGCCTTTCTGGTGCTCATTTGGTTGGAGCACAGAGATTTTACTGAGTTATTTGGCTTGCGTGATGTCTGGCTGGTGGTCCTCAACACGTTATTTATTGCCATTGTGATTTGCCTTGTATATCCTTTGCGCTTTTTGAGTTTGTTTCTCACCAACTTGTACTTCAATCTCGACATGGAAGTGCGCATAGGCGCGCATGAAATGCCACTTATCATGATCTACTATGGAGCAGCTGTAGCCTCTTTGTATTTAATTATCATGCTGTTTTACGCCCGTGCCAAGTCGCTCAGATACAAATTGGAGCTTAACGAGTTCGAATTGTTCACTATCCGCTGGCAGCGCATACGTCTGGCTATTTTGCTTGTGGTTCCGTTGTTGAGCATTGTCGTTGTAGCCTTCATCCGGGGTCACAATCCAGTGTGGGCAAGTGCAATAGGTGGCATGTGCTACCTCCTTATGTCACCTGGTATGGGCTGCTGGGCCTATGCTTACGGCAAAAAGAGCAAGGGCTTTAGGCCGCCCCAGGACCAGAAAACTGAGTAGGCAGCTCAGCGCTCTTGTGTAAGATTTTTACCCCTCCGCTTGGGTGCACCTTGCGGAAAATGCTTGTCAAAGAATCGCTCCATCGTTTTCCGGAAAACGGGAAAGCCATTGAGGTCGCCGTGGTGGCCACCGGGAATGGTGAGCATTTTGGTATCAGGTCGGGCCTTTACGAGTTGGTAAAGCTTGAGGCCAAGACGGTAAGGCACAATAAGGTCTTTGGTGCCGTGTGCCACCAATATAGGCATGGACACCGAACGTATGTGCGCATCATTGCGAAAAGTATAGCGCAGAAACCATGCTACAGGTATGATTTTGGCATGGTATCGGGCTACATCAACAAGGTTGTTGTAAGGCGTTTCGAGTACGAGCGCTCCTGCGTTGACCCTTGCAGCCAGCCATGTAGCCATACCCGATCCCAGGGAGCGGCCATAAATACAGATGCGCTCCTCGGGATACCATTGCAGGGCTTTTTTGTAGCATGCTAATGCATCAGCATGGAGCAGAGCCTCTGAGCGCTTGCCCTTGCTTTGGCCGTAGCCCCTGTAATCGGGCAAGAACACATCAAAGCCATAGGTGGTGAGCTCCTCCGCAATGGCTGCCCAGCGGTGCATGCTGCCTGTATTGCCATGAAAATACAAAACGCAGCCACGGGCATGCGGCGTTTTTATGCGCAATGCATGAATGAGTCCACTCTCCTCCCCTTCGAGGTAGTACTCTTCGTAATCACTTCCGAGCAAAAATACCGCGGCCGGATTCAGCTCGCTCCAAGGAACAAAAATGAGCCGCTCCTGCAAAAAGAAGTAAAAAGCACAGAGAAGCAAGTATATACCTGCCACACTGATCAAAATTGTGAGGAGTGTTTCCATTGTTGAGAACAATCTACAAATTAACCCGTTTTTTTGTCATCAAATGCACCGCTATGTATACTCTTCCTTTCATTGAGCATCCTACCATGAACTATTCTGCATACATGGCATTGGCTGAGCAACTGGTCAGTGAAGGCCGCACCACAGGCCCCAACCATAGTGCTGCCATGCTGCATTATACCAAGCTCAACTTGAAAAGGATGCAACGTCTCAACAAAACAGCAAAACCAGGCGCTGAAATTATCGAGGTTTTGAACACCATTCCATTCAAGATGCACTGGGTCATTGTGAGCGAAATATGGTGCGGCGACGCCGCTCAAAATATACCTTTCATTGCGAAGCTTGCAGAATTGGCATCCGATGTGAAGCTCGATTTGATACTGCGTGACGAGAACATCAAATACATGGATCAGTTTCTTACCAATGGCACACGGTCTATCCCAAAACTGGTCATTTACAACGAAGAGGGCGAAGTGATCGCCACCTGGGGGCCCCGACCTCAAATTATGCAGCACAAAGTAATGGCATACAAGGAAATGACTGAGAACCGTCCGGGCTTTGAAGAATTTTCGGAAGAGATACACCGTTGGTATACAGCCAACCGCAATGCAGAGCTTGAATCAGAATTATTGGCTATCTTTCGCCGTATTTCAACCTTAGCCACTGCTATTTAAAACCATTGATATGAAAAAGTATTTTGTTCTCCTACTGGCTGTGGGGCTCGTAGGATTTTCTGCCTTTGCACAGGATGACGAAGCCAAAGATGCCAATGTGCTTAAGGCAGAGATTAAAGCCCTCGAAAAAGTAATCGGTGACACCGAAAAAGAAATTGTAAAGCTTGAAAAGTCGGTCGTAAAAACCCGACCTGAATCGGAACAGGCCAAACGCGATGCCGCCAATATTGCAGAGATGCACGAAACAAAAAAGCGTGAAGCCGAGGCATTTCAATACGACAAGAAAAAGGCAGAGTTAAAAAAGCAAAAAAAGGAGTTAAAAAAAGTCTCTAAAACTCAGAACAAGCTTCAGAAAAAAATTGAACAAAATGAAAGCGCACAAGTGCGTCTTGAGCAGGATTATGAAGTCGCCAAAGCTAAGCAAACCCGCAACCAAACACAACTCGACGGCGTGGTCATTGAAACAGGAGCTGTATCACGACAAGAACGCAAGGACATGGATGCCACACTCAAATCGAGCGAAGTGGTAGACGAAAACCAAATGGGCCGTGCCCAAGATTATGCCCAAAAGCGCGAACAGCAGTCGGCCCTCGAAAAATCACAGCGCGGCATCGACAAAGAAGTCAGCAAATCGTCCAAAACCATCGATAAGCATCGGGAGGCCAAAGCCAAATACACCGACGAAAAGAAAGTCATTGATGAATCGCAAAGTCAACTCAGCGCCTCCGTGGCAAGCTTGGAGGAAGAGCTGAACCAATGGAATCCGAAGACGG
>DAIOTP010000094.1:0-241 GCA_036751905.1 Cryomorphaceae bacterium
TGGGCTTGTCATACCCGTGCACAATGAGGCTGAACACCTCATTCAGAGCATTCAAAGCTTATTGAATCAGACCCATGCCCCTGCTCACATCGTGCTGGTTGACGACCACAGCAGTGATGCCACACCAAAGATTATCCAAACCATCTGCGTTGCGCATCCACATGTAAAATCGCTGCGGCGCGAAGCCGGAGCTACCCACCTTCCAGGCGCCAAGGTGGTGGCGGCTTTCAACACGGGCCTT
>DAIOTP010000094.1:251-13918 GCA_036751905.1 Cryomorphaceae bacterium
AAGCGATATAGACATCCTCTGCAAGTACGATGCGGATCTCATATTCCCGTCTGATTACCTTGAAAATTTGGCAGAAGCCTTCGGGCAAAACCCGAGGTTGGGCATTTGCGGCGGGCAATGCACCGTGCTCCGCGAGGAACAATGGGTTCCCGAAGTAGTAGCCGACGCTGACCATGTGCGGGGCGCCTTAAAAGCCTATCGGAAAGCGTGTTTTGAGCAAATTGGCGGATTGCGCGAGGCCATGGGCTGGGACACCCTCGACGAGCTGCTTGCCATGTACCATGGATGGGTGGTGCAGAGCATTCCTGCGCTGGAAGCGAAGCACCTCAGACCCACCGGCCACACCTATACACCATTGGCGCGAAAACTCAAAGGACAGGCGCTCTACCAGATGGGTTACGGGCCTTGCCTCTCATTAATCGCTGCTGCAAAAATGGCCAAAAATGAAGGCCGTCCACTGCGCATGGTAGATCATGTGAGCGGGTATTTCGGGGCTGCCTTTTCGGCAAAAAAGCCTTTGGTGAGCAAGGAAGAAGCACGCTATATCAGAGGCTTGCGGTGGACAAGGCTATTTCAGAAGCTCAAAAAACGAATTATTTGAGTAGAACAATATTTTACATTGTCGTCCTAGTTCAGAAATGTCCAGTTTGATAGCCATTTGCATTTTGGGAAAACCAAAGTGTATATGCTCTCCAGTGAATTACCTATTGACAACAAATTTTTTCAAGGAGTTTTGACGAAATTTTAGAAATACCTTGATAATAACAGCTACAAGTGTATGATTCTCGTCCAAACTTTAGCCAATACACTAAAAGTTCAACAGCCACATTTTTGGCTTCATATCACTTCTGCGCTGCCAAAACTCAAAAAGGCAAACCGATATCACTATTCATTTTTTCTTTATCTTTAAGCGCTGTAATACAACAATATTGTGAGTGCCTCGCTTTGTAAATACTTTGTTTTAATCGTGTTCTTCTGTGCGCATCCACTCTTTGCACAAATAGATGTTGGTCTTATTGTCCACTATCCTCTGAATGGCAATACCAATGACGCATCAATAAATCTGTTCAACGGAATCGATTTTAACGCTACATGGGGCCCTAACAGCACAATGATCGAAGATGGCGCCTTGGTAGCAGATGGCAACTCCACTTACGTCGAATTGCCTAACGAGCCAGAGCTTAAACCTCAATTTCCGATCACCGTATCTGTTCGGGCAAATTTTTTCTCTGTCTCCGGCCAACAAGTGATTTTTACTAATGATTTCGCTAACTCAACCCACAGTGGAATATGGTTTCAAATTGCCCCTTCAGGCAATTTTACCGCTTCTTACGGTAATGCGGGAGGAGGGTTTAATGCTGCAACCCGGCACGCAAAGTCGGCTAATTACACAATCGAACCGAACACGTGGTATGTGATCACAGCGATTTATCGAGGTATGAATGATATTGACATTTATATAAATTGCGAATTGGTTAACGGATCTTATACGGGAAATGCAAATGCTTTGGGTTATACCGATGCTCCGGGCAACTTATGTAGAAAACACGCCAATCCCGTAAATCTTGGTCTTCCCCCCCACTACTATGATGGTAGTATGTATGATTTTAGAATGTGGAATAGAGAGCTCACAGAGGCTGAGATTTTATCGTTATGCACAGTTGAGTGCACAGGAGAAGTTTCTGCGACTATTGAAGCATTCTGTGCTGGAAGCCCTGGTATGATCGCGGCTGATTTGAGCCAAATAGGAGCAGACGTAGCCATAGTCGAATGGACTATTGAAACCCTGGGAAGTCATCAAGGTAATTCATACAGCTTAACTGCTAACGAACCTGGAGTCTATCCTTACACTCTCACAGCAACTACTACCACCGGGTGTACCTACGAACACAACGGTGAAATATCAGTCACAACAACCCACTCCCCACCTGAACTTCCTGCGTACATTGTTTATTGTGAGGGTAGTACAGCTACCATCGATTTAGGGGCTTACCTTAGTCTCTTCAATATAAGTATTGAGGCTGAAAACTTGAATGAACCTATCTACACCTTCCCAGGGCAGGGTGTTTACACATTCACTTTTGCAAGTGAATGCGCAAGCTATATGCTCGACGTAGAAGTAGAAGAAGGACAGGCAAGCATTTTGATGCAAATGTCTGATGAAATCTGCCTCGGATCTGAGGTGGAAGTGCTGCTGCCTGACTGGCCCTCAATCTCAACCGAAGCCGATTTAACCATTGATTTTGGGAATGGGACGCCCATTCCGGTCAATGGATCAGTGATGACCACCACCTACACCAGCTCCGGCAACTTTACAGTCAACATTTCCGGTTTTATTGGCCAATGTGAAGCTTTTACAGCCAAAGAAGTCTCCGTGGTAGAGGATCTGCCGGAATTCAACCTTATTCCAGAGGTCGATATCTGTGAGGGTGACAGCTTCAGAATAGATTTTTCTTTATTCGACTTCAGTGTAGAGAATGCTCAGGGTATCGTTATTGAA
This sequence comes from Cryomorphaceae bacterium, assembly GCA_036751905.1. GTDB lineage: Bacteria > Bacteroidota > Bacteroidia > Flavobacteriales_D > Cryomorphaceae > T3Sed10-241. The sequence continues at coordinate 2,752 of DAIOTP010000094.1, forward strand.
AATTTTGAAACTGTTGCTGGTGGCACCTACTTCTTCACGGCGCTCAATGCGTGCGGCGCTATAGAGAGGACGCTAGACATCCATGTTATTGGCTTCAATCCGTTGCCATTTGGGCTACAACAACAAATATGTCCCAATCGGGATACGGTGAGCATCGGTTTCCACAATGAAAATCTCGCCATATTGTGGAGCAACGGGGCAAATAGTCCGACTATCCCAACCAACGTTGAGGGAGCTTTCGTAGCCACAATTTCAGATAGCAGCGGTAGGTGCAGCCGCGACTATACATTCATGGTTGAAAATTTGGCTTACAATCCCCGGAATGTATGGCCGGATGAAACAATAAGGCTTTGCGAAGAAGGACAGCGGACAGTGCACCCTGCGTTTATTGGTGTTCCTTACACTTTCCCTGATGGCAGTGCTGGGTTCAATTTCTACGTGGAAGAAAGCGGTTGGGTCGAAGTTGAATACCACGATCAGTGCTACACCTATCAGGAAGCGGTGATGGTGGAGCTTGTTCCCTGCCTGTGTCCTGTTTGGATACCAAATGCTTTTACGCCCGATGGCGATGGGAACAATGACCTCTTCTTTCCTATAGCCGATTGCCCTGTTCACGGTTACCACCTCCAAATTTTTGACCGTTGGGGTAAGCTCGTTTTCGAGAGCCGGGATATTCATGAAGGCTGGAATGGTTCCTCTCCGCATATTGATTACTATGCACAAAACAGCATGTATACATACCTGATTCGATACAAGCAAAAGCTCGATGACCTCGAGATTCCTAAGGAAATAAAGGGGCACTTGAGTCTCCTTCGCTAATGGCATCACTTTCGCACTTCTTGGAGCAGTGAGCAAGGAAGAAGCGCGCTATATCAGAGGATTGCGGTGGAGCCGCATCTGGCAAAAACTCAAGAACCGGGGCTGATGGCCGCCTGAATCACCTTCTGCAAGCCCCCCTTTTCGGAAAGGGCCAACCGAAGTTTTCTCAATTTATCCTTCTCGGCCTTATCGGCAAATGCGACATACAGAAAGAGCCCATATAGCAGCAGAACAGCACCCTTTCCGGAAAGGCGCAAGGCAATGGGCCAATCATTGGCCAAGAGCCCCAAAGCAATGGCCACGGCGCTTGAAATGATCAATATGGCCAAGCGCTTCCACTCATACTGCACCCTCAACTGCGCCTGGGCGTAGCGCAAAGTGAGGATGCCCATAAATACATAGCTCAATCCGGTGGCGGCCACCGCTCCATAAATACCGTATGCGGGTACCCAGGCAAGATTCAAGCCCAGGTTGAAGGAAAACCCGAGCATGGTGACCAATGCATCGTATCGGGTGCGCTTGGTCAGGTGAAAAACCAGGGAGAAATAGTACTGAATGGCTTTGAAAATAAAAGAAAAAGCAATAAAGGGTACAAGAATCAGGGCGGCCCAATAATCCGGTGTGTCGGAGCTGAGCAGTTTGATGAGCTCTTTGCTGAAAAGGGAGATGCCAAGGGTAAAAATGACGGTAATCACTGTAAAATAGGTAAGCGTGCGCGTGAAGAAGCGCTCAAAACCCACCTGCCCGAATTTCTTGAAGGCGATGGGCAAAAAGCCCAAAGAAAAACTATTGATGACCAGCAGGTTAACTACACTGCCTATTTTGTAAGCAAGGCCGTACACCCCCACGTCACTCAACTCACCGTAATGGTTGATGATGAGGCGGTCGGCAATGCTCAGGAGGATGGCCGAGATGGAAGTGAAAATCAGTGGAGCCCCATACCGAAACATGCTCCCCGCAAGGGGCTTGTCAAACATGAACACCACATGCCTCCACTGCAAGGGGAGGGTGGCAAGCAAGGTAAGCGCATTGGCCAAAAAGATGCCCAGTATGGCGCCGTAGACTCCTTGCTCCTTGAGCATTACAAAGTAACTCACAAGAGCGAGCATAGCGCCAAGCTTGAACGCAAGGAAGCCGATGTATGCCAAAGGTTTTTCGCGTAAGCGCAACAACTGAAGGGGCATGAGTACCATCATTTCAAGTGCGACTGAGGCGAGCAGCAGAGGAAATATGTAGGCATACTCCCTTGAATCGAATACAATATCACTGAAAAGACCGCTCAAAGGCGTGAATGCCGCACACACGAATATTGAGGCCCCAAGCATCATCAGCGTGGCGGTGAAATATACGCTGCCTTGCTCGCGCGGCGACTTTGCTTCGCTACCAAAGCGCAAGAGGCTGCTCTGAAATCGAAAGGAGAACACCCCCACCATGAATTGCGTGATGACTTCGAACATCACCAGCGCGCCATACTCGGAAGTGCTCAAGGCACCCAGATATATAGGCAGCAGCGCAAGCCCTGTGGCTTTCACCAGTACGTTGCCTATGCCGTAAATGGCCGTTTGCTGAAAAGTATTCTTGAAGTCCTTAATCATCAGTAAGTACTACTGTGATTTGCTGTTGGGGCAAGCGCAGTCTATGGGTGCATTGGGTCGTTCGACCTGCGTTAAGGTACTCGCCACACTGTCAGCATCGAAGGTCATGCGTACAAGGTGCTCACCGAAGCGGTGGTCTACTCTGTAGCGTTTTGGCTCGCTGTGGGTATCACTGTATTTGAAGCGCACATCGCCTTGGTACTTTACGGTGCGTACATGTGATGTATCGAGTCCGTGGCAGGTGAGCAGGCAAAGTGCTTCAGGGGTGAATGCGGCCTCAGTAAGTTGGAGGCGCAACAGCACGCGGCTGTTGGGAAGCCAGCCGGTAAGGCTGTCCATTCGGTCATTAAATAGGAACACCACCAAGACCAATCCCAGTACAATGCCAACCATAAACATGCGCAAGCGTCGGAGAAAACCCATTAAAAAGCTGCAAATAAAAGATCAATGTCCTTGTATGGAAGATTGAAGGCTTCCCCAAGCGACTCGTTGGTGAGTGTGCCATTGTAGAGGTATACCCCATGCCGGAACCCGGGATTTTTTTTGATCAGGCTTGAGCATCCGCCCTCCGAGCCAATTTCCAAAAGCAAAGGAGTGAAGACATTGCTCAATGCTATACTCGCGGTACGGCTCACGCGTGAAGCCACATTCGGCACGCAGTAGTGCAATACACCGTGCTTGTGGAATGTAGGGTTGGTATGGTTGGTTACTTCCGAGGTTTCAAAGCAGCCCCCTTTGTCGATGGAGATATCGACGATTACGGATCCTTCCTTCATTTCCATCACCATCTTTTCGGTCACTACGGTAGGGGTACGCCCTTTGATGCTGCGCAATGCGCCGATGGCCACATCACATTGTTGCAAGGCGCGCCTCAACTCTTCGGGCTGTATTACAGATGAGTAAATGCGCTGGTTGATGGCATTCTGAAGCCTCCGCAATCGGTATATGGAAAAATCGAATACTTTCACGTGGGCCCCCAGACCCAAGGCGGCCCGAGTGGCGTACTCGCCCACGGTGCCTGCACCGATAATGACCACTTCGGTAGGTGCCACACCCGAAATGCCACCGAGCATAAGTCCCTGCCCACCTCCGTCTTTGCTCAGGTATTCGGCACCAATCACTACGGCGGCATTGCCGGCTATTTCACCCATGGCACGTACCACGGTATAAATTTCGTCTTCGTCTTGAATATAGTCCCAAGCAATGGCGCTCACCTTTTTGTCCATCAGCTTTTTGAGACTGTCGCGGGGCTGTACACTCAGCTGAAGCGCTGAGAAAAGGGTGACTTTATGGCCCATCATCGCGATCTCCTCATGGCTAGGGGGCGCAACTTTAAGAATAAGCTCACATTGAAAAACCTCTTTGCGGTCATAGGCTATTCTGGCACCGGCTTCGCTGTAGAGGCGGTCTTCGAAGTGGGCATTTTTCCCGGCAAGGGTTTCCACGACCACATCGTGTCCATTGCTTACAAGGACTGCAACAGCATCGGGCACAAGGGCTACGCGATTTTCCTGGTAGGAGGTTTCCCTGGGGATGCCAATTTGCAGGCGCTTTCCGCGGCGGCCTGTTTCAAGCATTTCTTCCTGGGGCTGCAGCACCGCTTCGCGGGCCAGGGCTTTTAGGGCTTCTTTAGAGCTCGTCATCATTGCTTGTGGTTCCTTGGGCAGGTGAAAGTACAAAAATAGACAGGATTATGCAGACGGGTATTACGAAGGACTTTTTGTTGGTTTGTTTCTCGAAGCCAACGCTTGTCCCGTACTCCAGTACAGCAAGCGGCTGCCATCGTTTTGCACTGCCATGTGCACCCTCATTGCATCATCAGGCAGCAAGTTTATGATGCGTTCGGGCCATTCAATCAGACATATATGGCCGCTGTCGAAATAATCTAAAGCGCCCATGTCTATGGCCTCTTCCTCTTTGTCTATTCGATAAAAATCGAAGTGGTATACAGGGTCTCCATTTGCCGAAAGGTATTCGTTGACCAATGCATAGGTGGGGCTGCTTACCGCATCAACTACGCCCAAGGCCTTGCACAAGGCCTTGATGAAGGCGGTTTTGCCGGCGCCCATTTCCCCGTGAATGGCATACACACTTGCCCGCTGCATGTGCGTGAGCAATTGCCTGGCGGCTTCCGGGAGGTCGTCAAGCGAATTCAATACCAGCGGCTTCACTTTTTTGGCGTAAGGCTTACGATGGGTATAAGCATTTCTTGCAATGAAATGCCTCCGTGCTGAAAGGTATCGCGGTAAAAGTGCACAAAGTGGTTGTAATTGTTCGGGTAAACAAAGTACTGCCGCTCTTTGGCAAAAATATAGCTCGAGGTCATGTTGCTCTTGGGCAGGAAGGCATCCTCGGGCTTTGTGATGGCAAAGACCTTCTTGGGGTCGTAATTGAGGTTGCGGCCCAGCTTGTAGCGCAGGTTGGTGCTGGTATTGCGGTCGCCTATCACCTTCTCAGGCTCGCTGACCTGTATGGTGCCATGGTCGGTGGTGATGACCACCCGTCCACCTTTGGAAGCCACATTTTCAAGAATTTGCAGCAGTGGTGAATGCTCAAACCAACTGCGCGTTACAGAGCGAAATGCGCTGTCGTTCTCTGCGAGCTCTTTGATCATTTCCATATCGGTGCGGGCATGTGAGAGCATGTCCACAAAATTATAAACGATCACATTCAGGGCATTGCCCATCAGGTTGCTGATGCTATCGGCGAGCTTGCGCCCGGCATCGAGTTTGGTAATTTTGTTGTAGCTGAATTTTACGTCCTTGCCGAGGCGTTTGAGCTGGTGTCCCAGCAATTCTTCTTCGTGCAAGTTCTTGCCTCCTTCATCTTCATCCGTCTTCCAGAGGTTGGGGTAGAGCTTCTGTATTTCGCTCGGCATGAGGCCCGCAAAAAATGCATTGCGCGCGTATTGGGTTGCTGTTGGCAAAATGCTGTAATACATCTCTTCTTTATTGACCCTGAAGTGATCAGCGAGGATGGGCTCCATGATTTTCCACTGGTCGTAGCGCAGGTTGTCGATCATAATGAGGAAGAGCGGCTCCTGCCCCATTTCGGGCACCACCTTCTCCCGGAATACTTTGTGCGACATCAGCGGTATGTCACCGCCATTGCCCTTGAGCCAATCCACATAATGCGCGGCCACAAACTTGCTGAAATAGGCATTGGCTTCACTTTTTTGCATGGTGAGTACCTCCTCCATCACGCCATCGCTGCCACTTTCGAGCTCCAGCTCCCAGAATACAAGCTTGCGGTACACCTCCTGCCAATCATCGGTATCGAGGTGGTCACTGAGCTGCATACCAATATTGCGAAAAGCCTGCTGGTAATTGCTTGTGGTTTTTTCGTTGATGAGTTTTTTGTTTTCCAGATTCTTCTTTACAGAGAGTAATATCTGGTTGGGATTGACCGGCTTGATGAGGTAATCGGAGATTTTGGATCCTATGGCCTCCTCCATAATGTGTTCCTCCTCGCTTTTGGTAATCATGATCACGGGCACAGCCGGCTTATTGGCCTTGATGCGGCTCAGGGTTTCGAGTCCGCTCAATCCGGGCATGTTTTCGTCGAGAAATACAATATCAAAGTCTTCTTGCTCTACCATTTCGGCAGCGTCGGTTCCATTGTTGACGGTGGTTACGTGGTAGCCTTTTTCCCTAAGGAAGAGAATATGTGGCTTGAGCAGGTCGATTTCGTCATCGGCCCATAGTATTTTTGAGGTGGCAGTCATGTGGAGGCTTGCAGATTTGAATGGTGGGCTTGCGCCAAATTGGTTTACTTTGCGCTAAGTAAACAAAAAATGAGCCGCTTTAGTGTGCTGTAACTGCCAAAGAGTGCAAACGTGACCGCATCAAACACCGCTCCAGTCAAACGCAAAATACTCAATGACCCCGTGTATGGATTCATCACGGTGTACAATGAGCTGTTGTTTTCACTGATTGAACATCCCTCATTTCAACGCCTGCGCCGCATCAAGCAGGTGGGCATGTCGCACTTGGTGTATCCGGGGGCGCTCCACACGCGCTTCCACCATGCCTTGGGTGCCATGCACTTGATGAGCCTCGCCATTTCCGCTTTGCGCGAAAAAGGAATTGCCATTACCGATGCGGAGGCCGAAGCGGCTCAAGTGGCCATTTTGCTCCATGATATTGGCCATGGCCCCTTCTCGCACAGCCTTGAATATGCCATCGTAAAAAATGTGAACCATGAGGTGATTTCGGCTTTGCTCATGCAAAGGCTGAATGCGGAATTTGGCGGAAAGCTCAGCCTCGCCATCGAGATATTTGAAGGTCGGCATCCAAAAAGGTTCTTGCACCAGCTCATCAGTGGGCAGCTCGACATGGACCGGCTCGACTACCTGAGTCGAGACAGTTTCTATACGGGGGTGTCAGAGGGGGTGGTAAGCAACCAACGCATCATCAAAATGCTCTATGTGCATGAAGATCAATTGGTGGTAGAGCAAAAGGGCATCTACAGCATTGAGAAATTCATCATGGCACGCAGGCTGATGTATTGGCAAGTGTACTTGCACAAAACCGTGGTGGCTGCTGAAAAGCTGCTCATCAACATCCTGCGGCGGGCCAAGCACTGCGCCCACATGGGTATGGAACTTTTTGGCTCGCCTGCACTGCGCTATTTCCTGTACAAGGAAGTGGGCCGCAGCGAATTTGAAAATGATCCCACTGTACTCGACACCTTCATACAGCTCGACGATTTCGACATCATGGGGGCCATAAAGGTGTGGCAGCAAAGCCCCGATGCAGTGCTTGCCATGCTGTGTCAAAACTTGGTAAACCGCCGCCTGCCGCGGGTAGTGCTGAGCAAAGAGCCCTTTCCGGCAAAAATGTTGGCGCCCATCCGTGAGCACTTGCTCGCTCAATCCGGCTACAGCGCTGACACCCTCCAGTATTTCTTTGAAGTCGATGAGATTGTAAACCACGCCTATGCGCCAGGTGCACAAGGCATTTATTTGCTCAATAAAGACGGAAGCCTCACCGATTTTGCCCAAGCCACCGACAATCCCGGCTACTACCTCGGCAATGAAAGCGTGAAGAAGTATGTGCTTTACGTGCCCAAGGAGTTGAATTTGGATCTCAGTTAGAATGTTGATCCTGTGAAAATTGGCGCCATGCACCAAATATTCAAAAGCAGATACCAAAGGCTCGGTAATCCATGATTTGAAATGAGCAGATGATGTTATACGGCATGGGATGGTTCAAAGATGGGGCCCGTTGTAAAGCTTTGGCCCTTGCCTGGTCGGGAGGCAACAGCTTGCCAAAATAGATTCAAAAAAAAAGACCGCCCAAAGGCGATCTTTTCTCCTGTGGAGAATATCGGATTCGAACCGATGACCTCTTGCATGCCATGCAAGCGCTCTAGCCAACTGAGCTAATCCCCCAATGTTGAAGAATCAAAATCAAGCGAACTTCTGTATGCTCAACAGAAGATTTTAACTCCTGATTGATTTTTGCTCCCGTTCTTTCACGGGAGCGCAAAATTATACCTTTGAACCCTAACTGCAAAATCTATTTTCATTTTTATACGACGATGCACAACGCCATCCGCCACATCATATTCGACCTTGGGGCAGTATTGCTCGACATTGATTATCAGCGCACCATTGAAGCATTTAAAAATTTGGGCCTCCCCGACCCACAAAGAGCATTCAGCCGCGAGCATCAAGGCGACATTTTCAAAGCCTATGAAGTAGGTGCCATCAGCTCACTTGAATTTTTGGAGCGCATAAGGGCCTTGTTGCCAACAGCCGTATCACACCGCGACGTGCAGGAGGCATGGTGCGCCCTGTTGGGCGAAATGCCACGAGAGAGGGTTGATATGCTGCAAAGCTTACAACTGCAAGGCTATAGCTTGTACATCTTGAGCAATACCAATGCCATTCACCAGGAGCGCTTTGAAGCCCATATTGATGCCAGGTATGGATGGGCTAATTTCTCAGGTTTATTTGAGCGCATTTACTACAGCCATAAGCTCGGCCTGCGCAAACCTGAGCGCGAAATATTCAACTTCGTGCTTCATGCGCACAACATTGCGCCGCAGAGCGCATGGTTTATAGATGATACTGCAATGCATGTTGCGACCGCCGCCCACCTCGGATTGCACACCCATGTGCTGCATGAGGATGAATTGCTCTCAGATATTGTATGGGCGAAGTTGGGCTAACGTTTGCGAAACGTTTCGCCGAAGGAGTTGTCGTAATTGATATAGTAATCGGCTCCTTTGTCAAGGTTGGCTACGTTCACCGATTTTCCGAAACCTGTTTTCACAAGATTCCCAAAGCGGTCAAAAATTTCGTAACGCGTGGGCGTCGAAAAGGTAATGTCATCGCCAACCTTTTTAGGTTCGAATGTAACGGGAGCGACCGGACTTGAATAGGTGACCTGACTGGAGTAGCGCGGTTTGCCCGTGTAATCAATTTGTTTGATACGCACACGATTTTCACCACTGTGCGGCGTCAACTCAAATTTGTAGTTGTGTTTTCCAGGGCTGCCCTCTCCCATCACTTCGCCTGCTTTCACCCACTTATTCCAGCGAAACTGCTCTACGATAAATGGCAATGATCCCGACTCACGCTCTGTACTCCAGCTTAATATGTTCTTTTCTACTTTGATATCAGTCGCCTCGAAAGTGCTGTGCGGCTTAATTGATTCAGGATTCAGCACCAGCGGTGAGCATCCTTCCTTGTGCTTGATAACGATTTCAATTGGGGTGCCAACCTTCAAGCCCAGAACGTTAAAGTCAATGGCGAAGGCGCTGCTGTTGATTTCATCGCGGGTGAGTTCACCATTGACAGAAACTTCAAACACACAAAAACCAACACCATCTTCTGCAAAGGGATTCTTTACATAGAGGTCTTTGCCTTGGTAAATGCCATTCAGAACCATTGACGCCCCATAAGTAAAGGCATTGGCGCTCAACAAAAAAAGCACCAAGAGCGCCATGATATTTCTTTTCATACTGCTTATTTGCAAGACTTGAGAACGCTCAAAAATACGAATATTAGCGAGCACTACAATTAAATTGTGTCTTTGTTGTCGCTGTTGATGGTCCTGGCTACTTTGAGCATTTGACCAACTTCTTCTTCTGTGAATTCAACCAGCGGGTTGTTTTCGACCTGAAGCATGCGTCCGTCTATTTGCTTCACAAGGTAAAAGTGATAATACACTGTACTGGCATCAGGCAGCGATGTTTTATAGAACACATATTCAGCATCTTCCTCGAGATAAATTACCTCGAAAATACCCCTTTCCAGATCGAACCTTTTGTATTCTACATCCTCCAAAGATTCTGAAATGAGCATATCCAAAGATTTTCCGGCTGAAATTTCAAGACGGCCAAAGCTTTCATTCCATCTCATTTTCAATACATCACGTAATTCTTGAGGGATGGCCATGGTAACATGCTCACCCAGCTCTACAAGATGCAATGTATGCCAGGCTGCGTATGGATCATCCAGAACCGGGGTATCCGCTTGGTCGAGGTAAGCGGTATTGCAAGCTGCCACAAAGAATAGCATGGCCAACAACACGCTGATATGCCTTATTTTCGCCATAGTCATAATTGCTTAAACGTATCTATGGGCTCCTGGTTACGCAATGACCGTACAGAGCACATCTGAAGGCTGCCCGAAGTTGAGCCTTCACTGGAAAGCATACCTTTGCAAAAAAAAGCCATGGATTTAACCCTTTCCGGCAAAACTGCACTCGTGGCAGGCAGCACGCAAGGTATAGGCAAAGCCACTGCCATTGAGTTGGCCAGCATGGGTGCCCGTGTCATACTGCTTGCCCGTGATGAGCAGAAACTGGTGGACACGCTTTCCTTGCTCAATTCCATATCCGAAGCAGACCACGGTTACCTCTGTGCTGATTTTTCAAAGCCACAGCAGCTGGAGGCACGGCTGCAAGAGAAAATGCCCAGCATAGGCACCGTGCATATCCTCATCAACAATACCGGCGGCCCGCCAAGCGGCAAAGCCAAAGATGCGGAAACCAGAGAATTTGTACAGGCTTTTGAAATGCACTTGCTGTGCAACCACATCCTTATGAAGCATTGCATCGCAGGCATGCAGTCGGCTGGTTATGGCCGCATCATCAATGTAATCAGTACATCGGTAAAGCAGCCTTTGCCCAACCTTGGCGTATCGAATACCATACGTGGTGCGGTTGCCAATTGGGCCAAAACTTTGGCCACCGAATTGGGCCCGCTGGGCATTACAGTCAACAATGTGTTGCCTGGTGCCACACTTACCGGCCGGCTTGAAAGCATTGCTGCGGGCAAAGCGGCCATGCGAAAAACCACCGCTGAAAGGGAATTGCAAGCCATGGCAGCGGAAATTCCCCTGCAAAGAATTGCCGACCCGGCAGAGATTGCCTACGGAATTTGCTTTTTGGCTTCCCCGGCAGCGGCGTACATCAATGGCATCAACCTTCCCATCGATGGAGGTCGCACCAGCTCACTGTAAGATCAGTTGGCCTTGAGTGAAACGCCTAACTCACCAACAGCTTGAAGCCCTTGCCGTGTATATTGATGATTTCGATGCGTGGCTCAGTGCGCAAATGCTTGCGCAACTTGGCAATGTACACATCCATACTGCGGCCATTGAAGTAGTTATCATCGCCCCATATGGCATTGAGGGCATAGTTGCGCTCGAGCACACCGTTGCGGTTTAAGCACAGCAAGTGAAGCAATTCGCTTTCTTTGGTGGTGAGTTTGATCTCTTCTTCTTGCCACTTCAGCAACTG
>DAIOTP010000095.1:0-13589 GCA_036751905.1 Cryomorphaceae bacterium
CAAGCCCAATTCATGGTACCGCCTCAGAGCAAATAATCAGTGCTCACAAAGTTGGAGTGCTTGCTATAGAGGAGTTTTTTGAGCGTTTCCTTATTTTGGGGGTTGTCTTTGGACGCCACGAAGGTGCGGATAGAGAAGGAGCGCAGGGCATCGTGCACGCTAAGGGTGCCCACAGCCGAATCTTTCCTTCCGGTAAATGGATACACGTCGGGGCCGCGCTGGCAGGAACTGTTGAGGTTCACGCGGCACACGAGGTTCACAAGGGTGTCAATGAGTGGGCCGAGCTGCTCCACATCGCGCCCGAAAAGGCTCACCTGCTGCCCGTAATTCGAATCGGCGATTTCATCGAGGAGGCTGTGTATATCGGAAAAGGACTTGATGGGTACCACAGGGCCAAATTGCTCTTCCTGATACACGCGCATATTTTCGGTAACGGGAAAGAGCACCGCTGGCCAAATGAAATTATCCGTAGTGTGACCCCCTTTGGGATTGAGGATGTTGGCTCCTTTGGAGAGGGCATCGTCGATGAGTTCCTGTATGTAGGCGGGCTTGCCAGGCTCGGGTAGGGGGGTAAGCCTGGCTCCATGATCCCAAGGGTTTCCGAACTTGAGTTGGTCTACCTTTTCGGCAAATTTGGCATTGAACTCAGCGGCGACCTTTTCATGCACGTAGAGGATTTTGAGGGCAGTGCAGCGCTGCCCGTTGAAAGAGAGCGCACCGCTGATGCACTCGTCCACTGCCTGATCAATGTCGGCATCGGGGAGCACCACCGCCGGATTTTTGGCCTCGAGCCCCAGGATTAGGCGCAGTCTGTTTTTGTAGGGGTGTTGGTCTTGAAGGGCAATGGCCGAGGTACTGTTGCCAATGAGTGCGAGCACATCAATTTTGCCCGATTTCATGATGGGCGCGGCAACCTCGCGGCCGCGGCCGTATACAATGTTGATGACCCCTTCCGGAAAACAATCGCGGAAAGCTTCCATGAGCGGTGAAATGAGGAGTACACCGTACTTGGCAGGTTTGAATATGGCGGTGTTGCCCATGATGAGGGCGGGAATGAGCAAGGTAAAAGTTTCATTGAGCGGATAGTTGTATGGCCCAAGGCAGAGTACCACGCCCAGGGGTCCGCGCCGTATGTGGGCATACACACCATCGCGTTTGTGAAATTTGGCACTGCCGCGGTCCAGTTCTTTGTAGTCCTCAATGGTATCGTAGATATACTCCACGGTGCGGTCGAACTCCTTTTCAGAATCGGGTAGGTTTTTGCCGATTTCCCACATGAGGAGCTTGACCACCGCGTCGCGCTGCTGCTTCATGCGCTCTACAAAAGCTTCCATACAGGCTATGCGGTCGGCTACTTTCATGGTGGGCCAGAGGCCTTGACCCCGGTCATATGCCTTTACGGCGCTATCGAGCACCTCAAGGGCGGTTTTTTCATCGAGGTGGGGTACGCTGCCCAGCACGGTAGCTTGATACGTTTCCGTAGATGAAATGGTGGAAGTCACTTCATCCATAGGGCCCTGCCATGGTATGAGCTTGCCACGGCTGAGGTACGTAGTTTGGTGCAGTTGTGCTGTTATGGCAAATGGATTGGGCGTATGCATCTTCGGTTGGTTTTGTTTGGGTATGCGACGTCCGGCATTAATTTCGCCAGAAGTACGTGTCAATAACCCAAAAATTGCTAAAAAGGTTCGAGGAGGATCAATTTGGCATCAGCATGCTTGCCTCATCCTGCATACAGGTCCATGAAACCCGTGGAATTAAGGTGCCATAACCATCTGAATGTTTCAATTCAGAAGGCAAAAGTCCATTTATGCCTGGTTACAAGCGCTTTTCAATTTGATCCACAAAGGCTGTAAATATTTGCCACAGGCTGCACAACATTTAGGGTGATAAGGTTAGCTTTGTTTGTCCAATTCAATGACCATATGACCAAGCTTACCCTTTTCCTGTCCACCATTTTATTTGCAGCAGCAGCGCAACCGGTGGATGCACAGGACTCAACCGTGGTGGATCAAACGGCGGTGCTCTTGCTTGACCGAATGAGCTCTGTAATCGGTGAATTGACTTCCTGCAGCTTCAACCTTCAAACAAGCGTTGACAAGGTGGTGCCCGACTTAGGCACTGTTAAGGAGCTCTTCAGCCATCAGGTGCACTTTTCAGGGCCCGACAAGATGCACGTACATACACGGGGCCCGGTGCACCATGAAGCTTATTGGTATCATACCGACATCCTGATGTACTACTCTTCCACTTACAACCATTATGGATTTATTGAAACTCCAGGCACCATCATTGAAACCATCGATATGGTAAATGAAGTTTACGGCATAGACTTTCCCGCAGCCGATTTCTTTTATCCAAGCTTTACAGACGACCTTCTGGAGCACAGCGATGTGATACGCTACCGCGGCCTTGTTCATGTGGGCGTTATGGACTGCCACCACATTGTGGCAGTGGGGCCTGAACAAAGCGTACAGGTGTGGCTGAGCAATGACACATTTACATTGCCACAGCGCTTTGTGGTGCTTAACAAATCAGGAGATGATTCCTTTCAGTACGAAGGGACTTTTTCCGATTGGCACATCAACCCATCCTTGCCCGAGGCCATTTTTGACTTCGTGGTACCCGAAACTGCAAAGCGCCTGAGCCTTGTGCCCAAGAACAACGCCAAAAAATAAACCCATGAATTCATCCCTTATACTTCGGGTTGCTCTTGGCTCTGCACTTCTTGCCTTGTTGACACTGCATCCGAATACAGCCATGTCACAGCGCATGAACCATGGAGCAGGTGCGTCAAGAGCTGCTTCTATGTCGGCCCCACCCAGAGCTGGCGGAGGCTCACCGGGCGGCATGCAGGGTGGAGCCTCACGTGGGGGCAATGCAGCACCTGGCAGGGGTGGAGCGCCTTCCCAGCACGCGAGGCCGGGAGCGGCGCCACAGAGGCCCCAAGGGCAAGCCACGCGACCACAAAATCAGCCATCCAGGCCTCCCGGTTCGCCTTCCGGCAATTCGATCAATGGAGGTGCCCAGCGTGCTCCAGACCGAAGCACGGGCGCAAGAGGTTCTTCTGCTCAGGGCAGGTCAATCAATGACACCCGCCAGGGCCGCGATATGAATACGGCCAATACGGACAGGACTGGAAGCTCCGCCCGGGGTCAAAATCCTTCACGGGGCGGCACAAGTTCCGACCGGCCTGGAGCTGGCGCATCGACCACCGACAGGAGCGCAGCGGGAGGACGCGCACCCAGCGGCGACAGGGCTCCCAGTGGTGACCGTACCTCAAGTGGTGAACGGGGCTCAAGCGGCGACAGAACTCCCGGAGCAGGAAGAAATCCTGGCGCCGACCGAAACCCCGGGGGCAATAGAAATCCAGGCGGCAACCTGGGCAACCGCCCCGGCGGCAACAACATCAACATTGGTAATAACAACAATATCAACGTCAATGCCCGGCGCAACACAGTGGTGGTGGTAAACATGCGCTCGCCTATGATGATGCGGCCGCCTATGGTGTGGGGCGGCTGGATGATGTGGTCGGCTCATCCCTTCTTTTGGTTTGCATTCAGGCCTATGGTATGGGGACCATGGTGGCATCCATGGGGCTATCCCGTGGCAGTATTGCCCCCAACGGCCCAGGTGGTGAATGTGACCAACGTGACCAACGAAACCAACATTACCAATGTAACGAACGTAACCAATGTGGTCAACGAATTCTTCTACGACAACGGCGTGTTCTACCAAAAGGACGATGAAGGTTTCGTGGTGGTGCCCGGACCTGTAGGTGTTGAGGTGAGCAGCATCCCCGACAATTATGAAAGGGTGACCCTCGACGACGGCAGCGTGAATTACTTCTGGGGAGGCACCTTCTATGAAAAATCAGGTGGTGGTTATATCGTGGTGCCGCCCACAGCAGGGGCCCTTGTGACCAACCTACCCGATGGCGGGGAAGAGGTGAAAATGGGTGATGTGATACTCCTTGCCTATGGCGAAACCTATTACATGCCGGTACAAGTGAACGGCCGAAACATGTACGAGGTGGTGTACATTGAGGAAGAGGAGTAGTGCCCGAGACCATAGTAAGGTGGATAAATGGCTATGTACATCCTTCAATAACGACCCCCCTGGACACAAAAAATTTCTGAGCTGTGGAAGGCAAGGGCTGAACATGTAGAAATCCCTCCGCAACTCTTGGCGTATTTTCTCATTTTGCCTCACTTTTCAGCGTGCCTCCTGGCCAGCTGAAAGGGCTCAGGCTAGCGCGAATTGGCTTCATCATACTGGTATTCATCTGTTTAATCAGGAGGAGAAATTGTTCCTCAGTTCAAGTACGTTTCCCCGCACGCAATTTGCACAGGTACGTGCTCACCACATCTGATCACTTGATCGACACCAGCAATGAAAACATTTCCCGGCAACTCATTCCCACTCGGCGCCCATTACGACGGCAAAGGGGTCAATTTTGCGCTTTTTGCGGAAAACGCAACAGATGTAGAGCTTTGTTTATACGACAATCCCGATGATGTCAATGCCTCGGAACGCATCCCATTTACAGAGTGCACACACCTCATCTGGCACATGTACGTACCTGACATAAAGCCCTGCCAGCTTTATGGTTTTCGGGTCAACGGCCCTTATCAGCCCGAAAACGGACACCGTTTCAATCCAAACAAGCTCCTGTTCGATCCGTATGCGCGGGCGATTTCAGGCTCAATTAAATGGGATGATTCGCTGTTTGGCTACAATGTGAAAAGCACGAAAAAAGACCTTTCTTTCAGCAAAACCGACAGTGGACCTTTTCTTCCCAAATGTGTGGTGGTGGATGATGCATTTGACTGGGAGGGTGTAAAAAAGCCCAATATCCCAGAACATAAATCCATCATTTACGAAGCACATGTCAAGGGATTTACAAAATTGTGGAAGGAGATTCCAGAGGAAATTCGCGGCACCTATGCCGGCATCGGGCATTCGGCTTCGATCGCCTACTTTCAAAAACTTGGCATCACTGCTGTGGAATTGATGCCCGTGCACCACTTTGTTCAAGACCGCCATTTGGTGGAGAAAGGCCTCAGCAACTATTGGGGATACAACAGCATAAGCTTTCTGGCACCCCATGCGCCTTATGCCAGCAGCGGGGTGTGTGGCTCACAGGTTGTTGAGTTTAAGGAAATGGTGAAAGCCCTGCATAAAGCAGGCATCGAAGTGATCCTTGACGTGGTGTACAACCATACCGCCGAAGGCAATCAGCTGGGACCCACCCTCTCCTTCAAAGGAATAGACAATGTAAATTACTACCGACTGGTGGATGACAAGCGCTATTACAACGACTACACCGGCACCGGAAACACATTGAATGCCAACAGGCCCAATGTGCTGCGCCTTATCATGGACAGCCTGCGCTACTGGATTGAGGTGATGCAGGTGGACGGGTTCCGTTTCGACTTGGCTTCGAGCCTGGCACGCGAACTGCACGAGGTCGACAAGCTCAGCGCCTTTTTTGATATCATCCACCAGGACCCGGTCATTTCATCAGTGAAGCTCATCGCCGAACCCTGGGACGTAGGCGAAGGCGGCTATCAGGTGGGCAACTTCCCACCTGGTTGGTTTGAATGGAACGGCAAGTACCGCGACTGCGTGCGCGACTATTGGCGCGGTGCCGACAGCATGCTCGGCGATTTTGCCATGCGCTTTACCGGCAGCCCCGACCTCTACGCCGACGACAACAGAAAGCCCTTTGCCAGCCTCAACTTTCTCACCGCCCACGATGGCTTCACCCTCCATGACCTGGTATCGTACAATGACAAACACAACGAGGCCAATGGCGAAGACAACAAAGATGGCGAAAGCCACAACCGCTCATGGAATTGCGGCGCAGAAGGTCCCACAGACGATGAAGATATAAACAAACTCCGCGAGCGCCAGAAGCGCAACCTCCTCACCACCCTATTCCTCTCACAAGGGGTGCCGATGCTTGTGGCCGGCGATGAATTCAGCCGTACGCAAGGTGGCAACAACAATGCATACTGCCAGGACAACGAGATATCATGGCTCAACTGGGAACAAATGGACGAAGACTTGCTATTATTCACGAGCAGGCTCATTGCTTTTCGAAAAGAGCATCCAGTTTTTTGCCGAAGAAAATGGTTTTATGGACAGGCTGTGTATGGAGAGGAACTGGAAGACATCTGCTGGTTTTTGCCGGAAGGCACATTAATGACGGATGATCATTGGAAGCATGAATTTGCCAAATCGCTGGGAGTTTATCTCAACGGAAAGGGCGTGCATACCCCGGATGAGCGTGGGGAGAACATAGTCGATGACTCCTTCTATGTTATTTTCAATGCCCACCACGAACCTTTGGCATATACCCTTCCGGGATTGCAATATGCCGACCAATGGACAGAAGTACTCAACACTTACAAAACGGATTTGGAGGACAAGGAAGCCTTTGAACCTGGCAGCAATGTCACGGCCCAGGGCCGCTCCATGATTGTCCTCAAATCAACACTACATACATGAGCACCATCGATGTACACAAAAAATCTTTGGGGACCACAACCCTTGACGGAGGCAAAACGAAATTCAACGTCTGGGCTCCCAGCGCCGACTCGGTTGAATTGATACTGACCGAAAGTGGTGAACGCCTCGCGCTAAAAAGGCTTGACCACGGCTATTGGCACGGCCTTTCGGCAAATGTAAAAGTAGGTGACTGCTACGGCTATGTGCTCAACGACGGAGCGTTCATGCCCGATCCGGCCTCCCTTTCGCAGCCCGATGGCGTGGGCGGTCCCTCGCAGGTGATCGACCTCTCCTCCTTTGAATGGACAGATGACAACTGGAAAAATCCTGAACTGAAAGCCTACATCACCTATGAGCTTCATACAGGCACTTTTTCGCCGGAAGGTACCTTCGAAGGGCTTGAAGCAAAACTTCCCTACCTGAAGTCGCTGGGCATTACAGCCATAGAAATCATGCCGGTGGCGGCTTTTCCAGGCACGCGCAATTGGGGCTACGACGGGGTATTCCCATTTGCGGTACAGCACAGTTACGGCGGTGCCGCAGGCCTTCAAAAACTCGTGAATGCTTGCCACAATCATGGCTTGGCAGTAATTCTCGATGTGGTATACAACCACATGGGTCCCGAGGGCAATGTGCTGGACAAGTATGGGCCCTATTTCACCGACAAATACTCAACTCCCTGGGGCAGCGCCATCAACTTCGACGACGAGGGCTGTGATGCTGTACGACAATATTTTATCGAAAATGCGCTGATGTGGCTGCGCGACTTTCATGTGGATGCCCTGCGCCTTGATGCCGTACATGCCATTGAGGACTGCAGTACACCGCACATAATCAAAGAGATCAGGCAACATGTCGAACAACTTTCAGCGCATACAAGCCGTCGGTATTACCTCATAGCCGAGGTGGACCTCAACGACAAAAAGTACATTACTGCAACCGACAAAGGCGGGTATGGTGTAGATGCCCAATGGATTGACGAATTTCACCACGCGCTGCGGGTTACATCAGGGCATGAACGCTCGGGCTATTATGCCGATTTTAATGGCATAGGCCACCTGGCGAAAGCCTATAAAGACGCCTACGTTTATGACGGTCAGTATTCAAGACACCGTGGCCGCAATTTTGGGGGCAATGCCTTTGGTATGCCTGGCGAGCGATTTGTGGTGTTTTCACAAAACCATGACCAGGTAGGCAACCGCATGCGCGGCGAGCGCACCGGGACCCTTGTAAGTTTTGAAATGCAAAAAGTGCTCGCTGCGAGTGTGTTGGTCAGCCCATTCCTGCCTTTGCTCTTTATGGGAGAGGAGTACGGTGAAACGAATCCATTCCTTTATTTTGTCAACCACCAGGGGCCGGAACTCATTGAGGCCGTGCTGGAAGGCCGAAAGCGTGAGTTTGCCGATTTTGTGGTCGAAGGTGAAGAAATTCCGGACCCCCAGTCTGAGAAATGCTTCACGGACTCCAAACTCAATTGGGATCTATTGAAGAAAAAACAACATGCAACCATGCTCCGCTATTACCAAAAACTGATCGGCTTTCGCAAAATCCTGGGAGCCCTGAGCAATCCCGACCGGTCGGCCATGGATGTCGTCTTATTTGAAGATAAACAAGTGATTATGATGAAGCGCAGACACAAATTACAGCGGGTGTGCTGCTTATTCAATTTTTCCTCAAGGGAAGAAAAAGTGCAGCTTGACGTAGACGACCATGGGTGGAGGCTACTTATCGGGTCCTCAGACAAAGAATGGCTTGGTATCCACAAGCAGCCTGTGCTGCTTCGTCAGGTCAAGTCGCTCGCCATGCCACCCGAAAGCTTTATGATGTTTCGCAATACAGATGTATAATCCCATATCGACATACCGCATTCAATTCAATAAAGACTTCACCTTCGTGCATCTGGAAGAAGTGGTGCCTTATCTTGAAAGCCTTGGTGTGAAAACCATCTACG
Source organism: Cryomorphaceae bacterium (assembly GCA_036751905.1). GTDB lineage: Bacteria > Bacteroidota > Bacteroidia > Flavobacteriales_D > Cryomorphaceae > T3Sed10-241. Next base: position 8,465 of record DAIOTP010000095.1, read on the forward strand.
CATCACCCATTTACCGTGCAGTGCCGGGCAGCAACCACGGCTATGACTTGCTTGACCCCAATATGATCAACCCCGAAATAGGCGATGAAGAGGATTTGATGAGGCTGATTGCCAAACTTCAAGCTGCAGGTATCGGCTGGATTCAGGACATCGTGCCCAACCACATGGCCTACCACCCAGACAATCCATGGCTGATGGACGTACTGGAAATGGGCCCGCGCTCGGAATATGCCAACTTCTTTGACATTCCCGGCAGCAGCGACTTCTTCGACGGGCCGCTGATGGTTCCCTTTCTGGGTGCGCCGCTTGAGGACGTATTGTCCGCAAAAGAAATTTCTATTGTTTTCAGCTCTGGACGCCTTACGGCAAATTATGCCGGGCAGCATTACCCCCTGAACCGCGCATCCTACGAGAGCATTTTGTGCAATACCGCCTCCGTGGGAAATGTATTGACGCCCGGCATCTCCTCAGATATACAAGCGCTCAGGAAGGTAGGGAGATCCCAGGCTTTGACCCTGGACTGGAAAAATTTCCAGGCCAACGTCAACAATTGGTCGGAAGATCCAGGGACGGCCAAGGCCCTCCAAGATCTCCTCGACAAGATCAACAAAGATCCCTACGCATTGAAATCCATACTCGATCAGCAGTACTACCGCCTTTGCGACTGGAAGGAGACTACAAGCCACATCAATTTTCGCCGGTTTTTTACCGTAAATGGATTGATATGCCTGAACATGGACTCCGTAGAGGTTTTTGAAAAATACCACGAAACTACCCTTCGTTTCGTACGCGAAGGCTTGTTCAATGGCATCCGCGTGGACCACATCGACGGGCTCTTCGATCCTGTGAAGTACATGCAGCGCCTGCGTCAACATTGTGGTGAGGAAGCCTACATCATCGTCGAGAAAATACTGGAGCCCAACGAATCGCTTGAACATTCATGGCCGGTGCAGGGCACGAGTGGCTACGATTTTCTGGCCCTGGTGAGCAACCTCTTCACCCGCAACAGTGCCGAAAACAAATTCTCCCGGTTTTACCGCAAGCTCACCGGTGATGACAAGCCTGTTGTGCAGAAAATTCACCAGAAGAAGGGCGACATTTTGCGGGAGCATATGGGCGGCGAGCTGGACAATCTTCACCAGTACTTCATCCATTTAAAGCTTGGAGATGGTCCTGATGAAAGTCAAAACCCTCGGCTGCGCGAGGCCATCGGGCTGCTTTTGATCCACTGCCCCGTGTACCGCTTTTACGGCAATGCTTTTCCCCTTTCGGAAAATGAAGGGGCCGCCCTCCGCGGCCTTTTCGCGGAATGCAAAAATGCACGACCCGACCTGGTGGATGCCCTTGACACCCTTGAGGAGGTGCTGCTCGAGAATCCCCGTTTTCGCGACAGCGATTACGTCGAAAGGGCCATGTTATTTTACCAGCGCTGCATGCAATTTACCGGCCCACTGATGGCCAAAGGCGTGGAAGATACGTTGATGTACACCTTCAACCGCTTTCTGGGGCACAATGAGGTGGGCGATTCTCCGGAATTCTTTGGGCTCAGCCCAGCCGATTTTCATATGCAAATGGAAGAGCGCCAGGAATGTTGGCCCCTCGCACTCAACGCCACCTCGACCCACGACACCAAGCGCGGTGAGGATGCACGCATGCGGCTCAACGTACTGCCCGACCTCGCGGATTCCTGGATCGACCATGCCAGTCGCTGGATTGAACTCAACGAGGCGCACAAAACCGACGGCAGCCCCGATGCCAACGAGGAGTACTTCATCTACCAAACCCTGATTTCAACCTACCCCATGCAGCCGGAGGACAATTACCAGGAGCGGCTCGACACCTATTTTAACAAAGCATTTCGCGAAGCCAAGCGCCACACCGATTGGGCCCACCCGGACGCAGCCCACGAAAAGGCCGTAAAGACTTTCGTCAAAAACCTGCTCGACCACAAAAAAGACTTCCTACCCGCCTTCAGCAGTTTTCAAGGAATTGTGAGCGACCACGGAATCATCCTCAGCCTGGCACAGTTGATACTGAAATTTACCTGCCCCGGCGTGCCCGATACCTACCAGGGCACTTCAGGCTGGGACCTGAGCCTGGTGGATCCCGACAACCGCCGGCAGGTAGACTACGACCTCAAGGAGCGCGGTCTCGATGCGGTAACAAGCAAGCTGCCACCACTGGCGCGCATGCGCAAATTGTGGGACACCCGCACAGATGGCCGCATCAAGCTGTGGATGGCCAACACACTCTACCACCTTCGCTCTGAGCATGCTGAATTGTTTTGCTCGGGATTGTACATCCCGCTGAAAGTTACCGGGAAGTACCGGGACCATTGCTTGGCTTTTGCACGGCGGTACCGTGACACCTGGATCATCACGGCAGTGCCCCTAAGCATGGCCCGTATACACGATATGCGGGATGGCCACCTCGATTTCGATTGGAGAGGTACGGAAATTATTTTGCCCGAAGAGGCCCCCGCCGACTGGAAACATGTGCTGCTCAAGACTGAAGGCAAGCACCAAGGTGTCATTCGCCTGTCGGAAGTATTTCAGGGATTGCCCTATGCCCTGCTCATTTTGAAACATCGCGAAAATGCGCGCAAGGCAGGGGTTTTGCTTTCACTCACTTCGCTTCCATCGCCCCATGGCATCGGCGATATGGGTGCGGAGGCACGGGCCTTTGCCGATTTACTCAGCAAGTCGGGCCAAAGGGTGTGGCAGCTTTTGCCGGTGACCATCACCGCCCGCAGCAGCGCCCACTCGCCCTACAGCTCCTACTCCAGTATGGCCGGCAATCCGCTGTTGATTTCGATGGACGATTTGGTGGATGACAAGCTGCTGTCCCCTTCAGACCTGGAAGGTGTGGCCCTCAATAACGTTGGAAAGGTCATTTTCGGTGCAGCAATTAGGCTGAAAACAAAGCTGCTCGATGAGGCATGGCTCGTTTTCCGGCGACAGCGGAGCCCGTATGGGAAAGGAAATACCGGCATAGAGATGGCCTTTGGACAATTCAAATCGCGGGAAGCATTTTGGCTCGATGACTTTGCACTTTACGAAGTGATACGCCAGCAGCAGCATGGAGCACCCTGGTATGAATGGCCTGAAGCTCTCCGCGACCGAAAGCCCGAGGCAATGTCAGCGCTGGAGAATGAACACCACGACTCCCTTGAAAAGGCAAAATTTATACAGTTTCTTTTTTTTCGGCAATGGAAGCAATTGCGAAAATATTGCAGCGTGCGCAACGTAGAGTTGATGGGCGACATCCCCTTGTATGTGGCCTATAATTCGGTGGATGCATGGGCCCACCGCAGCTTGTTTGCCATCGACAATGCGGGTCGCATGACTGGTATGGCCGGGGTGCCCCCTGATTATTTTAACGATGATGGACAGCTGTGGCACATGCCAGTATTCAATTGGGATGCCCTGAAGGAGAGCGGATACCGCTGGTGGGTGGAACGTGTACGTAAAAACCTGGAATTGTTTGACACCGTGCGCCTCGACCATTTCAGGGGCTTTGTGGACTATTGGGAAGTGCCCGCAGGCGCAAGCACGGCCGTGGATGGCACCTGGAAAAAAGGTCCTGGAAAAGCCTTTTTTGATGCTCTCGAACAAGCACTTGTTGTAAAGCCAGACGAGCGCTTGCCCCTGATTGCCGAAGACCTTGGCGACATCAGTCCGGAGGTATTCCAATTGCGCGATGCAGTGGGCCTACCGGGCATGAAGGTGCTCCAATTCGCTTTCGGCGATAACCTCGCCACTTCGGTGCACAGCCCCCACAATTACGGGCGGCCCTTCGTGGTATATACCGGCACCCACGACAACAACACCACCCGGGGCTGGTACCGCGAAGACCTCTCGGTGGAAGACCGCGAACGGCTCCGCGTTTACTGCAACCAGCGCGTGAACGGACGCAAAGTGAGTGATATACTCATTCGCATGGCCTACAGCTCAGTGGCCGATACCGCCATGGTGCCCATGCAGGATTTGCTCAACCTCGGGGAAGCGGCCCGCATGAACACACCGGGAACCAGCGACGGCAATTGGCGCTGGCGCATGTTGGCGCAGGCACCAAAGGAGGTCGCGGAATACCTTCTGGAAATTACGAGGATGTACAACCGGCTATGAACACGCACCCGTCAAAATTCAATAAAGCATTTCACCTTAAAAGCACCATGTTATGAGATCACTATGGAATGGCTCGGTATCCTTCGGGCTGGTATCAATCCCCGTCAAGGTATATTCCGCGACAGAAGGCCGGGGCCTCGAACTCGACATGCTCGACAAGCATGACCATGGCCGCATTCGCTACAAGCGGGTCAATGAAGACACCGGCAAAGAGGTGGAATGGAAGAATATTGTAAAAGGATTCAAAAAGGATGAGCAGTACATCATTCTGGAAAAGGACGACTTTGAACAGGCCAACATCAAGAAGAGCCGAACCATCGATATCGAATCGTTTATCGAAGCCGCCGATGTAGCGGACGTGCTGTTCAAAAAACCGTATTTCCTCGAACCGCAAAAGGAAGGCGGCAAGTCGTACAACCTGCTGCGCGATGCCTTGAAGAAAACGGGCAAGCTCGGGGTGGCCACATTTGTAATGCGGCAAAAAGAGCACCTCACCCTCGTGGGGGTTTATAAAAATGCACTCGTGCTGCATGTGATTCGCTTTGCAGCGGAAATCCGCAAACCCTCTGAGCTCAAGCTCCCTTCCACGAAAGTGACCAAAAAGGAAGTTGACATGGCCATCTCCCTAATCGAGCAGTACAGCGAGCCCTTTAAGTTTGAGAAATTTAAAGACGTATATACCGCCCAATTGATGAAAATCATCAAGAACAAATCGACAGGCAAGAAAATGAAGGTCGAGAAATTCGAATCCTCGCCCACCCCCGCCAAAGACCTGATGGCGCAGCTCAAGGCGAGCCTGGACAAGAAGAAAAAGAAGGCGGCTTAAACCAGGGCAATGGCCGGCCTTCAAGCATACAACGACAAGCGCAGCTTTGACGATACACCCGAGCCACCCGGCAAAGCTGACCGCAAGGACGGGGGCCGATTTGTGGTACAGCGCCACCGGGCCTCCAGGCTTCACTACGACCTTCGCCTCGAAATGGACGGCGTGCTCAAAA
>DAIOTP010000096.1:0-13429 GCA_036751905.1 Cryomorphaceae bacterium
GTGACCCGGGAGGGACTCGAACCCCCAACCGTCAGAGCCGAAATCTGATATTCTATCCAATTGAACTACCGAGCCGAATGCAGGCGCAAAAATAAGCTATTCGCGACAATATTTGCGTTCGACGTTGAGAAATCCTTGTTTGAACTGACGGATTGTTTTTGTTGATGCTGCTCCGTTATATCAAAAAGCGTTATTTCGCGTTATTCTACCGCACAATCATTACCACATCTGAATGCGATTTTCGTTTACTGCGTTGTTAAGCGTGCTTCTTGTTTCCCAAAATCTGTGTGCCCAATCGCCGATTGGGAGTTGGCGTGCATTGCTCAATTTTTCGACAGCCATTGATGTAGATGAATTGGGCGATGAAGTATACGTCGCCACCCGCAATGCACTTTTTGTATACAGCAAAACCGACAACAGCCTTCAGACCTTATCGAGGGTAAATGGCTTGAGCGATGTAGGCATTGTGACCCTGCGCGCTATACCCGAAAAGCAAACGCTGCTTATTGGATACGAAAATGGCAACATCGACTTGTTACGCAACCGCAGCATCACCAACCTTCCCGACGTACGAAACAGCAGTATTGCCGGCAATAAATCAATCCGCCATGCGGAGCCTGGTGTTCAATTCGTATACCTCTCTACGGGTTTGGGGGTGCTCGCCCTTGATGTTGATCGCCGGGAAATCAGAAACACATACAGCATTGTGCCGAATGAAAATTTGCAAATAAACCAGACGGCGGTGGTTGAAAACAAGCTGTGTGCGGCCACCTCAGGAGGCCTGTACTGCGGGAGTTTGGATGCTGATCTTACGATTTTTAACAATTGGGAACCTGAATTGGGATTGGCAAACCCTTTCGGCAATGTAAACCATGTAGCGGGAACCAACCAAAAATTGCTGGCCAACCAGCGCAGCGGTGCTGAACCAGGATTGTACGCCCGCGACCTTTCCGGTGGTGATTGGACGCAATTGGTGGCAAGTGATGATATCCGCTCATTGAGGAGGGTAGAGCAAGGCTTTATTTTTTCCACTTTCAATATTGTGGAATTGAGAGACCATACGGCAGAGCAACAATTGATACGGGTTGACAACTACAGCGGAATACCCGCCAGGCCCAGCAAGGCTATTGTCGATGCCAATGGCACCGTATGGGTGGCCGATGTACAAAGCGGACTGGGCACCCTCAGACCCGACGGAGAGGGAGAGACCATAGCCCCCGACGGCCCGGGCACCAACCGGAGCTTTTCCATTCACAGCAGCAATGAGGAATTGTGGGTGGCCTCGGGAGCACCTGTACGTCCCGGGCTGTGGAACAACCAATTTGTATTCGACGGGTTCTACCAATACAAGGAGAATACCTGGACAAACTATACCCGCGAAAATTTTTCGTTTTTGGAGCAAGCTGAATTCAGAGATATCACAGAAATATACCGGTATCCGGGCACCGGAAACGAGCGGGTATTGGTGAGTTCTTTTTTCAGTGGCGTTTTAGAAATGGTTGATGGAGAAGTGGTGAATCACTTCACAAACGAAAACAGTACGCTTACGGAATGGCCTGCATTCGTGCGCAATGATGGCTTACCATGGATTGGGGTGGGTGCATTTGCCCCAGACAGATCTGGCAATGTATGGATGCTCAATACCAGGGCCGAAAAACCATTGGCCGTATACCGGAATGATGGCAGCTGGGAGAGTTTTGGCCTCGATAACCTGTCCTTGAGCCCCATGCTTACACACATGTTGTACTCCCGCCAAGGACAGCTGTGGATGTTGGCAAACCGCACAGGAGTTGTGGTTTACAATCCCGATTTCGGTGGGTCAAACACCCCACCCAATGGCGTGGAGCAACGCTTGTTCACCGCTACAGCAGGCAGCGGAGGTCTTCCATCCAATGAGGTGTACTGCATTGCCGAAGACCTCGACGGAGTAATTTGGGTGGGGACCAACGATGGCATAGGGGTGTTTTTTTCACCATTTGATGCGCTCAGTGAAAGGCCGAGCGATGCACGTCAGATTATTGTAGAACAGGACGGTATTTTTCAACCGCTTTTTGAAAACCAACCCATCAGTGTAATCAGAATTGACGGCGCCAACCGCAAGTGGGTGGGAACTTATGGTTCGGGCGTGTTTCTTATGTCGGCCGATGGAAGTGAACAAATCCACAACTTTACGGTGTCCAACAGCCCTCTGCTCAGCAACATCATCAACGACATAGCCATTGATGCCCGAACCGGTGAGGTATATATCGCCACAGAGCAAGGCCTGATGGTGTATACCGGCGATGCTACCCAAGGACAGCCTACGAACAACTGTACTACGGTATTTCCCAACCCGGTGCGCGAGAACTATACGGGACCCATCGCCATCAAAGGCCTCATGCGCGATACGGAAGTGCGCATTACCGATGTGCGCGGCAACCTCGTGTCGTCATTGGTAAGCACGGGCGGTACAGCTACTTGGGATGGCCGAAATCTAAACAATGAGCGGGTCGCCACAGGGGTGTACTTTGCCTTGAGCAGCGACCGTGATGGTCAAAGCGGCTGCGTGAGCAAAATACTCGTGATCAAATAAGCCATGGATTTCAATACCCAGGGCATTGTGCTGCGCAAACTGCCCTACACCGGCGGCGCAATGGTAGTAACCATCTATACCCGACAGCGCGGGGTGGTAACCTTTATGGCAAAAGGTATGGGCCGCAAAGGCAGCGGCATGAGCAAGGCATCCATACAGGCTTTGAGTAGGGTGGAGCTTCAAGGCACTTTTCGTGAAAACAGGCAAATGCAAGTTCTCAAAGGCCTCAGGACATTGCCCGATGCTGCCTTGATCATGGAAAGCCCGCCTAAAGCTGCTGTGGCAATGTTTTTGGCCGAGATATTCTTTAAATGCCTTCGGGAAGAATCGCCTGACGAGGACTTGTTTTTGTTCCTCGATGATGCCATGGCATATTTTGCGGAAGCGCCATTTAATCCTGATTTTCATCTTGTGCTGCTCATGCACTTGAGCCGGTATTTCGGTTTTTTCCCCTCCGGAAGCTGGAGTTCGGCCACGCCATGCTTCCATATGCAAGAAGGCACATTTGCAGGGCCACCTGCCGACAACCGAATCCGCCTCGAAGGCAATGACGCCGAGCTTTGGGATGCTCTGGCGCAAACGCCATTTGGCGAAAGCCTTAGCACATCAAGAGACCAAAAAATTAGCCACCTGGAGCGGCGTATACTGCTCGGACAGCTCATGCAGTACTATGAATTGCACCTCGAAGGCATGGGAAAGGTCAAATCCCTGGCTGTGTTGATGGAAGTGTTTTCCTAAAGCATGTGAAACGAACGACAAGGGTGCGCAAGCAGGCTATATTTACGTCCTTTGCTCTGTTAAAGTGCAGGAAGTTGTGCTCAACTTATTTCATCCAAAGCCCCAAGACATACAAGATATCATGATCAAAAATTCTACAATGACTCAAGCGCCTCTAGCGTATAAAAAACCGGTGAGTTTTGAAAAGCACGGCCTTCAATGGACCGATCCGTACTACTACCTCCGCGAACGCGATGAGCAGGAAGTACTTGATTACCTCAACGCTGAAAACGAATACACGGAAACCCAATTGACAGGGGTGAAGGATTTGAGGGAAACCCTTTTTCAGGAAATGAAAGGGCGCATCAAAGAGCAGGATGAATCGGTGCCTTATACGTTCAATGGGTTCAGCTATTACACCCGTTATGAGAAAGGCAAGGAGTACCCATATTATTGCCGCAAAAAAGTAGGTGGCGAAGATGAGGAATTGATGCTGGATGAAAACGAACTGGCCGTCCCACACGCGTATTATAATGCGGCAGGTCTGAGCGTGAGCGAAGACAACAACCTGCTTGCATTCGGTGAAGACACCTTGAGCAGGCGCATATATACCTTGCGATTTAAAGACCTCAAAACGGGCCATTTTTTGCCTGATACCATACCCGGTACTACGGGAGGGAGCGTCTGGAGCAAGGACAACAGCGTGGTGTTCTACACCAAAAAAGACCCACAAACCCTGCGCTCATATCAGGTATACCGCCATGTGATGGGCACGGCTGTGGAGCAGGATGTGCTCATCTACCAGGAAAACGACGACACGTTCTATGCCAATGCAGGACTTTCTAAATCAAGAGAATACTTGTTGATCGGCGCCACGAGCACCCTGACTTCTGAATGGCGCGCGTTGAAACTCGATGACCCCTTGGCCGAACCCATGCTCATACAGCCCAGAATCAGAGGCCTCGAATATGACCTTGACCATGTGGATAAGCACTTCTACATACGCCACAACAAAGATGCCAGCAACTTCATGTTGAGCCGCTGTAGCGTTGAAAAGCCAGCCGTTGCGCATTGGGAGGACGTGGTTCCGCACCGGGAAGCGGTGCTGCTGGAAGGGTTCGAGCTCTTCGCCAATCATCTGGTCACCGAAGAACGTGAGCAGGGGCTCACCCAGCTGCAAGTCAGGCCCTGGAATGATGTGTTGGGTGGTCACCGCATCGCCTTTGCCGACCCGGCTTATGCATGCTACATTGGCACCAATCCAGAGGTGAATACCGCGGTGTTGAGGTATGGCTACACCTCACTCACCACGCCCAATTCGGTGTATGACTACATGATGGATTCGCGCGAAGCAATTTTGCTGAAACAACAGGAAGTGCTGGGCGATTTTGATCCCGGCATGTATCAATCAGAGCGCATCATGGTTCCGGCGCCCGATGGGGTTCAGGTACCCCTGAGCGTGGTATATCGTAAAGGATATCAAAAGGATGCAACGCAGCCTTTGTTGCTATACGGCTACGGTTCATACGGCAACAGTATGGACGCCTACTTTAGTTCAGCCCGGCTCAGCTTGCTCGACAGGGGTTTCGCCTTCGCCATAGCCCACATCAGGGGAGGGGAGGAGATGGGCCGCCACTGGTATGAGGATGGCAAGCTGCTCAACAAAAAGAATACGTTTACCGACTTCATAGCCTGCGCGGACTACCTTGTGGCCAATCAATATACTGCACCTGAGCAGCTTTTCGCTATGGGCGGCAGCGCTGGGGGTTTGCTCATGGGTGCGGTGGTGAATATGCGTCCCGAACTGTGGCGCGGGGTTGTGGCGCAAGTGCCCTTCGTGGATGTGATCAATACCATGCTCGACGCCTCCATTCCACTCACCACAGGGGAGTACGACGAATGGGGCAACCCAAACGATCCTGTGTATTTTCAATACATGCTCAGCTACTCGCCGTATGACAATGTGGAAGCCAAGGCTTATCCCAATATGCTCGTCACTACAGGCTTGCATGATTCCCAGGTGCAGTATTGGGAGCCTGCCAAGTGGGTGGCAAAATTGAGAGATTTGAAAACGGATAACAACCTCTTGCTGCTCTACACCGAGATGACAGCAGGCCATGGAGGCGCCTCCGGCCGCTTCGAAAGGCTTAAGGAGGTGGCCATGGAGTATGCTTTTTTACTGATGCTCGCTGGCCGGGCCTGAGATGGGCAGGGTATGGGAATTCTCTGAAAGGGTATGGTTGTTGTTGTCACCAGCGATGAATTTGACCCCTTCCAGTACCGCTTCTACCTCTCGTAAGTACTCCCTTTTCGGGAAATTAGGGGCAAACACAAAGCCCGATACGCTCACCACATAATTGCCATCATCGCTGGTGGTGGTGATGCAGGCAAATGGCCCGCCCATGAAGTAGTTCTCAGTGCGCCACAGTCCTTTGGTGCGCACGGTGTACCGGTCATTGAGCGCGATCACCTCCGACTCAGGTGGAAAACGGTATTCCGTGGTCATGTAGGTACCTGGGTCGGGTCCGGGAACGTACTTTTTGAGTACCGAGTCGCGGGCTGCAAGAATGGCCTCAGGCAGCAGGTCAGCTTCGGAGCGGTACGGATAGCGAAAGATGAAATAACCTTGTACCACTTCGTGGGCGCTGTTGCCTTTGTATTTTACCCGTTCTCGTTTCAACCACAAAAAGTTGTTTTTCTCCACTGCCAGCTCGGCGTCGGCCGGTGCACGCAGGTCCATGCCGAATTTTTTTTCTACAAGGCCGCGCAATTCTTTTTGGTGGAGTTTGGCATAATTCCGTTTGAGACGTTCCACTTCTGTGTCGTCTATGATTTGGGCCATTTTCGAAAATTGCTCCTCCACCATTTTATAGAAGTCGGCGCTGTTTTCGGCCTTGGCGGTGAACACCACCTGATGGGCACTCCACTTGTCGCGGATCAGTTTGAGGCCGGCACTTTCCGGGCCAACCTGCGGATTGATTTCAACCTCCAATATGTTGCGGTGGTGCTTGAGCATGTCGCTCATTTGGTCAAGCCGAAAATGCAGCAATGAGAAGCGTGGCTCTGCCTGCGGAAGCAATGGTACGTAAGCCTCAAATACACTACGAAGGCTATCCCCTTCTGGCCCAAACCATTGTTCATCCTCCATCACCACCATCACCTCACCTGAGGTTCCTGAATGTCGGGGCAGGCGTCGCCCCTCCTGATTTTCATTGCAGGCGCCAAGTAGAAAGGCTAAAATACTGAGGTGGATTAGGTTTTTGGTGATTTGCGCGGAGATCATGAGGCAGGAGGTATTGTAAGTTTTTGTCCTGGCTTAAGGTTGGAGCCGTTCACGCCATTGTTGGCTTTGATGATGTCATTGGCGCTCACACCAGGATATTGTTTGGCAATATCCCACAAGGTATCGCCGCTTTGCACTACGTGATAGCGTCCATCAAGCCCCGAATTGCTTGTGGCTTGTGTCGACGCAGGCTTGACAACAGGGCTGCTTTGTGCTGTACTGTTTCCGGAAGGGCGCTTCCGGGCGTTGTGTATTTCGAGCTTTTGCCCAACGCGTATGTTGTGGCTTCGCAAGTTGTTCCATTCTTTCAGTTCATTGACTGTAACGCCGTATCGCTGCGCTATGATGCCCAAGGCCTCCCCATTTCGCACCACGTGCACTTCAACCGAAGGCGGGGTGTAGGTACTCACCACAGCCGGGCTAAGTGCGGGCTGGGAATACATGCTGTCAACATTGGCAAGGTACTTACCCACCGCATCAACAGGAAGGTAAACTACAGTGCACACATCCGTGGTAGGCACCACGTGGCGTTTGAGGCTGGGATTGAGGGCTTCAATGCTTTCTACTGGCAATCCAGTAACTGTGGCAATCTGACCAAAATTCGTTTCACGGCATATGTGAACCGTATCTACCTCACTGAAGAGGTGATGAGGAATCGTAGGGTAGATGTTGTGGTCAGATGCGTAATTCATTACGTAATTGGCCGCAATGAAAGCGGGAACATAGCCACGGGTTTCTCGTGGCAAGTAGGGCAATACTTCCCAATAATCTTTTTTGCCGCCTGAGCGGCGTATGGCTTTGTTGACATTGCCTGGGCCTGCATTGTAAGCAGCGAGAACAAGATTCCAGTCGTGGTACATGCCATACAGGTAGGTCATGTACTTGCATGCGGCAATGGTACTTTTGATGGGGTCGCGGCGCTCATCTACGTAATTATCAACCTGAAGGCCGTACATTTTGCCGGTAGTATACATGAACTGCCACAAACCGGTGGCGCCAACACGCGAGCGGGCGCTCGGATTCAAAGCCGATTCTACCACTGCCAAATGCTTGAGCTCCAACGGCATGTCAAACTGATCGAGCTTTTCCTCGAAAAGGGGGTAATACAATGCCGCCAAGCCGAGCACGCGTGAAGTAACCTGCCTTCGCTGCTTTACATACACATTGATATAGGCCTGAACTTGAGCGTTGTATCGCAGATCAAAGGGTGTTTCGGCGTTGAGTTTTTCGATGCGGGAAGCAATGACATCCTTGCTAAATTCTGGAATGCTGTCCCAGGCGTAGCTGTGAAGGTTTAACAGTACGGTATCGGCCACGAACGCCTGCCACGCGAAGCGTTCTTCGCGCCACAAGGCATCAAGGGCTGCTATACTCGGGTCGTCGGGGTATATGATCGCAGTAAGCGAATCGGATGAAGCCTTGCGCGTGGTGTCGCGTGGAGTGGTTTCCGAATACGAAGCAGTTAAGCCTGGGTCAAGGGCCAATGTGTCTTTGCAACAGGCCATAAGGACCAGAGCGGTGATGAAGGCAGTCTTCTGCATAGGGTTAGTTTAGGGACTAAATTCGTCTACGCTAATTTCGCAAAATGGTTGGACTTCTCAGCGCATTTATGCGGGCTTTTGCACGCGCTGTTGTCAAGAAGCTCAGCTTGTTTTTTCTAACGCGAAGGTCTGCATTAAGTTGTGCGAAAAAGAGAGGAGCTTGGCCTCATCAAATGCACTTGCCATAAACTGAACCCCTATGGGCATGCCATTTTCTGAATGCTTGAACAGGGGCAAGGATATGGCGGGTATTCCCGCCAGGTTGGCATGTACCGTAAAAATGTCCTCAAGGTACATTTTGATAGGATCCTCTGTATTCGCGCCAAGTTTAAATGCTGTGCCCGGGGTGGTGGGAGAGAGGAGCAGGTCATATTTTTCCAGCAAGGCATCCGTTTTATCCTTCAGGATGCGGCGCACCTTCTGTCCTTTGGCATAATAAGCGTCGTAATAACCCGAGCTCAATACAAATGTGCCAAGCATAATGCGGCGCTTCACCTCTTTGCCGAAAGCCTCAGAGCGGCTTTTGGTATATGTCGTTTCAATGTCGGTAGCCTGCTTGCTGCGGTATCCATAGTGTATGCCGTCGTACCTGCTCAAATTGCTCGATGCTTCGGCTGTGGTGAGTATGTAGTACGCAGGCACAAGGTATTTAAGTTCCTCAATGTGGGCTTCTTCCACAGTGTGGCCCATGTCGCGGAGTTGCTCAATCAATTTTTCATGGGACTGCCGCACTTCAGGGTCGAGTGCTTCGTTGTGCACGCATTCCTCAATGTAGCCTATGCGCAGGGCTTTGTCCTTTTCGGCAAAATTGCTGTACGCGGAAACGGGCGCTTTGCTCGAAGTGCCGTCCATGGCATCATACCCGGCGATCACTTCCAATACCAATGCTGCATCTTCGACGGTGTAGGCGATTGGGCCTATTTGATCGAAGGAGGAGGCGAATGCGATCAATCCATGACGGCTCACACGTGCATAAGTGGGCTTGAGCCCCACCACTCCGCAAAAAGCAGCAGGTTGACGGATAGAGCCTCCGGTGTCACTGCCCAGAGCAACCAGGCAACAGCCTGCAGCCACGGCGGCTGCACTGCCGCCTGAAGAGCCGCCAGGCACACACTCGGGATTTAATGGATTGCGCACCGGACCATAGGCCGAATTCTCATTGGAGCCTCCCATAGCGAATTCATCGCAGTTCACCCTGCCTATGATGATGGCATCCTCTGCGAGCAAGCGTTCTACAACTGTGGCATTGTATAAAGATTCAAAGCCTTCCAAAATTCGTGAGGCAGCACCAACCTTGTGGCCTTTGTAGCAAATGTTGTCCTTCAAGGCAACGACCATGCCGGCGAGCCTACCCGCACTGCGGGTGCTTATTTTTTCCTGGATATGTTCAGCCCTGAGTTTTGCTTCTTCAGCAAATGTTTCAAGAAAAATGTTGAGCTCACTTTGGGCGGCAATCTGCTTCAGGTAGTGTGTCACCAAGTCACCGAGCGTGATGGTGCCTGCGCGCAGGTCGTTTTGAATATCGGAAAGGCGGTGGTATGTATTCACGAAAAGATCCTAAGGGATAAGCTATTCCTTATCGTCATTTGGCAATTTGGTATCTTCTTTCGAGGCGTCTTTGAATTCTTTCATGCCCCGGCCCAAGCCGCGCATAAGTTCAGGAATTTTTTTGCCGCCGAAGAGCAAAAGGACGACCACCACTATGAGAACTATTTGCCAGGGACCTACCATACCTAATGTTTAAACAAGCAATATGCTTTGTGTTGGTGCAAAAGTACAAAAAATGCTTCCCTCGCTGAGTTATTGGCGGAATATCCACAAAGCGGGGTCTTGCTTTACGGGTCCCACTTCACTTACTTTCCATATTTCGAGGTGGGCTTCGGTTTTGCCACTGCTTTCGTCGGTGAGTACTGAGCCAATCACCTGCTTGATGCTCACCTTATCACCTTTGCTTACACGCACTTCTTTGAGGTTGGCATATACAGAGCGGTAGCCACCGTGGTTGATAACAATGTTGGCACCGGCACCCGGTATACTGAACACCAGCGACACAGTACCCTCAAATACGCTGCGCACTTCAGCATTTGGGCTTGTAGCGATGTCGATCCCATTGTTGGGCACGGTGATACCGGCCAGCACGGGATGCGGATTGTTGCCAAATTTGGAAGTGATCACACCACGCTCTACAGGCCAAGGCAGCTTACCTTTATTGCTCTCGAAGCTCGCAGAAAGGGCAGCGGCCTCGGGTGTGAGGGCGAATACGCCAGCATTGTCCTTTTTTGAGGCGCGTATATCGGCTTCGATAATGCGCTGTATCTCTTTATTGAGCTTCTCGCGTTGTTTTTCTTGTTCTTTGAGCCGCTTCATCATGTTCTTTTCCTCCTGCTTCAGGCCACTTACGGCATTTTGCTGTCGGTTTTTGTCGCGTGCGAGTTCGCTCTTTTGCTCTTCTTCCTTTTGCAGCAGCGCATCTTTCTCGTTGATTACCTTAAGCAATTCAAGGTTTAGGGCGTTGAGCTCTTCCTGCCTTTCAACAATTTCTCTTGCCTGATTTTCGCGGTACTTGGCAATGGTTCGCAAATAGCGTACGCGTTGCGAAGCCTGAAAGAAGTCTTGACTTGCAAAAATATACATGAGCTTGTCCTCGGCGCGGTTGCTGCGCTGAGCGTAAATGATCATGCGCGCATAATTGTCTTTTACCGCACGTAATTCATCCTCAAGTTTTTGGACTTCGCGCTTGTTTTCAGCAATGCGCTGATTGTAGAGCACAATTTCTCTGCGCAAGCTGCGAATGAGGTCTTCCCGCAGGTTGATTTTGCGGTTGATCAGCCCCAGCTCCCCTTCTATTTTTGAGCGGTCTTCTTGTTTTTCCTTGAGCAGCTTGGTGGTAAGGTTGATTTCCTGGCTTATGCGGTCGCGCTCTTTTTGGAGCTCCTCCTTACTCTGTGCGCAGGCTGCATTTGCTGCAAAAGCAAACAGAATCATGGCCATCCACTTAGCGAATGGCGGTATACTTGGCTGGAATTTTGAAAGGATAGCTCTGGACTTCATTGATCCGTATGCGCGTGTAGCTGAGTTCAAAGGTAGCGCTTTGCGTGGGAGAGGAAAGCGCTATGCGCACACCCATGGGAAAAGATTGTCCCTCGACCTCCTGAAAGTCGCTGTATTCTACTTGTAGACTTCGTCGATACAACACATCATCAATCTGTGTGCGCATCACTTTAAAATCGCCGGGACGTATGTAGTACCGTTTGATAATCAAGTCTTCGTCGCTATATTTTTCGATGGCCTTTTCAAATTTACGCTCTTTGACCACACCGATTGCGGGTTCTCCCTTGAGGTTTTCAAAACTATCCATCGATTTACGGAGTTTGCGTTTGGCTTTTGTGCTCAACACATAGTAAAGCCCCTCAACGGAAGCAGTGTATTTCTCGTCAGGTGATATTTGCACGGGATTGCCGGTAAGCAAGTTTTGGATAAGTTCAAATTCGGCATAATAATCTACAAGGCTGTCGAGCACTTCAATGGAGCCCAGGTAGTACAGGTTTTTCATCTTGTCGATGAACTTGAGGGAATCAGGGGCTATCACCGCACGGGCTGCTTCAATACCCAAGGCGGGGGTAATGCTCATCCAAATGGCACTGTCACTGCGCATGCGCAAGTTCATTTTGAAAGATCCATTTTGCTGATCCGAGCTGGCAGTGACACTCATTTTTCCATTGAGCGTGGTGAATTCAAAGGTGTTGGCATCTACAAGTTGCAGAAGGGCATTGTCATTTAAAGGCACCAAAGGGCTGCGTTCCAGCACCCTTCGGGTTTTGCATCCACTGCCAGCGAGAATGAAAACACCAAGCACTGCGAGAGTCAGTATTTTTTTCAATTTTAAAGTTCTCACTACTGACCGAACTGGTTACGTTGAATTTTTGGCAAAATCTCAGATTCCTTCCCCCCTGCTTCAAGGGCACGCTGCCATGCCTTCACTGCATCAGCTCTGCGGTCCAAAACCAACAGTACATCGCCATAATGGTCAAGGACAACGGGGTCATTGTCGGCCCCGTTTTTCAAGGCTTCTTCAATCCAGAAAAGGGCATTGCGGTAGTTGCCGCGCATGTACAATACCCAACCATACGTATCTTGGAAGGATGCCGTATTTGGGACAAGGTTGTTGGCTTTTTTGGCCATATTTTCAGCCTTTTCCAACTTTTCATTGCGAACAGAAAGATAGTAGGCATAATTGTTCAGGACCACGGCATTGCTTCCATCGATGGCAAGGGCTTGGTCATATGCAGCATCAGACAGGTGGTTTTTCCCCAATTCGTGATAAGCATCACCCAGGGTGCTCCAGAATTGCGCTGTCATGGCATCGTTGTCAACGATGAGGGCTTTTCCTGATTCGAGCAGTTCAGCGGCACGTTCCGCTTCTTTTTGCTGCAATGCTGCCACGGCGGTGAATAGGTAAAAAATGGGCTGCATTGGAAACAACTCCAAAGCCTGCTCTCCTTCGCTGCGCATGGTGGTGAAGTCGTTGAGTTGGGAGTCTATGGTGAGAATTTGTTGCCAAATGGGGGGTCTATTGGCGTCGAGCTCCACCGCTTTTCTGAATTTGTCACGCGCTTCTTCAAGCTTTCCGAGGTTGTAAAAAACGTCGCCTTGTATCGCGAATGCCTTTGCCTCCTTTGGGTGCACGCGTTCCATGGCATCACCAAGACCAATTACAAAATCAGGTCGCTCGCGGAGAATGCGACCACTGAGGTAATTGAGGATAATATTTACCTTGACGTCTATATTGAGTTCAGGGCTGCGAAATGCCCTGTAGAGGTAGTCTTCGGCTTTTTCCCGTTCGCCAGCTTGCTCCGACATTTCGTACAGTGCCAGCAATACCAATCCATTGTTGGGGCTGTCGGCAAGCATAATTTCGTAGAGCTCTTGCGCTTCCTTGGGGCGGTTCATGTTTTGAAGGATCTCGGCCTTCATGCCCAAATAGCGTATTTCCTCAGGATTGGACTCAATAAGGGTATTTACCTCTTTTAAGGCCTTGTCGAGTTCTCCCTTCTCGAGGTAGATGACCTGTCGCTGAACTGATATTTCCTCACTTGGCCCAAGGCGCGATTCGAGGTTGCCGTATATGTCGAGCGCTTCCTTGTACTTGCCGTGGGCGCTGAGCAGGTTGGCAAGGTTGAACAAGTTTTCATAGTCATCGGGCTGACGCTTTACAATATCGCGGTATACATCAATGCTGGCGTCGAGATTGCCCAATTCGGCATATACCTGCGCCAGAAAATGTGCATACCACACATTGGTGAGGTCACTTGTTCG
>DAIOTP010000097.1:0-13412 GCA_036751905.1 Cryomorphaceae bacterium
TACGATCACGTACTGCCCGACGCGCACAGAAAAATCATAGAAACGCGGCTGCTGTATAAAATCGATGATGCATGGCAATTTGCTGAATATGTGTGGGATGAATCACAAAATGAAGCCCTACTACACATGCAGGGAGCTTACACAACAGTTAATTGGCTGCACAACGGCGCTCCAAAGCATGTAAATTACCGCATACCGAGTGAATCGGAATGCCTGACCTGCCACAAATCAGGATCGAAAGCCTTACCACTCGGCCCAAAACCACAAAACCTCGACAAAATGTTCGCTTACGCCGACGGGGCTTACAACCAGCTCGAAAAGTGGCAAAACATGGGCTACCTCACCGGCAATGTACCTGCCGAAATCGCGCGGGTGGCACGTTGGGACGATCCCTCTGAATTGCTGGTAAACAGGGTGCGCGCTTATCTCGACGTCAACTGCAGCAGTTGCCACCTCGAGGGCAGCCACTGTGATTACCGACCCATAAGGCTAGCATGGAACGAAACGGAAATTGAGAGCAATATGGGTCTGTGTGTTGAGCCCCACGAGGCCATAGAGGATGGCCTCAACTATATCATTTTCGCTGGTAGCGCCAACCGCTCCGTGATGCACCACCGCATGGCCACTACTGATCCCGCTCAGCGCATGCCCCTGCTGGGCCGAAGCCTTGTACATGAAGAAGGGCTGGAATTGCTTAAAAATTACATCAATTCAATTGATCAACCCTGCCCCTGATTCGAATCAATTTAACAACAACCGATGAATAAAAATTTGCTCAGCACCATGGTATTTCTGGGATTGTCCCTATTCACAGGTGCACAAAACACCTGCGAAGAGGCCTTGGAAATAGAACCAGGCATTTACAATGTTCCATCAATCACGCCCGGTGGCACCACTGTTCCGAGTTGTTTTGGCGGTGTTGGAAATGGCGGCATGTGGTATACTTTCACCGCCGAAGGCACCTTTGAAGCAACCATCACCACCTTCCCGAGCAGCAATCCCAATGTGGACAACCGAGTACACATTTACACAGGCACTTGTGCAGAACGTGTATGTGTGTCAGGTGATGACGACAGCGGTGACAACCTTTTGTGTTTGGTATCCTGGACTGTCCTCGAAGGGTTTACATATTATGTGGCCTTTGACGACAGATGGGACAACAGTGGCTTCGACTTTAAACTGACCTTTGATGAAGCCATTCCTGTGGTTCCACCGCCCATAAGCTTTACGTCGGTACCCCTTCCCAACCTGAATCGATCCCTTGGGGTTGTAGATATGAATGGCGACTACCTGGACGATATTTTTGATGTAAGCCCAACAAATGTATTTCTCCTCTTACAAAATGAAGAAGGAGGCCTTGATTACGCGAATTACCCCACAGAGAATGCTCAATTTCCTTATTCATGGAGCATCACAGCAGGCGATATCGATGGAGATGGTATGAACGACCTGATGTACGGCAGTTGGGATGGTGTGAGCTTTATGCTTAGAAATGAAGATGGGGAAAGCTTCAGCACAACATCATCCAACGAATACGTATTCTCGCAACGCGGCAATTTTATTGACATCAACAACGACGGTCATTTGGACGCTTTTATGTGTCATGATGTAGAGCCCAATGTGTACTACATCAATGATGGTGCTGGCAACCTGAGTTATTTTCAGGGCGGATTGAGTGATGTGCCCGATGGTGGCAATTACGGATCTATTTGGGTGGATTACAACAACGACGGCTTGCCTGATCTGTTTATCGCGAAATGCCGTGGAGGTGCATCCGATGCCAACTACAACCAACTCTTCCGCAATGATGGCAACGGAATATTTACGGATGTTAGTATAGTGTCGGGCCTTTATGATCCTATTCAAACATGGTCGTCGGCATGGGGTGATTTTGACAACGATGGATGGATGGATGTGCTGGTGGGAGGCAGTGCATCCATACATAAACTGATGCGCAACAATGGTGATGGCACATTTACAGACATCACGGCCGGTTCGGGATTTGATGATTTGGCTGCTCTTGGGATCGAATGGGTAGCCAATGATTTTGACAATGATGGCTACATCGATGTACTTGGAGCCAACGGGCGTTTGTGTTTAAACAATGGGGACATGAGCTTTACGCCTTACCTGTTTCCTTCACTGGTCAATGGGCCAGTAGGCGATTTCAACAATGATGGTTTTCTCGATATTGGCAATGCAAGCCGACTGCATTACAACAATGGCAACGAAAACAATTGGGTAAAATTCAATACCGTGGGTACAGCAAGCAATCTCAACGGCATTGGAGCACGCATTACGATATACACACCAGCCGGAAAACAGATTAGGGATGTGCAGAGTGGCACTGGCTTTCGGTACATGCATAGCCTCAATGTACATTTTGGACTCGGTCAGACCACGCAAATAGACAGTGTGGTGGTAAGTTGGCCCTCGGGCACATCAGATACTTTCTTGAATCTTGCAATCAACAGCTTCCATGTACTGACGGAAGGAGAACCGTACGATGCCTTGAATGTGAGCAATGTACAAGTTGCACCGCTCCTCCTTTACCCCAATCCTGCACAAGATAATTTGTACATTGAGCATGGCTATACCACAGCCGCTGCAACGGTAACAATTTATGACCTACAGGGACGTATGCTCCTTCAAAAACCTTTTGGAGCCGGTATTGAAATAGGTATGCTTCGCTCAGGCACTTACATCGTGGTGCTCAACTCTGAATTGGGCTCCGCAACATCGAAATTCATCAAATTGCCCTAAGGAATAGGAAGATCATTCTTTGGGCGAGGGTACTTTTTTGGCTTTAATGCTTACCTTAAGGCCTATGATGAAACCTCCTGGACATTCATGGGCATTGATGCTGGGCCTTTTTGCGGCAAGCATTATTGGGGCTTTGGCCCAATCACCGACCCACATTGACCAAGGCACCAATGACCCAAGTGTCGACATTACTGACGATACCATTTATGTGGTCATTGTTGTAGCATTCCTCGTGTTGCTTGCAGCGTACTTCCTTATATTGCGAAAGCGCATGACTTCTAAAGACCGTAGAGGCAAGGACAACAAATAGTGTTTCTGATTAACGGCTAAGCATTGCCAAGTCAAATTCCATTCCACCTTGCACCGCTGAGTACATCAGAAATTTTTATTGCTCAATTTGCATCAATTAACATTTCATTTTTTATCTTTATGTGGTTGTAAGGATGACTGACGCAGAATTTCGTTCCAGTGTCAATATCTGGCAACCACAAACCAATGAAGATGCTTATGTTTATTTTGAGGATTGGGCCGCTCCGATTCCCTTACCCATATTTCTGTTGTGCTCATTCAGTGAGCTTTGTTCGATCGTATTGCGCAAAGAGCAGCCGCATTCACCGGGGCATGCATTGCCTTCTCACCTTGTATTTGGCTGTAGCAAGTATCCTCAGCATTTCCATGGCCCATGCGCAAGTATTCGTTGATCAAGCGACATTTTACAACATCGGAAAAGGGCCTTTTGGCTACGAACTGGGCAGTGGAGTAAGTTTCTTCGATGTCAATGATGATGGTTATGATGATATAACACTGGTCAATGACAACCAGGAGCTGCTTTTGTACCTCAGTACAGGAAGTGGTTTCAATTTGGTATCAACTGGAATAACCACCCCAAGCAATACCGTACATGTGCTCTGGGCCGATTATGACAATGATGGCGATCCCGACCTCTTATTGACTGTGCATGGCGGCGTAAACCGATTATATAGAAATGATGGCGGGCTAACCTTCACAGATGTAACTGCAACCTCAGGCCTGGACCTGTATGAGGCCAATAATTTTGGCGCTGCTTTTGGCGACTTCAATCGGGATGGATTCTTGGACCTTTATGTGACGCGAAGGGAATCGGCATTTGCCACGACATACGATGGCAATGAACTGTATATGAACAATGGCAATGGCACTTTCACCAATGTGACCGATTACTATGATGTAGGCGACGGGCCTAAACCCAGTTTTATCGGCGCTTGGATTGACATCAACCATAACTTGTGGCCCGACCTTTTCGTGATCAATGAGCGCAGTCCAAACAACAGTTTATACCGTAACAATTCAGGGGAATCATTTACCAACATTACCCAAACCGCAGGCGTGGGCTATCCATTTAGTGACCCAATGAGCATTACAGCAGGCGACTTTGACAACAATGGTACCATCGATATTTTCATCACCAATCAGGGTCCCCAACTCAACATGCCCCTTGTATTGTTGAGCAACAATGGCAATGAAACCTTTACAGATGTAGCCGCCGAAATGGGCATTACAGCCTTCAATACATCCTGGGGCGCTACATGGATTGACTTTGACAATGACGGGTGGCGAGACCTGTTCTATTGCCTGGAGAACAACATGCAAAACCACCTTTACCGCAATGAAGAAGGCCTATCATTTTCTTTCATTCCCAATCAGATAACTGCGCCTAACCGCAGCAGCTTCGTATGCGCTGCAGGCGACTTTGATGGAGATGGTTATTATGACATCATTGTTCAAAATGTAGCTCCTCAACAACCCAATTTTCTTGTAAACCAAGGAGGTCAACACAATTATGTAAAGATAAGGCCCCAAGGAACCGCATCAAACAGGCAGGCGGTGGGTACATGGATCTCACTGTACACTGAAGGAAAGCAGTACCACCACTACACCCTGTGCGGTGAGAATTACTCGGGCCAAAACACACAAAACATACCCTTTGGCTTAGGGCAAGCCACTACAATTGATTCACTAAAATTGACTTATACCAGTGGCCACACAGACACCTATTTCAACCTCGCTGTGAATACGCGCCACCTGCTCACAGAAGGCGACACCTACCTGAATACAATCGGCGGAATAGGTAAATTGGAATTCTGCATTGGTGATAGCGTAATACTTGATGCAGGACTACACTCTGCTTATCAATGGAATACAGGAGCCACGTCCCAACTTATAACCGCATATGAAAGTGGCACTTATGCTGTAGAAGTGCAAAACGAATTCGGTGTAAAATCATTGGACAGCGTCGTGGTGGTTGTGTATCCGTTGCCTGAAGTGAGTGCTTCGGTAACAAATCCTTCATGCTTTGGTGGCAATGATGGAGCAGCAAGCATTGAATTGCAATCGGCAATAGGACTGCAGCAGGCATCATGGAGCAACGGCACAGATGGAATTGCACTAGAGAATGTAGGCGCAGGAACCTATACTTTCAGTGTGATCGATGAGAACGGTTGTTCTACAACAGGAAGTGCAACCCTCGTGGAACCTGATGCCCTCATAGTGCTCAGTCAGGTAGAAAATGTAAGCGATGAAAACGGGGGAAGCATACTATTGAGCATTTTTGGCGGAAGCCCTCCATATTCTATCACGCTCAATGATGAACCGGCATTCGTTGTAAATACAGGTTTACCTGCGGGCGGCTATCAGCTCTCTATCACTGATGCCAATGGCTGCACATACGCTGAAGCGATCACAATTCAATCTAGCCTCAGCGCGGCCTTTTCGGCGGCTCTAACCACTCCACACTTTTATCCAAACCCATGCAGGGGAACGCTTTACGTGAAAAATGGTGAAGCCATCACCGGCTATGCCATTTACTCCTTACTTGGTCAAAAAGTTAAACAAGGTGAAACATTACCATCGCATTTAGATCTGAGTGACCTGCTTCCCGGAATGTACCTGTTGGTGTATGAAACACGAATTTATGGAATCCATTACGAACGCATCATGGTGCAAACACCGACCCAATAATGGACCTATGGAATTCCTCCGTCTCAAATTCAGACCAATTGATGCCGCCCTTGGCCCACATGGACTGCCGCTGAACAGTGGGTGGGTAGCCATGGCTATCGTCTTGGTTTCCGCCAGCATTCCCGTGCAGGCGCAACAATTCACCGATCAAACCGATGCTTATGGGATCAACATTGGTACTCAAGGACACACGTGGGGGAATGGTGTGAGCTTTTTTGATGTGAACGAAGACGGATTCGATGACATAACACTGCTGAGCAACAATGCCAATGTAAGGCTCTACCTTGCTTCGGAGGAAGGATTAACCGTCATTGATCTCGGGATTTATGTTGCCGGAGCAGCCCTTCACCCCATTTGGGTTGATTATGACAACGATGGTGATTATGACCTCTACATTACCGTGAGAGATGGAATCAATCAGCTATGGCGGAATGAAGGAAATTGGAGTTTTACAGATGTTACGGCAGAGGCGGGGCTAATGGTGCCGATCTCTGGGTATTACGGAGCCTCATTCGGTGATTACAACAGGGATGGCTGGCTCGATCTCTACATATGCCGGTATGAAAGTCCAAACCCTCCCGGGTACGGCAATACCCTATTTAGAAATGAGGGCGA
Organism: Cryomorphaceae bacterium; assembly: GCA_036751905.1. GTDB lineage: Bacteria > Bacteroidota > Bacteroidia > Flavobacteriales_D > Cryomorphaceae > T3Sed10-241. The sequence continues at coordinate 6,376 of DAIOTP010000097.1, forward strand.
TGGAACCTTTACGGACGTAACCGACGAGCTTGCCGTTGGTGATGGACTGAAACCTTCCTTCATGGCTGCATGGATTGACATCAACAACAACAACTGGCCCGATCTTTTCGTGATGAATGACCGCTTTCCTGCCAACTCTCTCTACAAAAATCTGGAGGGCACCAACTTTGAGGACATTACTGAAAGTGCTCAGGTTGCATTTCCATTCAATGACCCTATGTCTCTGAGCGTTGCCGATTATGACAACGATGGCGACCTCGACATCTTTATGACCAATTCGGGTTGGAATGAAAATATGCCCGTGATCCTGCTCAACAACAATGGCAATGAAACATTTACAGAAATGTCAGAGGATAATGGGATCAGCGTCAACTCAATAAGTTGGGGCGCTACATGGATTGACTACAACAATGATGGATGGAGAGATTTGTTCTTTTGCATGTCGGGCCAGGCGCCCAACAGACTGTACAGAAACGATCTTGGTTCATTTACACAAGTATCAAACCTGCTCAGTGCCAGCCTCAAATTCAGCTATGTGTGTGCAGCAGGGGATTTCAACAATGACGGTTATGCCGATTTAGTCATCCAAAACAGGTTGCCACAGCAGCCACAGCTTTTGGTGAATTCAGGAGGAGCAAGCAATTACATTAAAATACGACCCAAGGGAAGCGTCTCCAACCAACAAGCCACTGGGGCACGGATACATGTGTATTATGGAGGGCATGCTTCACACCACTATACACAGTGTGGTCAGAACTTCAAAAGCCAAAACTCCCAAAACATCATCTTTGGCCTGGGTGACCACAGCGGAGTTGTGGATTCAGTAATTGTCGAGTTTCCGAGTGGACACCGAGACATTTTGTACAATTTGCCTGTAAACACCTTGCACGAAATCCGTGAAGGCGATTCATACCATGTCAACATAGTAACCAGCCAAACGCCTTCCATTTGTGCTGGTGAAAGCATGACTCTGAATGCCGGTGTACACCACACTTACCACTGGAGTACTGGCGATACTACACAGTTCATCCACATACAGGAGCAAGGCACATACACAGTAGAGGTAATGAACACATTTGGAATCTCCGCAAGCGATTCGCTCTCGATAGCAGTGCATGCACTGCCTCAGATTTTCGCAAGCAGCGCCAACCCTTCCTGCCATGGCATGGGCGATGGCAGCATCACGCTCAATTATCAAGGCCTGGCAGGTCTTGCCACAATAACTTGGGCGCATGGCGACAACACCATGCATTTGTCCAACCTCTACGAGGGAGTATACTTTTACCATGCTGTGGACAGCGCAGCCTGCGAAACTTCAGGAAGCGCCATATTAAGTGCACCCGATGAGCTCGTGGTGTTTATATCGGTAAGCCATGCCGGCGAAACACCCTATGGAAGCATTCAAGTAAGTGCATTTGGTGGTACGCCTCCTTATACGTTCAGCCTCAACGGGAATGAATCTGGTGTTTTGAACACCAACCTAAGTCCCGGCATATATAACCTTTTGGTTACCGATGCCAATGGTTGCGTTTACAACTCCGAGGTGGAAATAGAATCCTCCTTGAGCATTTACCTCTTGAATGAGCATGCAGGTGGGCAGCCATTGATGTATCCCAATCCAGGAACGGGCATAATTCACTTCAACCCAACCCACAAAATTTTGAAAGTACACATCTTTGGTGCTCTTGGCACTGCGTACAGCGTAAAAATGGAAGGACATACCTGCAATGCTTCGCATTTGCCGGCAGGCGTTTACCATGTGCTGCTGCAAAGTGCAGATGGCAAGTCATACAGCATGCGCTACGTGAAGCTTTAGAAATGGTTAATCACAAAAACTGCCTGTCATTCAAGGCTTCAGGCTTATAGCGCAGCAAATCAACGGTGCACCAATTTATGCACTTGCTGAAAGTCGCCTGAACGGATTTCGATGAGGTACATACCTTGGGCAAGGCCTGTGAGTGACCATTGCAACTGCACGGAACCATCCACATCGCTTTCCTCGTAAACCATCAACTCTCTGCCAGTCATGTCCCTCAACGATACCTTAACGTGGCCCATGAGGTATTGGGCAGCAATATTGATCACATCGGTGGCAGGATTGGGGTATATGTCGCTTCGGGGGGTAGCAGGCTGTGGTACGCTGGTAACCTGCAGTGGTGCGACCAGTGGTGTGCTGAAAAATCCGTTGGCAGCCCAGGCTGATGTGGCTGTCTTCTGGTTGTTGCAGTAAGCACGCACAGACCACTCGTAGAGTGTATTCGGCAGGAGCAAGTTGGGTGTTGTGATGGAAGTATTGGCAGCGCCGACCTCAAAAAATTGGTATCCTGGAGCTCCTACATTCTTACCGCGCACTTGGTACCCTGTGGCTCCTGGAATAGCGGTCCAGCTGAGGTTGGCGTTTTGTGTAGTTACATTCTGTGCTTGCAAATTGGCAGGAACAGGACATTCAGCAGTGGTTACAAACTCGAAATCTGAATAATCACCGGCTACGCCACTGCAAATTGCCCTTACTTGCCATTGGTACGTCAGGCCAGGTTGCAGAATATTGACATTGATGGAAGTGGTGTTGCCATTCGGAATCTGAAAGTTTTGAAAATTGTTGGTTCCTGCGGGTCCCCCACGTACTTCATAGCCTTCCGCTCCTGCCACTGCCGACCAAGACAATGTGGCGTTTGCTGCACCCACATTGGATGTGGTGGTATTGAGGGGAGGAAAGCAGGCTCCTGGGCCCATTTCCCCATCTACCATGAAGTAAAAATATCCTTCGGGGGCAACGATTGGCTTGCTCAAGGTCTTGCCATTGACAGCCTCTGCGTGCAGGTAATACACAATGGTATCAGTTGTTGTAAAATTCATATTCGGAATGGCAGCGCTGAACGCCGATCCTTGGCCCGACATAGGCACCTCATTCCATGAAGCATCCTGCTTGCGTTTCCAAAAAAGGCTGGCTTGCTCTATACCGCTGCGGTTGTATATCTCGGCACTGATGTGGTATGCCGGTGCAGCTGCTTGCATAAATGCGAGGCGCTCATGACGAAAGCGGATGGGATTGTCAGCAGGAATTTGCATGGTAACACAGTGTATGGCACCTCCCCCTGTGGTCAGTGAGCGGGCATCGAGGCCCACCACTTTGTAGCCGGGCATGGCTGCGCGTATTGCCTCAAGCGCTGCTTCGTCCCAATCGCGGTTGGCTTGTGAACTGTTCTCATTGGTGTAAATGGGTACGATAAATGTGCGGTTTACCAAAACCCCGTTTACAAATCCGCGCGCATCAGCGTTGATTTGGTTGCAGGTAGTGCTGAAACTGCCATTGTCGCGTAGGGGCATGGGCAGCCTGATGATGGTGTAATTGCCATTGAAAGTAGTTTGTGCTGCTTCAAAAAGCTGGACATTCTCTTCGATGCGCAAGCGGTCAGAGGCTGTTACCTCTTCGGGATATTCAGATACAATCATGGTCTGCTCATCAAGCAACTTCGCATACATATCAATATGGCCCGTACCACCGTCACAAAGCAGCCTGTCAGTCTCTGTAGCGCTCACTGTATTGAACAGGGCTTGATGCATGCTGCGTGTCACCTCTGGTGACCATCCATTGAGGCTTTGGTTTTTGGGAAAAATACCTGTGCTGTGAAAGGCATTGCCAAATCCATCAACCATGAGGTTGCCCCCTTCTTCGTACATCGCAGAGGTGTATACATCGATGCCCATATGGTTGGCAAGCCAAGCGGGTACCTGGTTATCGAGCGGACGCGAAGGGTAGTATTGCATGTCGATAAAAGCGAGGTCATCATTCGCTCCATAGTAGAATCCCCATGGGCCATAATCACGAATCCATATGGAATTGGTTTGCGTTATCAAAAACTCATAAGATGAAAGCGTGACACCAAAGTTGGCCAATGAGTTTTTCACAATGTTTGAATCGTTCGCGTTGTTGATGAAAATCCACACCGGAACTTCTTGTTGTATGGCTTCAATCATCCCGGCGTAGAGTCTGGCAGTGGCCCCTGTTGAACTGCCATAAGGCCAGCGAAGTACCAAGGATTGCAGCTCTTCAAATTCGCCCGGAACAATGATGCCTTCAGGCATTTCCAACTCCACGGGTGGCTCTTGATTGAGGCAAAATTCAGCATAGTCGTCACAGCAATCACCAAAGTCGGCGCATTGCGAATCACACCAGCAACTGTTTGGTCCCGATTGACCACCGCAATTGCCCTCACAGCTGCCTGCAGCGCGCGCGGCGGCATCTATTTCGCCCCGTTGCAGCCACAATTCAGCACGCTCAGCCGCGAGGCCATCGATATAGGCCCGCTCAGAAGCAGTAGGGTACTTGGGTAAAAAATCAATTTCTTTCTCTATAACAGATTGTGCTGGAAGCACTAAAGAAAATAAAATAGCGGCAAAGCCGAGGGTTACTCTGGTAAAAAATGTGGTCATATTGTTATGGTCAAAGGGTAAAAAATGTTACCTGTAGCTTACAAAAGTAGGAATTAGATGTGGGAAATGCCAATCATCCGTGATGAAATAATAAAATGGATACAGCCCAGCGCTCCTTTCATACCTTTACTTCCCAAATTTTATTCCTGCATGACCCCACCCATTGATCTGGCCTATATGCTGAGTATTGCGGGCACCTTTGTTTTCGCTATCAGCGGCGTATCGACCGCGTATGAAAAAAAGTTTGACCTGATTGGTGTTATAATCATTGCCTTTGTAACATCCATAGGCGGCGGCACACTGCGCGACATGATGCTCGGTGTGGAGCCAGTGAGCTGGCTCACCGATCTCAATATCATTTATACCATCATCGCCGCCATCATTGCTAGCTTCTTCTTTTTGCATCGCATCCTCAAGCTACGACGCACCCTATTTCTGTTTGACAGCATTGGTCTGGGACTCTTCACAGTTTACGGATTGCAGCGCACACTCGATTTGGGCCTAAGCCCTGTCGTAGCCATCATTATGGGCACCATCTCGGCTGTATTCGGCGGGGTAATCCGCGACCTGCTGAGCAACAGCGTACCCCTCATTTTTGGGGGGACCATTTACGCGAGCAATTGTATTGTGGGGGGCATGATATACGTTGGTCTGTTGTACATAGGGCTTTCGCAAAATATATCCATGATCGTTGTAGTGGCCCTCATCATAGCCTTGCGTATTGCGGCAGTGAGGCGCAACTGGTCACTGCCAAGCATACGCTGAGCAGCTTTTGGGTGGCAGGCACCTTTCGGAAAAATGTACCTTCAGCGCGGCAAATTTACACCATGAAGAACGACTTAAATTTAAATCTCGTCGCCTTGCGGAGTGCTTTCGTACACCGCGTTGGCAACAAACACAGCGGTGGCGCAGTGGTCATTTCCGAAAAGGAGCTTCCCTTGTTCTCGACCGGATTGGGTGACGCACTGCTCCCATTTTTTCTAAAACCCTTCAACGTACCCGAATTTCATCGTTTTGGCTTCAGCAATGGTGATGTGACGCTCAATGCCATATACCACTTCGCCAAGAGCGTATTTGAAAACCACGACACACTCCATGAAAGCAGCGCCCATATAGCACAACACCTCTTTGAGCTTTCAGATCACCCCAACATAAAGGCTGGCGATGTATTCATAGCCCTTTTCGAGAATGTGGTGTTTAACAACACCTCCACCACGGCGCTGGGTATTTTCAAATCGGAAAGCAAGCAGCCTTTTCTGGATATACATGAGCATGGGTCGGGCCTCGATGTAAGTTTGCTTCAGGGTATTCACCTCGAAAAGCTGGACAAGGGCTGCCTCATCATCCATGCCGCGGCGCAAGATGGGTTTAGGGTACTGAGTGTTGACCACACCAACCGCGGACAAAATGCCAACTTCTGGACAGAGCAATTCCTGCGGATCATTCCATGCAACGACAGTTTTCAACATACCAAAGCATTGCTGCAGGATACGCGCCAATTTTTGGCGGAAGCCATACCCGACGCAGTGGGCCTGGAAAAATCAAAACAAGCTGAAATACTCAACAGATCGGTGGGCTACATGAAAGAGCATGAGCAATTCAACCCTGTGGAATACGAAGAAGAGGTATTTAAAGAAGCTGGACTGGTGGACGCCTACAGAAATTTTGTAAAAACCAAACAACCCGACCAAAATGCAGGTTTCGCGGAGGAAGGTTTTCCACTTTCAGATGCTGCTGTGAAAAAGTATGGCAAAGTGTACAAAAGCGTGCTCAAGCTCGACAAAAATTTCCACGTGTACATCCATGGCGACCGCAATTTGATTGAAAAAGGCCGTGAGGCGGATGGGCGCAAGTATTACAAACTGTATTACGAAGAAGAACAATAATTGCTCAGCGCACCATGGTGATGTGCCCTCGGTATACCTTGTTTTCCAAATCGCCCTCCACATTGAGTATGAGGGAGTATAGAAAAATGGAGGGTGAAGAGATATACTGCCCTCTCTTTGTATCACCCAGCCAAGGCTCCATCGGGTCGGTGGTGCTGAAAATCTCGTTGCCATGCCGGTCGACCACGACAAGGTTGTAGCTGAGAATGCGCGGGCCTGAAATGACCGGCCGCCAAAAGTCATTGCGCCCATCGGAATTGGGTGTGAATGCATTGGGAATATGCACCTGCAGGCCATTGTTCAAACCATCTTCATCCGACTTGGTTTGGGCGAAACTGCTGGAAAAATGAAACACAAGAAACACACACAACAAATGGCGCACTAAGGCACGGGCTTTGGACATCAAAATCTTTGGGTTGCTTTCATCACAAAAGTCATACATTTTCCTCGTACATTTTTCTGTTTTCTTAAACAATGACGCTATTAAAACTCCTTTGGTTGTACCTTTTAACGAATTTATTGAATTGGCATGAGGCAAAATGTTGAACTTCGCATGCACCAAAATGTACGAAATGATACGCGCACTATTTTTTACCTCACTGTTTCTTTTTTTTGCTGGCTTTAATGCACATGGCCAAAAACGGTACGAAGAGAAGATTCGAAAGGATGGCCTCTCAATTTCAAGCAAATGGGGCAAAGCCAAAGATGCCGATGGCA
>DAIOTP010000098.1:0-13271 GCA_036751905.1 Cryomorphaceae bacterium
AGATGGTCAAAAGGTTTCGAGGAAGTTTGTAAAGGAGTAAGTACAAATCATGTGGTCAAAAAAAAACGCCTCGGATGTAGGCGTTTTTCATTTTCACAAAACCTCATTATTTAAGCGTACAGCTTCTCGTAGTACTCTTCGAGCATGCGCTTCACTGCAAATTCCTCCCGGCAGTCGAGGATGCTCTGCTTCATCATGCCCACCCATTTTTCACGTTTGTCGTAGTAGGTTGGGATCACCTCTTCGAGCAGCACTTTGTAAAGGGCATCGCCATCATGTGCATCGTGTTCGGCTTCGGTGGCGCCTTCGAAGGCATCGCCAAACTGCCAGCCGTTCACACCATGGTTGCAGGCTTCGGGCCACCAACCGTCGAGGATGCTGCAATTCAGTACGCCGTTGATGGCGGCCTTCATGCCCGAGGTACCACTGGCTTCGAGCGGGCGGCGCGGGTTGTTGAGCCATACATCGCTGCCGCGCGTGAGGGCGGCACCCGTGGCCATGTCGTAGTTCGGGATGTACACCACCGCGTTGGGGTATTTTTGGCTGAAGCCTACGATCTCCTCAATGAGCGACTTGCCCATATCGTCGAGGGGGTGGGCTTTGCCGGAGTACACAATTTGCAGCTTGCCTGCCTTGATCAATGGATCGATGATTTCAGGATTGCGGAACAGCAGGTTGGCACGCTTGTAAGGTACAGCCCTTCTGGAAAATCCCAAGAGCAAAACGTCTTCTTTCAACTCAGCACCGGTGCGCTCCTTTACGAATGCTATGAGGTCGCGCTTGCACTTCATGTGGGCCGACCAGAGATCGCCACCTTTCACAGCGGCTTCTTCTACTGCGGCATCCACCCAGGTAGGCTTGTGAATGGCGTTGGTGATCGGCACAATTTCTGAGCGGTTGTCCACATGGGCCCACATCTTGTTGGCCGTTTCGCCATGGAGGGCTGCTACCGCATTGCTGTTTCTGGAAAGGCGGAGTGCACCTACCGTCATATTAAAGGGTGCTCCTCCCAGGTGTACCAATTGCTCTACCGTCATGCCCATGTTGGCACCCATGTACATAATGCGGTCCAGGGGATGGCTTTCATTGCCCTGAACTACAGGTGTGTGTGTGGTGAATACCACCTCTTTGATGGTAGCCGCTTTGGCTTCTTCATAGCTCATGCCCTTTTCTTCACGCTTTTCGCGTACCAGTTCAAAACCGGCGAAGAGCGCGTGGCCTTCGTTAAAGTGGTACACATCCACATCATGACCCAAGGCGCGGAGTGCGCGTACACCGCCTACGCCGAGCACCATTTCCTGCGCAATGCGTTCCTCACCGAACCAGCCATAAAGCTGCCCGGTGATCCAACCATCTTCATTGCCGGGCACATCTGTGTCGAGCAGGTACAGCGGCGCATTGCCGAAAGCCGTGAGCTTCCACACCTTGATGCGCACATCGCGCTGGCGGATTTTTACGGTAACGGTTACGCCAGTATCTTCAAGGAAGTCGGTGTAGTCGCGGTTTTTATAGCTGTCATAGGGTTTGCCATCTTTGTCGAGGTACTGATCGGTGTAGCCTTGCTTCCACTTGATGCCGATGCCTACAATGGGGAAATCGTGGTCTTTGGCACCTTTCATATAATCGCCGGCGAGGATGCCAAGGCCACCTGCATAGGCTTTGAATTTATCATCGAGGCCGTATTCCATACAGAAATAGGCTACTTTTGGAAGGCTTGTTGCTGTGCTCATAAGCTTGCGCTAAATTTTGTTCGGCGGCAAAAATAAACCTTCATAAGTGTTTAAATGACAATCTGACCTTAAGTTTTCCCCAAGATATCAAGAATGGACATCACAAGAGCTGCAGAAGCACTGACAATCAGTGATCCAAAAATGGGGGAGCTCATTGCAAGACTTGGGCCCATCAGCCTGCCTCCAGCCCGCAGCCCTTTCGAAACGCTTGTGGAGGCCATCATTTCGCAGCAGGTAAGCACCAAGGCCGCTGCCACCATTTACGCGCGTCTTGTACGCCTTTCGGCAAATGAGCTAAAACCCAACCGCCTCATGATGTACAGCACTGAGGAATTGCGCAGCGTAGGCCTTAGCCGACAAAAATCCAGTTACCTGCATGCACTGGCCGAGGCTTTCGCCAAAAACGAGGAGCGCTACCACCGTCTGCATGAGATGGATGATGCCGAGGTGATCGCTGTCCTCACCGAAATCAAGGGCATTGGGGTATGGACGGCCCAGATGTTCCTTATATTCACTTTGCTCCGCGAGGATGTATTCCCTATCGATGACCTGGGCATACGCCGTGGCATGGAGCGCTATATATTTTCCGCAGATGAAGCCCCCAGCAAAGCTGCGATGGTACAGCGCGCGGAGGTGTGGGCACCCTACCGCAGTGTGGCAAGCCTTTACCTATGGCGGGGAGTCGATTAGCGCATTTTATGCGGAAGCACTGCCGCTGAGCCCGCTATTTTGATACTTTTGCCACGGATTTGGTTTCAATCCGGCTGCCAGCCGGGAGGAATGAAAAGGGAACCGGGTGAAAATCCCGGGCAGTACCCGCTGCTGTAAGCGCACCAAAACATTTTCGCGGCCTCTCAGGCCACTGTCCCCACCACAGGATGGGAAGGCGCCGCGAAATGCGCAAAGTCAGAAGACCTGCCTTTCCACTTAACACGTTTCAGGCTTTCGGGAATAAAAGCAAGAAATGACCATGCGTAAGGTGCTGCTTGCAGGACCTTTGCTGATTGTTTCCTTATTGTCGTGAGCCGGATGAATTGCGCCCAACATGCTACAAGGTGTACCCATTCCGGCTTGGCTCCGCGGCATGTGCCTCGTCCTGTGTGGACTGATGGGCACCTTGCAGGCGCGGGCACAAGCTGATACCCTCCAACTTGGAGCGGTAGAAATATTCGCTGAGCGTTTTGCTCGGGTAGCCGCAGGCTTTGTGCCCATGCGCCTCGCCCCTGAACGCCTTCCGGTGGCTGCTGCGCAGTCCATCCACTTCCTGCTCGAAATGCAGAGCCCTGCCCTGCTGCGCGGTTATGGCCCCGGCAGCAGTTACGGCCTCAGTGTGCAGGGAGCTTCGGTGGCTCAGAGCCAGCTCATGATCAACGGCATTCCCTTCGACAATCCCTCCCTTGCCCAGGCTGATCTTTCGCTGCTCCCTACGCTGTTGTTCAGCGATGTAAGCCTGCTGCAAGGTGGTGCTGGTGCCCTTCTGGGAAATGCTGCTATGGCCGGCACCCTGTTTCTTGACCACAAGCTGCGCGAATCGGACCCGCGTGCCTTGGTCAACCTCAGCGCAGGCAGCTTCGGGGAGCGGGGAAGCACCGCCGCCTTGCGCTATGGGCGCAGCAGGCTTCAAGGACGCACGATGCTCTATTTTCGCGAGGCCGACAATGACTTCATACGCACCCTACCCGGAGGCCTTGAAGAGCCACAACCCGATGCCCACTTCCGCAGCCGCGGCCTGCAGCAGAGCCTGAGCTACCAAAGCGAAAGCGGATGGCAGGTCGAGGCCATGCTCTGGTACGGGGAGGTAAACCGCAGCATCCCTCCCACGCTGAGCCAGGCCCGCAGCCATGCCCGGCAGGAGGATGCCAACCTGCGCGCACAGGCCCGGCTGCGCAAGCGCTTCGGCAGGGTGCTGCTCACCGCCGATGCCGCGCATGACGCCGGCTTTCTGCGCTTCAGCGACCGCAATGTGGACGACACATCAAGCTTTGGCACCCAGCATGTACAGGTGGAAGTCGCCACGAAAACTGGCCGCACAGCGCTGAGCACCATGGTCATTTACCGCCACAGCAGCGCCTTTACGGCCAATTACGCCAACAAGGCCACCCGCGAAATGCCCGCCCTTGTGATGCGCGCTGGCCGCAGCTTTTTTGAAGACCGAACGGAGGTATCGGCGGCAATGCGCATTGAATGGCTCGATGGCAGCGCCCTACCCGTGGTGCCAACGCTCGGCGTCAGCCACGCGCTTTCGCAAAAGTGGAAGCTCGAAGGCCATGCCGGGCGCGTGTACCGCGTACCCGGCCTCAACGACCTTTACTGGAGTCCCGGAGGGCAGCCCAACCTCTTGCCCGAATCGGGTTGGTCACAGCAGCTGGGCTTGCGCTATGTGCAGCCATTTGGCGAAAAGCAAAGAAGCGGAAAGCATAAACCCTCGACGCAAGCAGGACTGGAACTATCAATGTCGGGCTTTAACAGACAGGTGGAGCACTGGATCATCTGGCTGCCGGGAGCGGGCTATTGGGAGCCGCGCAACCTGCGGCGGGTGTGGAGCCGGGGTATGGAGGCGCGCGCTACTGCCCGGCACAGCACAGGAACCCTGTGCTGGCAGCACCGATTTGCTCTGGACTATCAGCGCTCCACGACGGAGGAAAGCCTCAATCCCGAAGACCGCGCTTTGGGGAAGCAACTCATCTACACCCCCCTCTGGGCGGGCATGTGGGAGGAACGACTGCTTATGGGCCCATGGGAGGGTTCGGCTACCTTACAATACCGCTCGGAGCGCTTCAGCACCGCCGACAACAGCCGCAGCCTTGAGCCCTACATCTTGATGCATGCGCAAGTGCAGTACAACTGGCAAGTAAAAAACCATGCATTCAACCTGGGACTTGTGTGTATGAACTTGCTCAACACCGACTACATGCAAGTGCTGAACAGGCCCTTGCCTGGCAGGCACTTCCTCATCAATTTGCAATACACCCTGAAATAAATAATAATCCAAATCAAAACCCATGAAAAACCAGTTTTTGAAATGTTCCTGCTTTCTCGCATCCCTTTTTCTCATCACAGCTTGCAGCAATGACGATGACAGCAACGGCACGCCACCCATACCCCCTACACCCGATGCAGCATTGATTTACGTGGCCAATCAAGGCAACTTTAACCAAGGCACCGCGAGCCTCACCGCTTACAATGTGGATGAAGCCGTAGTGTTCCAAAACGTTTTCGCCGCAGTCAATGATGAGCCCTTGGGCGACATACTCCAAAGCATTTATCTGTACAATGACGAACTGTACCTTGTGGTAAACAACAGCAATAAAATCGAAATTTGTAATCCCACCTCCCTGGAGCGCAAGCGCAGCCTTACAGGACTGGACTCGCCGCGGCACATGCTCTTCCTGAGCGATGAGAAGGCCTACGTGAGCGACCTCTTTGCAGGGGGCATCCACATTGTAAATCCCGGCAACGCCACCTACAGCGCACTGCTCAGCACTGGCGTCTGGGTAGAAAATATGGTCCTGCACCAAGGCGAGGTATGGGCTACCATGGCTGGCAGTGACAAGTTGATCACCATCCATCCCGATAGCGATGCCATCACCGCGGAAATTACGCTCAGTGCAGGCCCCAACACCTTAGTCGCCGACGCCAATGGCGATGTGTGGGTGCTTTGTCAGGGCAATTTTGCGGAAGTGGGACCGGCACTATTCCGCGTCAATGGGAGCACGAAAGAGCTAAGCGCCTCATGGCCACTGGGCGATGGCAATGCCTATGGTGGCACCCTGTGCATCAACCCTGCGGGCGATGAGCTGTACTACCTCTTCTCCGGCGATGTGTACCGCATGAGCATCAATGACAGCGCATTGCCCGGCACCCATTTCATTGCCGGGGGCAGCCGCAACTACTACGGCTTCAATGTGAATGATGACAGTGGTGATTTGGCACTCACCAATGCAGTCGATTTTCAAAGCGATGGACGCGTTCACATCTTTAATCCCGAAGGTGTGGAAACGCTGAGTTTCGACGCGGGTATCATTCCCGGATTTGTGGCATGGCGAAATTGATAGCTGCAAAGTGGTGCGTAATCCAGACCATGCTGTGCTGTCAGCACACCAGCCCGTAGCGCTCCTTTAAAATGTGGAGGTGGTGGAGGTAGTGCCCGGTTATGATGTACGCCAGCGCCCTTGCGGAAATGGGATGACCGCTGGCTGTACCAATGAGCTGGAGGTGGGTAGGCGGCGCATTGTCATAAAGTGCCAATGTTGATGCACGTGCAGCCTCCCATTCATCCCTGATGCTGCCCACACTGCGGGCCTCAGCGGCCGAAGCAGGCACATAAGGATCCTGGTCAAAACCTGGCAGCGGAGTGGTATCGCCCCGAAGGAGGCGCAGGGCGCGGTAGGCAAAGATGCGTTCGGCATCAATGCAGTGCAGCAGCACTTCCTTCACTGTCCATTTGCCCGGGGCGTAGGCATGGTTTCCCTGGTGCTCTGTGAGCGTATCGAATACCTGTCGCATGGTTGCGGTATCAGCGCGAAGGGCTTCCGGGAGGGAGAAGCCTGCCGTATGTGCGACGTAATTGGCGTAAAATGGAGCGTATTCAGAGGAAGTCAAATTCGGCATTTTTTGATGTAATGGTGTATTCAAAAGATAAGGCCCTACGCGAAAAAGTGCTTCAAAATCTGTCTTGACTCTAAAGGGCTGTTTTCATGGTAGAGGCGGCACCTTACTGAAAGCCGCCCGAGGGCAATCACAAATTTATGCGTCCTTGCGGCAAATGTAGAAAGTATCTGCCATCATGATGGCAAGTCACACAGTGCTGAGTCCTGCGGTTTGGTTCAGAAACCACTCCTCACATTTCCTTTGGTTCAGCTTCTTAAAAGTTGTCAATTTGGTGCCTATTGGCGGGTACTGCCCGTAATTTGCAGCCTTAATTTGAAATATGATCACTTTCCGAACTCATTATGTGACACTTATCCTGGCATTGCTCGCGTCTTCATGGATGTGGGCGCAGGACAACGCCCACCAGCTCCACTTCGACTTGCTCCACATGGACGATGCCCGGGTGGCCGTACGCTTGAGCCCGCCAGCAGGTTTCGGCCCTGACACTGCGGTGTACAACATGCCCAAAATTGTACCGGGCACCTACAGCATCAGCGATTTCGGCAGGTTTGTCGAAGACTTTGCCGCCATTTCCCGTAAAGGGGATACGCTGGTAAGCTTGCGGCTCGACACCAACCGTTGGGCCATACCACAGGGAGCTGAGATCGACCACCTATACTACCGTGTGCGCGGGAGCTTCAGTGAGCCCATGGGCGGTGGCATTTTCGAGCCCGGTGGCACCAATATCGAGCCTGGCAAAAATGTGGTGCTGAATGCCTTCGGGTTTGTGGGTTACTTCGATGGCACCAAAGACAAGCCTTACGAGGTAGCGATAACCCGCCCTGACGATTGGTACGGGGCTACTTCGCTGAACCGCAAAGGGGCAGAAGGCCAAAAAGACCTGTTCAGCGCCAAAGACTATTTCGAACTACACGACTGCCCCATACTTTATGCCCGGCCCGATACCAGCAGCCGCAAGGTGGCCAATGCCACCATTGAAGTGGCGGTATACAGCCCCAATGGTACGGCGACCAGTGCCGAAGTAATGGCCCAAGTGATCGACATTTTTGAGGCTTCCGCCAAATATCTCGGCGGCCAATTGCCAGTAGAGCGCTACAGCATCCTGCTGTACTTCACGGCCCCCGACAACTTTCGCATGGGCTATGGCGCTTTGGAGCACAACACCTCCACCGTATTTGTGCTGCCCGAAGCTCCGGTGGCCGATTTGGCGAAGACCATCAAGGAGGTCACGGCCCATGAGTTTTTCCACATTGTAACCCCGTTGAATATCCACTCAGAGCACATACATGATTACGACTTCGTGAATCCGAAAATGAGTGCACACCTGTGGCTGTACGAAGGCTGCACAGAATATGCCGCCCAACACGTGCAGGTGAAGGAAGGCCTTGTACCAATCGATGAATTTCTCTCGGCGATGCGGGGCAAAATGCTTACCGCTGCCCGCTTTCGCAGTGATGTGCCCTTTACGGACATAAGCCGGGGGGCGCTCGACACATACAAAAGTCAATATCCCAATGTATACCAGCAAGGTGCACTGATAGGTATGGCCCTGGACCTCAAGCTGCGGCAACTGAGCGAGGGCGCATATGGCATTCAAAACCTGATGGCCGATTTGAGTACGGAGTATGGACAACACCGCCCTTTCCGCGACGATTCGCTTTTTTCAGAAATGGCCCGTGTATCCGGATTTCCGGAAATCGAGGTATTTCTCGAAACCCATGTAGCCGGTACAGAACCACTGCCCTTTGCAGCCCTGCTGGCGCCTTTCGGAGTGCTGTACGCTCCGGAGTTGGTGGTGCAAGAGCTCAGCGGGGGCAATCTGCGCATGGGTTACAACCCCCGCCGTGAAGCCATGGTGGTGGCAAGCACCAAGGGCATGGATGCATTTGGCGAAAGCCTCAACCTTCAGGTGGGTGATGAGCTGGTGCGCTGGGATGGAGAGGAGGTAAACCTTGACAACTTCGAGTCGGTGCTGCGCGCGTTCAAAGCGCGGCGCAAAGAAGGTGATAAGTTTAAAGTGGTGGTGAACGAAAAAGCAAAGGACTATAAGCCGCGTACCATCAAGGTGAAAGCCCAAAGTACGGAGCGCTCAAGGCAGAATGTGCTGGAGGTAATGCCCGATGCCACCTCACAGCAGCTCGCCCTGCGCAAAAGTTGGGTGGGTCAATGACCTACCTGCCGGAAAAAGGACACATGCCCTGGCCGGTGCCCTATGGTGCCGATGCTAAGCTCGGTGAGCTAACCCTGCGCCAGCTTGAAAAAGACTTTGCCTTGCAAGGCTTCGCGCTGAAGCTTCCGCAAACTCCATTACCCTACATTGCCTTGCTCGCTACCATGGGTGCTTTTTTGCGGAAGCACGACCTGCTTCATGGGCCTGCTTTGGGCAGAATACTATACCAACTCGATATGGATGAGGCACATATGCGAGTCCAAATAAACAGCACTGCACCAGCAGATATGTACGCCATGCTGGCACACGAAATGCTGATACGCTGTTTCAAAAAAGTACTTTTCAGGCAGCAATTTTCGCAAGGTGGCTCAACGCCACACTGAACCACGGCATTTATGCCGAATCAGTGTAACCTTTGGGTTGCTGATTTCGGATAGATAGGATTGATATTTCATTTCGCTAAAGCTTGCAAAATGCAGTGTTTGCGCCCATTGAAAATACTACTTTTGCAAAGCTGTCAGCCACCGACAATACCCACGCATGGACAAATACTCATTTCTAGGCAATACTTCGACCGAATGGATTGAAGATCAATATGAACAGTACCGAAAAGATCCGAAGAGCATAGGCGGCGATTGGGCCCATTTTTTTTCCGGGTTCGAATTTGCACGCGCCAACTACGATCAATCTGGCGACATTCCGGAGAATGTTGTCAAGGAATTTCGGGTGTTGGAATTGATCGAAGCGTACCGCTTTCGTGGCCACCTTTTCACCAAAACCAACCCTGTACGCGATCGTCGCAAGTACACCCCTACCCTGGACCTTGAAAATTTTAACCTCGAAGAGAAAGACCTCGACCTGGTATTTCAAGCAGGTGAAGAAGTAGGCTTGGGCGCAGTGACTTTACGGGAAATTGTGGACCACCTCAAGGAAACGTATTGTCAAAGCATTGGTATAGAATATAATTACATCCGCCACCCTGACCGTCTCAAATGGATACGCAAGGTTATTGAGCTGCGCAACCGCCCGCAATTTACCGACGAAGAGCGCAAAATTGTGTTCAACATCCTCAACAGGGCCACCTCCTTTGAGCAGTTCGTGCAAAAGAAATTTGTGGGCCAGAAGCGCTTTTCAATGGAAGGCGCCGAAGCCCTGATGCCGGCACTCCACGCCTTGGTGCAGCGCGCCAGCAATCATGGGGTGAAGGAAATGGTTTTTGGCATGGCCCACAGGGGACGCCTCAACATCCTTGGAAACATTTTCAAAAAGGATTTTAAGAAAATATTCAGCGAATTTGCCGGAAAGGAATTTGAGGATGCTGGCATAGACGAGTTCGATGGCGACGTGAAGTACCACCTTGGCTACAGCACCGGAATCATGTCGGAAAGTGGCAAGCCGGTACACCTTACCATGGCACCCAACCCCTCACACCTTGAAGCAGTGGCTCCTGTGGTACAAGGCATCGCCAGGGCAAAAATAGACCACAATCTGGCCGACCCCAAAGCCATCCTGCCCATCATCATCCATGGCGACGCAGCCATTGCCGGGCAAGGAGTGGTATACGAGGTAATTCAAATGGCGCAGCTCGACGGTTACCGCACGGGTGGCACCATCCACATTGTGATCAACAACCAGGTAGGCTTCACAACCAATTATACAGATGCACGCTCGAGCACTTATTGCACCGACGTAGGCAAGGTGACTTTGAGTCCTGTTTTTCACGTGAATGGCGATGATATCGAAGCGGTGGTGCAAACGCTGTTGATTGCGTTTATGTACCGGCAGGAATTTGAGCGCGATGTATTTGTGGATCTGCTCTGCTACCGCAAATATGGCCACAATGAAGGTGATGAACCCAAATTCACCCAGCCCAAACTCTATGACATTATCGCCAAGCACCCCAATCCTAGGGAAATATACCTGAAGGAACTGCTCCAACGCGGCACAATAAGCCAAGAGGAGGCGGATAGGATAATTACCAAATTCGATGAGCTGCTTGAAAAGCAGTTTGAACTTTCCAAAGAAATTCCCAAAAACCACGTCGAAAACTTCATGCAGAGCACATGGAAGGACATGGTGTTCGCGCGGCCCGTCGACTTTGACCAGTCGCCCGAAACGGGTTATGACAAGGGGCGCCTGCTGGATTTGGCCAAGAAATTCAACACCTTACCAGGCGACAGAATGTTTTTCCGAAAGGTGAAAAAGCTCATGGATGATCGTCTAAAAATGATTGACGACAACCAACTTGATTGGGCCATGGGCGAGCTGCTCGCCTATGCCACTTTGCTTGAAGAAGGCCATCCGGTACGCCTGAGCGGGCAAGACGTGGAGCGCGGCACCTTCTCGCACCGCCACTCGGTCATCGTTACAGAAGATGCAGAAGAGGAATACATTCCACTCAATAACTTGAGCGATAAGCAAGCAGCATTTACCGCCTACAATTCCTTGCTCTCTGAGTATGCTGTTTTGGGTTTTGAATATGGGTATGCTTTTGGCACCCCGCATGGTTTGACCATTTGGGAAGCGCAGTTTGGCGACTTCTTCAACGGCGCACAAATTATGGTAGATCAATTCATCAGCGCAGGTGAGATCAAATGGCGCAGCATGAATGGTGTTGTGATGCTTCTGCCCCACGGCTACGAAGGCCAAGGCTCAGAACACAGCAGCGCCCGCATAGAGCGGTTTTTGCAGCAAAGCGCCGAATTCAACATGCAAATATGCAATGTAACGACGCCGGCCAACTATTTTCACCTGCTGCGCAGGCAAGTACACCGCAATTTCCGCAAGCCACTGGTGGTGTTTACACCCAAAAAGCTGTTGCGCTACCCCAAGGCTGTTTCCACCATCGATGAAATGGCCACGGGCCGCTTTCAGGAAGTGATTGACGACCCACAGGCCAACCCCGAACTGGTGGACACCCTCGTATTCTGCTCAGGCAAAATGTACTATGAAATACTCGAACACAAAGAAAGTACCGAGTCTGGCGACAACATGGCCGTGGTGCGCATAGAGCAATTGTATCCGCTTCCGCAAAAACAGCTCGATGCCATCGTAAAGCGCTACGCCAAGGCCAAGCACTATGTATGGACCCAGGAGGAACCCCAGAACATGGGTGGATGGGCACATATGGCCATGAATTACCATACGGTGCAGCTCAAGTGTGTGGCCACTTCGGCTACGGCGAGTCCGGCTCCCGGTTCACCCAAAACCTGGGCTGCCCGGCACAAAGCCAACCTTGACAACCTCTTCAAATTTGCCCAAGAACCTGTAAAATAATATCCTCCCATGTACGAAATGAAAGTGCCCAGCCCGGGCGAATCCATATCAGAAGTAGAAATTGCCTCATGGTTGGTAGCCGATGGCGACTATGTTGAGAAAGACCAGGCCATTGCCGAAGTGGATTCAGACAAAGCCACCCTGGAGCTCCCGGCAGAAGTGGCCGGCATCATTACCCTCAAAGCCGCCGAAGGCGATGTGGTAGCCGTAGGCGATGTGGTGTGCATCATCGATACCGATGCGGAGAGGCCTGAAGGCAAAAGCGGAAAGAAAGACGAAGCGGTCAAAAAGGAGGAGCCTACCACCGCAGAGGAACAGCCAGGCAGCCAAACGGAAACAAAGGCCGGCCAGGAGGCCTCCGACAATAAAGTGAAGAAAGAACCCGTGGCGGCCGAGGCATCTGCCAGCGGCAGTGATGGCAAAACCTCCCATGCCAGCGGGCACCCCTCGCCGGTAGCGCGCAAAATGATGGAAGAGAACAACATCAAGGCCTCACAGGTGAATGGTACCGGTGCCGGTGGGCGCATTACCAAACAAGATGTGGCTAAGGCTATGGCAGCTGGCTTTGACACATCAGCAGCCAAAGGTTGGGGCGGCACCCGCGACACTGAGCGCAAGCGCATGAGCGTGCTGCGCCGCAAAATTGCCGAAAGGCTGGTAAGCGTCAAGAACGAAACCGCCATGCTCACCACCTTCAATGAGGTGAATATGCAGCCCATCATGGACATGCGCAACAAGTATAAGGACGTGTTCAAAGAGCAGCATGGCGTGGGTTTGGGTTTTATGAGTTTCTTCACAAAGGCTGTTACCGAAGCCCTTAACCTCTTTCCGGCGGTAAATGCTATGATTGATGGTGAGGAAATACTGTACCACAATTACGCGGACATCGGCATCGCCGTAAGCTCACCCAAAGGCCTCATGGTGCCCGTGGTGCGCAATGCCGAGCAACTCAGCCTCGCCGAAATCGAGAACGAAATCAAGCGCCTCGCCATCCGCGCCCGTGATGGAAAAATTACGATCGATGAAATGCAAGGTGGCACCTTCACCATCACCAATGGTGGGGTATTTGGATCGATGATGAGCACGCCCATCATCAACCCGCCGCAGGCAGCCATCCTGGGTATGCACAACATTGTGGAGCGCCCCATGGCGGTGAATGGCGAGGTGAAAATACTGCCCATGATGTATGTGGCCCTGAGCTATGACCACCGCATTATTGATGGAAAGGAATCGGTGAGCTTCCTGGTGAAGGTGAAGGAAATGCTTGAAGAGCCCGAGCGGATGATCTTTGGCAGCAAAAGCCCGGCGGAGGTGCTTTTGGGATTGTGATGCCTGCATCAAGTGTACACGATGGCGCTTGAATCAAGCACCGGGCATTGGGCATGAAGTGGGCCGGGCTCTACACTCACTTCTTGCTCGGCCCTGGCTGAGTTTTATCTATATTTCAGGCGATGGTGGTGGCTCAGGCTCCTCCTCACAGGGAG
>DAIOTP010000099.1:0-13072 GCA_036751905.1 Cryomorphaceae bacterium
CCCTTGTCGATGAGCTTGAGCAGGCGGTCAGAAGCCACCTCGAGGCCGCCCGACACCGCAATGCAGCCCGATGCGCGCAGCAGCAGGCAGAGGTCGCGGCTGAAGCTTTTCTCAAAACGGATGTTGGTCCACCACGTCACTGTGAGCTTACGGCGCAGTATTTCAATTGCCAGGGCCTTCATCAGGGCGGGCGGCGCAGCTTCGTCTACAAAGTGGAATCCGTTCACCCCGGTTTGGGCAATGAGCTGCTCCATGCGGTCAGCCAGTACCTTGGCGGTCAATGGTTCATAGCGCTTGATGTAGTCGAGCGAGATGTCGCAAAAGGTGCACTTGCCCCAATAGCAACCGTGGGCCATGGTGAGCTTGTTCCAGCGGCCATCGCTCCATAGGCTGTGCATGGGGTTGGCCATTTCGATTACGGAGATGTACTTGCTCAGGGGCAAATCAGCATAATCAGGCGCACCCAGCTCGTGCTGTTTGTAATCGGGCAGGCGGTCATTGTTCACATACACAACCACACCATCGCGGAGCATGAACGTGCGCTTAAAGGGCGGCATTGCTGCATGGGCCGGCACCGGAAGGCGGCCCAGCACATGACCCGCGAGCAATTCAATGGGCCGCTCCCCATCGTCGAGGGTGATGTAATCGAAAAATTCGAATACCCGGGGGTCGCTCAAGGACCTGAGCTCGGTATTGGCGAAGCCGCCACCCATAGCTACGGGAGTATCGGGATGCTGCGCTTTGAGGTATTGGGCACAGCGCAGTGCGCTGAACAAATTTCCCGGAAAGGGCACTGAAAAGCACACCATGCGCGGTTGCTGCTGCTCCATATGCCGGGCGAGCAGGCCGAGGGTGATGCGGTCAATGGGGCTGAGTGAGGCCTGCAGTTCGGTGTACAGGCCATCAAAATTGTTGGCGCTCATTCCCAAGCTTTCGGCGTAGCGGCTGAAGCCAAAGTGAGGGTCGATGCACTCAATGATGAAATCGGAAAGGTCTTCGAGGTAGAGCGTGGCGTAGTGCTTGGCTTTGTCGTGCATGCCCATGCTGCCGAAGGCCCATTCCATATCGTCAAGCTGGGCGAAACGGGAGGCTTGCGGGAGGTAATCATCGGCGCTGAGGATGCGCGCGAAGGTGGGGTTTTGGCCTTGAAGAAAAGCCACCACCGGATCCAGCGCCTGCAGGTAAGCGCTCCGCAGGCTGTAAATGCGGCGCGCATTGTCGGAATTTATGCGGCCTTTGGCGGCAGCATCTTCCATGAGTGGCTGCAGTGTAGCGGCGCTAAAGAGTTCTAAAATCACCTCTATGCCCAGGTCAACCTGGAAAGAGGTGATGCGTTTGGTATTCAAAAAGCCTTTGAGGTAAGCAGTGGCCGGGTAGGGGGTATTGAGCTGGGTGAAGGGCGGGGTGATGAGAAGGAGTTCTTTCACGGGGGTCGGACTGCACGCAAAGATAAGCTGTTTCAGGCACCAAGGGATGCATCACTCAAATCAGAAATTGAAGCTATTGTATCGGTTACTGAAAAGTTGCTTCCACTCCAACCTAAAATGTACCAATGCAAATAAGGACACCCCCGCCTTAACGTGGTGCAAGGATTGCCAGATGGCCTCATTGTTTAGGAAGTACTGGAAATACTTGCTAGGCATATTACCGACCTCCATGTGCCTGCCACATGATTCTTTGAGGGGAGGGCGCAATAAAACTATGCAGACCCATAGGCAACTAAAATATAGCGCCAATTACCTCGGTCGAAGTCTTCATTTGCTGAACGCAATGACGCCTTCTTTCCTAATATTTTCATGAAATGATTCCGGCAGCGCCTGCAAGTCATGTATTTCCACGGAAATGGGGATGTTGCTCTCTGCAAAGCATGCTCTGAGGGCTTTGAGGAGCTGCGGTGGCAGGGTTGTACCATCCTTGCTGTGCAAGGCCATGTCGAGGTCGCTGCCTTCGTGGGCATCGCCCCGAACACGGCTGCCATAGGCCCATACTTCAACACCCTTTGGCAATACCCTATTAAGGATGTCCTGTACCCGCACCCAATCTTTATCTCTGATGATCATCCTTTATTGGTTTCTTTTTTGAGGGTAGATGACAGCGCAATGGCTTCTCCCAGAAACTCAGGAATTACAGCAAGAGTTTCATCAGCATAGCCTTTGCCATAACGGGGGGCTGCATTGTTGCGAATGTCTCTGTACTCCATCCATCGCTCACAAGCATCCGCATCGAGCATGCCGTACTTCAATGCCCGGCGCAATACCTCTTTGTAGTGCAATCGATCCACCTCCGCAGTATGTACAACATAATTCTTGAGTGCTTTGCGCAAAAGGGAGGCTGTAAGCTCTAAGATGATTTCGAATTCTTTGACACAGGCCGATCTGTAAATATCTTTCATTACTTCCTCTTCGCCCACCTTATCAAAGCCTTCAAAGGCCGCTTGTAGCGCAGAAATGCACTTGTCATAATGGGTCAAATCGAGAACCATGCTTGCGTCTTGGAGTAAAGCAAAGATAGGAATTTGCACTGCTCCAACGGAGCCAAGGCTTGGTCTTTAGCGCAAGCCTTGAGCCATCACCTCCCCAAACCGCAGCACATCTCCATAACTGTTGTACAGCGGCACCGGCGCCAGCCTGATCACATTGGGTTCGCGCCAATCCACAAACACCCCGTTTTTCATCAGGTGGTGGAAGAGGGCCTTGCCCTGGCCATGGGCCAGGAGGCTGAGCTGGCAGCCGCGGCGGGCGGGGTCGCTGGGGGTGATGATTTCGAGTGGCGTGCCGCTGCTCTCGGCCACGTGCTCCACCACGCGCTGCATGAAGGCCGTGAGCTTGAGGCTTTTTTGCCGTAAGGCCTCCATGCCCGCTTCCGCAAAAATGCGCAATGAGGCCAGGTGCGGCGCCATGGCGAAGATGGGGGCATTGCTCAGCTGCCATCCCTCGGCGCCTTCGAGGGGCTTGAAGCCGGGGGCCATGAGGAAGCGCTCCTCCTTGTTGTGGCCCCACCAGCCGGCAAAGCGCGGCAGGTGGAAGCTGCGGGCGTGCTTCTCATGCACGAAAATGCCTGATACGGAACCCGGGCCGCTGTTGAGGTATTTGTAGCTGCACCATGCGGCAAAATCGACGCCCCAATCGTGCAGCTGTACGGGCACATTGCCGGCGGCATGGGCGAGGTCCCATCCCACCACGGCCCCTGCATCGTGGCCGGCTTTGGTGATGCGCTCCATGTCGAACCATTGCCCGGTGTAATAATTCACACCGCCGATGAACACGAGGGCGATTTCCTGGCCCTGTTCGCGGAGCACGCGCTCAAAATCTTCCTCGCGGATGGTGTGCTCGCCCTCACGTGGGCCCACTTCGATGATGGCTTCGGCGGGCTCGTAGCCGTGGAAGCGGACCTGGGTTTCGAGAGCGTACTGATCGCTGGGAAAGGCTTTGGCCTCGCAGAGTATTTTGAATCGCTTGCCGGTCGGGCGGTAGAAGCTCACCATGAGCAGGTGTATATTTGCCGTAAGGCCATTCATGTGCACCACTTCCTGCTTCTTAGCGCCTACGATGGCGGCGGCCGGAGCCATGAGCAGTTCGTGGTAGCTCAGCCATGGATTGCGGGCCTCGAAGTGGCCTTCTACGCCGTACTTTGCCCAGTCGTCGAGTTCCTGCTCGAGGGCTGCGCGCACGCTTTTGGGCTGGAGGCCAAGGGAATTTCCTGTAAAGTAAGCGCAGGGATGGCTCCCCGTGTCGGGAAAATGAAACTGAGAGCGGTAGTGGGCGAGGGGGTCCTGTGCATCGAGGGCGCGGGCTTCATCGCGGAGGGCTTCCATGGGCGTGCTGCTTTTTCATTGTACCTTTGCACCCGCAAATTCGCAGGAACAAAATAGGCCTGCAAAGGTAGTTAAAGCATGGAAAGAACGCAGTCGCAAGCCCTGTATCAAAAAGCCCTCAAACTCTTCCCCGGTGGGGTAAACAGCCCTGTGCGGGCCTTCAAAGCCGTGGGGGGCAACCCCCTCTTCATCGAGCGGGGCGAGGGCAGCCACATCATCGACGCCGATGGCAACCGCTTCCTGGATTTTTGCTGCAGCTACGGCCCGCTCATTCTGGGCCATGCCCCCGCTGAGGTGGTGGCAGCCGTGAGCGACACAGTAAAGCTGGGCACCACCTTCGGGGCGCCTACAAGGCTTGAGAATGAGCTGGCTGCCCTGATCATCGACCACCACCGCTACATCGAAAAAATACGCTTTGTAAACTCCGGTACCGAGGCGGCCATGAGCGCCATACGCCTGGCACGCGGCTACACGGGGCGCAACAAAATCATCAAATTCGAAGGCTGCTACCACGGCCACGTGGATGCCCTGCTCGTGAAAGCCGGCAGTGGCCTCGCCACCCTCGGCACAAGCGATTCGGCCGGGGTGCCCGCAGCTTACGCCAGTGAAACCATCGTGCTGCCGCTCAACGATAAGGAAGCCGTGGAAGCGGCTGTGAAAAAATTCAAAGGCGACATTGCCGCCATTGCCATTGAGCCCATCCCGGCCAACAATGGCCTGCTGCTGCAGGGCAAGGAATTCCTGCAATTTCTGCGCGATGTATGCACGCGCGAGGGCATTGCGCTCTTCTTTGACGAGGTGATCTCGGGCTTCCGTGTGCACTTCGAAGGGGCGGCGGGCTATTACGGCATCGCGCCCGATTTGATTGCTTTTGGCAAAATCATCGGCGGAGGACTACCCGTAGGGGCCTATGGCGCCAGCGCCGAGATCATGGCTACCGTAGCGCCCGAAGGCCCCGTTTATCAAGCAGGCACCCTCAGCGGCAATCCCGTGGCCATGGCCGCCGGACTGGCGCAAATCAAGGCTTGCCTCGTTCCCGGATTTTATGAAACCCTCGCCGCCCGCACCGCAGGCATGGCAACCACAATAAACGATTACGCGCGCTCGAAGGGCTATGCCTTTAAGGTGGTGCACATCGGCTCCATATTCTGGGTGGCCTTTACGGAAAAAGCAGAGGTGAAAGCCAGCTCGGAGATCGACGGAAGTAAAATGCAGCCGCTTTTCAGCAAATTGCACGCTGCGCTCCTGGAGCGGGGGGTGTATATCGGTCCTTCGGGGTATGAAGTGGGATTTCTTTCCAGGGCACACAGCATGGAGGATATCCGGGTGGCGGAAGAGGCTTTTTGCGGGGCGTTGGATGATACGATGATTTGATGAGACGATGATTTGATGATTTGATGATATGATGATGTGATGATATGATGATATGATGCTTTCATAATATGATTTGTTGGTGATATGATTTATAAACGTACACAGCTCATTAACCCCGCTTGCCACACTAAGGCATAAATTACCTGGGCAGGGAGCACCCAATACCAAAAATTGGTTTTAAGGTCGTTTTTTGCATATAAAACCGCCGTGCGGGTTCTTTACGACTGTTAGGAGTATGCTGTAATGTGTCCAGCTCAATGCTCCACGCAGTGTGTGGACATTTTGAAAGCTGGCACAGCTCGATGAAAAAACAGTGTCTTTAGACAATTCACAATAAATTATAATTTTAGTACATTTTAATCGTTAGCACTGCATGAATCAATCCATCCACTTCCGGGCCTTAGGTATCCTGTATATAGGTTGCACATTGGGCAATGTAAGTCAAGCACAAACAAGCCAAACCGGAACGCCGGAGTTTCAGTTCTACCTGAGTACAGGATCCTTGTTCACAGGCAACAATGATGCAGGCTTTGACGCGTTGCGGAGGCTCGATCCAGAATCGAGCGTTTTATCGGGCAACTATCCCGGCTACAATTCAGAATCTGGAGGATGGAATTACAGCAACATCTTAAGTTTTGGCGCCAGTTTTAAGCCTTTCAAAAATGAAGATGGCAGCCGACGCAATGTGCGTATGAGGGTTGGACTGAGCAGTTTGAGTGTGGTTCCCTCCTCGACCAGCTATTTTCGCGAAAGCGTAAGCAGGGCCGATACCCTCATTTCGGCAAGCACAGGACGCGTGCTGCTCCTTGACTCTGTGCGCAGTAGCAGCGTATCGGGTTTTGTGGCCAGCAGCATGCTTTACCTTGATATGGCCCTGGTATGGGAAAGCGACTGGGAAAGCCGCTGGACAGGCTATGTAGGTGGAGGCCTGTCATTTGGTATTAGTACTTCCAATGTTGTAAATGCTTACCGTTCAGATTGGACGCGCATTCAAGGGGAAGGTTTTTGGGAACCCACACGAGATGCGGAAGAGCAGGATTCAGCCAATTCCACAAAACGCCTTGGTACCGCTTACGGATTGATGATCAATGCGCAGGCTGGCCTCGATTGGCGCCTTGCCAATTCCCACCCCTTCTGGAGCCGCACATCCCTATACTTTGAAGCGCGCCCCAACCTGCAAATGATTGGCATGTCCAACTTTGATACGGCCCTCATGCCGGGCTGGATTTCCATGTTTGGCATTCGCATTCGCGCATAAATCGAACGGAGAGCTGCTTGTGGATGAAGTCGTTTGGCTTTTGGCCTTTTTCAGGAAACAAAGATGAGCGACCAGTAAAGCTGCCGGGTGACTGGATTTCGATGTCGGCCGCGTTTTCCAGAACGCAGCGGCCTGCGATGTGCTAGGCTACAATGAGCGAATCTGACTATATTTGCCCGCCAAGTCCTTGGCGCGTTTCGATTATGTGGGAAAAAATAGCTGGCATCATCCTCCGCAACCGTGTAGCACTTCTTCTGGGGGTATTGGCTGTGACTGTTTTGATGGCCACACAGGCACCCAAAGTGCAGCTGAGTTACAAATTTGGTGGCCTTCTGCCCAAGGATGACAGCACCCAGATCGAATACGACCGTTTTACGAAACGCTTTAGCGAAGATGGGAATATTCTGGTGCTGGGTGTGCAAAGTGATGAACTCCACAACTACCCCATTTTTTCAGAATGGTATACCCTTGGCAACGACCTGCGCAAAATTGATGGTGTGGACAGCGTATTCAGCGAAGCGCATATCTTTAATCTTGTCAAAGACACTCAAAAACGCCGCTTCGACCTTGAGCGCATTGTAAACCGAAGGCCCGAATCACAGCAAGAGGTTGACAGCGTGGTGCAGCGCATACAGGCGCTGCCATTTTACAGGGGAATCATTTACAACGACAGTACAAATGCCAGCCTTATGATGCTGTTTGTCAATAGGTCCCGTTTCGAATCCAACTCACGTGTGGAGGTGACCGACGCCATCGAGGCCCGCTGTGCTGAATTCACAGAACTGACCGGACTGCAGGTGCACCTCAGTGGCTTGCCCTACATCCGCACCGTCCAAACGGCCAAAATCAAGCAGGAACTTGGCATGTTCGTCGGCCTCGCTGCCTTGGTGACGGCCATATTGCTCTTCATCTTTTTCAAAAGTTTGCGGGTCATGTCCATCTCGTTGCTTGTGGTGGTGATTGGGGTAATCTGGTCTATCGGTACCATAGGCCTTTTTGGCTTTAAGCTTAGCGCCTTGATGGGCTTAATTCCTCCATTGATTATTGTGATTGGTGTGCCCAATTGTGTATTCCTGCTCAACAAGTACCACAGCGAATACCGCAAGCACGGCAACCAAATCAAAGCCCTCAACCGCGTGATTCACAAAGTGGGCAATGCTACCTTCATGACGAATGCTACCACGGCCATGGGTTTTGCTACCTTCATTTTTGTGCAGAGTAGCATGCTCCGCGAGTTTGGGATCATAGCGTCTATCAACATTCTGAGCGTTTTCCTCCTTTCGTTGATCATCATTCCCACCATGTTCAGCTTCATTGCACCGCCCAAAGACCGCCACGTGGAGCACCTCGACCGTGGCTGGCTCGAAAAGGCTGTGCTGGGCCTTGAAAACCTTGTGAACTACCACCGCCGCAAGGTGTACGTGATCACTGTAATCGTGGTAGGTCTGGCATTTTATGGCCTATCCCTTGTCAGGGCTACAGGCAATATAGTCGATGACCTGCCCAAGGAAGACCGCATCATCACCGATCTGCAATTTTTCGAACGCAATTTCAATGGAGTTATGCCGCTCGAAATTCTCGTCAATACCCTCGACAGCACAAGGGTAACCAACGACAAAACTTTGCGGAAAATAGAGCGCCTACAGGAACTGCTCGAATCATACCCGGAAATATCGCGCTCACTTGCCATCACGGATGCAGTGAAATTTGCCAAACAGGCTTACTACAATGGGCTACCCGAGCGCTACGCCCTGATATCGGGCTACGAGAAGAGTTTTATTGCCCCTTATATGTCTGGAAATGAAGCCGATGT
The DNA here is from genome assembly GCA_036751905.1 of Cryomorphaceae bacterium. Taxonomy (GTDB): domain Bacteria; phylum Bacteroidota; class Bacteroidia; order Flavobacteriales_D; family Cryomorphaceae; genus T3Sed10-241. The sequence goes on from DAIOTP010000099.1 coordinate 8,260, forward strand.
TGGAGGGGTGTCGCGCCTGTTCATGGACAGTACACGACAAGTAACCCGTATCAGTGCCCAAATCGCTGATATTGGAACCGCAGAGCTCGACTCTCTCATGGCCGACCTCAAACCCAAAATGTTTGAAATATTCCCGCAAGATGAATACAAAGTGACCCTCACAGGTACCAGTATTGTATTCCTCAACGGCACAAAGTATTTGGTCAAAAATCTCTTTATAAGTCTTTCCATTGCCATCGGAGTCATTGGTCTACTCATGGCGCTGCTCTTCAACTCGGCCCGAATGGTGGTCATTTCTCTCATCCCCAACCTTATACCATTGCTTTTTACCGGGGCCCTCATGGGGTACTTCGGCGTGGCCATCAAGCCAAGTACCATCCTGGTTTTCAGCATTGCCTTCGGTATTTCGGTTGATGACACCATCCACTTCCTCTCCAAGTACCGTCAGGAGCTCAAGGCAAGGCCATGGGACATTGAGTCGTGCATCATCAGAGCAGTGCACGAAACAGGAGTGAGCATGATCTACACATCCATCATCCTCTTTTTTGGATTTCTCGTTTTCACGGCTTCCAACTTTGGCGGTACCGTAGCACTGGGCCTGCTGGTGTCGATTACCCTCTTGGTGGCCATGATCAGCAACCTCGTGTTGTTGCCCAGCTTGCTTATGTCGTTTCAGCGCAGCCTGGTGACACAAGCTTTCAAAGAACCCTTGCTGGAAATTGTGGATGAGGAGGAAGACATCGAACTCGAGGCACTTGAGGTGCGCCGCAGCCATTTGGACGACCCAAAATCAGAGCAGCCATGAAAGGCATTATCCTCGCCGGAGGTTCCGGCACCCGCCTGTACCCCCTCACCATTGCGGTGAGCAAGCAATTGATGCCGGTGTACGATAAGCCCATGATTTACTACCCGCTGAGCACTTTGATGGCGGCGGGAATCAACCACATCCTTATCATTACTACCCCGCATGACCATCCCCACTTCAAGCAACTCCTTGGCGATGGCTCCCGCTTGGGCTGTCGCTTTGAGTATGCCATTCAGGAAGTGCCCAATGGCCTCGCTCAGGCCTTCGTGATTGGTGCGCCTTTTATAGGAAATGACAAAGTGGCACTCATCCTTGGCGACAATATCTTTTACGGAATGGGCCTCGATAACCTGCTGCAAGCCAACAACGATCCCGAAGGTGGCATCGTATACGCCTATCACGTGAGTGACCCTGAGCGCTATGGTGTTGTGGAATTTGACCCTTCCGGGAAAGCCCTGAGCATAGAAGAAAAGCCCCATAAGCCCAAGAGCAATTACGCCGTACCGGGTCTTTACTTTTACGACAATGACGTGGTTGGCATTGCCAGGTCACTCAAGCCCAGTGCCCGCGGCGAATATGAAATTACGGACGTCAACAAGGAATATCTTGCTCAGGGGCGCTTGCAGGTGAGCATCCTCGACCGTGGAACCGCATGGCTCGATACAGGAACCTTTACTTCACTCATGCAGGCAGCCCAATTCGTTGAAGTGATTGAAGACCGACAGGGCCTAAAAATTGGCTGTATCGAAGAGGTGGCTTACCAAATGGGCTACATTGATGCCATGCAGCTCAACAAAATAGCTCAACCGCTGGTTAAGAGCGGATATGGGCAATACCTGCTCAACCTTTTAAAATGACCCATTCACTTACTGCCCTGCAGGCAGCTTTCGAACAGGCACTTGAAGCCTATGTCGCTCATTTGCCCAAGGACGGATTGCACGAACCAGTGCACTACATTTTAAGCCTTGGCGGCAAAAGGATAAGGCCTGTGCTGGTGCTGCTTTCAGCAAAATCATTTGGCGCCGGTCTGGAAGTGGCCATGCCCGCGGCCCTAGCAGTGGAAATATTTCACAACTTCAGTCTTGTACACGACGACATCATGGATGCTGCACCCTTGCGCAGGGGCAAGCCCACCGTTCACCACCGTTGGAACGGCAATACCGCCATCCTCTCAGGCGATGCCATGCTCATAGAAGCCTACAAGCAGGTAGCCCGCTCCCATCCCAAACACCTTGTGTCCATGCTGAATTTGTTCAACACCACGGCCTTGGAGGTGTGCCTTGGGCAGCAGTACGACATGGATTTTGAGCTTCTTGATACCGTGAGCGAAGCGCGCTACATCGAAATGATTGGGCTAAAAACGGCTGTGCTCCTCGGCTGTGCGCTCAAGATGGGTGCCATCGTTGCGGACGCCAACCCTGCCGACGCCCAGTACATCTATGATTTTGGCAAAATGGCTGGCATCGGCTTCCAGATCCAGGATGATTACCTCGATGCCTTCGGCAATCCCGAAACATTTGGCAAGCAGGTAGGTGGAGATATATTGGCCAACAAGAAAACACTGCTCAGTACCTATGCGCTGCAACATGCGAAAGGAGCAGCGCGCCAAGAACTTCAAGCGCTCTACAAAAACGAGGTGAGCATTTCCGCAGGGGAGAAGGTGACCAGGGTGCAAAGCATTTTTCAGGAAATAGGAGCCGACGTACATGCCCTGCAACAGGCAGCGTACTACTTCCAAGCTGCCGAGGAGGCGCTTACTGCGTTGCGTTTACCGGATGAAGCAATGGAAGGACTTGAGATGTTTCTCAACAGCTTGCGGGTACGGGAGTATTGAGCGAAGTGCTTAAAGTTAGGCCGCTGCAATGGTTGCCAGCGGTGCAATGTCCTAATCAACCATTGTACAAATCGTCCATGGAGCCATGAAGGTCCTTGAACCTGAATTGAAAACCCGTTTCAGCAATGCGCTCAGAGGAGGCACGGCTTCCCGAAAGCAACAGTTGCGACATTTCGCCGAGGACAGTTCTGAGCAAAAACGAAGGAACAGCGGGGAGCCAAAGCGGCTTTTTTAGCGCTTTCGCGATGGTTTGTGTTACCTCTTTGTTGTTGACATGATCGCCGTTGCAGGCATTGTATGCACCCCGGATGGCCTCATTTTCTATTGCAAAAAGGTACATGCTGCACAGGTCATCGATGTGTATGTAAGGCATCCATTGCTTGCCGCTCCCCAGAGGGGCTCCGAATCCATAGCGTACCGGTGCTGCTATGCGGGGCAAGGCTCCTCCTTCAGTAGCAAGCACCACACCTGTGCGCAGCATGGCTACCCTGCAATGGGGCTTGAATGCAAGCGCTGCAGCCTCCCACAGCACGCAGCACTGCCCTATAAAGTCGGGTGAGGGTGCATCGTCTTCCTTGTAAATGTGGGTGCTTGTGGAGGTGCCGTAATAGTTGATGCCACTTGCACTTATAAATATTTCAGGCCAATGGCCTGTGCGCTCGCAAGTGCTCAGGATCAATTCCGCCGTTTTCACCCGGCTATCGATGATCAATTTTTTGCGCTCATCTGTCCAGCGGCGCTCAGCAATACCTGCTCCCGCAAGGTGTATGATGGCATACACCCCCTCGAGGGCGCGCGCGTCCAATTTTCCGGAAGGATAATCCCATGCGTAGGCTTTCACCTCACCGCTTAGGTCCTCGGTACGTGAGAGGTGGCGCACTTCATACTTGTGCTTCAGCAGCAATGCAGTGAGCGCAGTGCCTAAAAGGCCACTGCCGCCTGTGATGAGGATGGTTTTCGTAATCTCGGTCATAGAATCAGAGCTTGTCACTTACATACGCCAAATACAACATGTACATGTGTAAAGTGAAAAACCCGCCACAAAGGACGGGTTTTCATTCTTATCGAAAAGTTAAAGGGCTTAAAGTTGGGGCAAGAGCACAGCGTCGATCACGTGGACTACGCCATTGGTGCCTTGTACATCAGCCAATACTACATTTACCACGTTGTCGTTCGAATCCGTGAGGGTTACGCTGCCGCCATTGATGGTTACCGTTACATCTTGCAGGTTGCGTGTGGTTACATTACCGTTGCTCAGTTCACCGCTTCGCACGTTTCCATCCACCACGTGATAAGTCAGCACAGTCACCAGTTCTTCAGGGGTTAAGGTTACACTGGCTATGGCTTCGAAGGCTGCATTGGTAGGCGCAAATACGGTGAAGGGACCATCGCCTTCCAGCGTTTCTACCAAATCAGCTGATACAAGCGCCGCGGTCAAGGAGCTGAATGTTTCAGGATTGTTGAGTGCGTGGTTCACCACATTGGGCATAGGAAGCACCGCGTCAATGCCGTGAATGACACCATTGCTGGCCACCAAATCGGCGGTAGTGACGCTCGTACCTCCATTCAATAACACCCCTGTGGTACCACTTTGTACCCGCAAAGACAGCTGATGGTTGCCTGGGCTGTTGGTACTTGCTGTAGTTACGTAGGCATCATCAGGTACATCGGCGGCGCGTACTTCAGCACCCAATACGTGGTACAGAAGCAGCTGTCGGAGCCCTTCTACTCCAAGTGCAGTAGCAGCGGCAGCCAGTCGTTCATCATCCGTTCCTGCCGGTATTTCAGCATCGTCCAGAAAGGCACGAAAGGCCACATTGTCAGGTGCAAAGACCGTGAAAGGGCCTTCCCCTTGGAGTGTACCTACAAGATCGGTGGCTTCAAGCGCACCCAGCAACATGCTGTAATCTGGAAGTGCTGCTACCGTTTCAGCAATGTTGGAAACTTGGGGGGGAGGTGTATCTTGAAGCCCGTCATCATCATTGTTGCAAGCGGTAAAAACAAAGGCTCCTAAAGCTAAGGCATACAGTGAATTTCGAAATTTTGAATGTGTCATGGTTTTGTGTTTTGACAAATGTTTAACGTTGGCTTAACCAGTATGTGCAGAATCTGTTCGCAATCAATCTTACCCCGCAAGTCAATAATCTTGGAATCCCAACGTTTATTTTTGAGCA
>DAIOTP010000100.1:0-12988 GCA_036751905.1 Cryomorphaceae bacterium
TGCCTCTTGGTCAGAAAAGCATCAATAAAATTCTTAATTAGGTGCTTGTCTTCCTTGTTGAGTTTTTCGACTTGCTTGAACTGATTGAGCGGCTCCTTGTCTGTGAGCTGTGCGGAGATCAGTTCATCAGCGCTTCACTGCATTAAAATTCTGTGGTAGTGTTCAGGGCATTGACGCGCTTTTGGAGCACGTCAGAAGAATGAGTTGGGGTCTGATGAAAACAGACTTTTACCCTCAGCGGAAAATCCTATCTTTGATATTATGGAATTATCCGATAGAAAACTTAGCCTTATCGCGCGATTGATGCAAGTCAGAAAGCATGAAATTTTAGAACAGCTTGAAGACCTTCTCATCCGCGCTGAAATGGAAGCAAGGGCTGATGAATCGTTGAAAGCCATCGAAAAAAGCGATGTTGTAGCCTTGGATGAGTTTACAAAAAGCAATCAATCCTGGATAAAGAAAAGGGCTTCAGGATAGTCGTCACAGCTCCCGCTCAAAAGAGGTATCAGTAAACGATACTGCCCTACCTGCTTGAGCATTTTTCTATCGACAGGGCTGCTGAAATAGACCTAACATAGCCTGGACAATGGCCTCCCTTTCAAGCAATCCTTATTCAGGAACCAAGGAAAAATACCTGAATGATCCGGATCACGATTTTCGATTTCTCTTGCATAAAGAAAGCAGGAACTTTGAGATCAAGATCATTTACATCGCTGCAGACGAGAGCCAAACTATTTTTGTGACTGATTTCTTTCCAACATTGATGCACCCGGACAACATGGTCAGTTCTTAAAATGGAATGACTTACATAAAATCAGGATACATGCGCATAGCACCTTACCTGGCCAATAGCTGCATAAGCGATTCCGAGGTGTTCACCCCCTATGTGGCTTTCTGTCAATTGTACTATGCGTTTGCAGCGAAAGCTTAGAGCTTGAAAACTGGGTGAACAGAGAAAAATAACAGTCCATCCATGCTCACTTGTCATCATCAACTGAAGGTACCACTTCGGGTTTCAAAGCCCCCCGCCTTCAGTGCAATGTCACCGGCCAGCCGCTTCAACTGTTCACTGTCCATGCTGCCCGCATCGGCATGCAGGTGCGCGCGCTGGTAGGTTGGGGTGCGCGCCTTCAAATGGATCGCAATAAATTCAGGCAGCTTTCCAGTTTCCACCGCTTGCACCATGGGCCGCTTGTGGGGTTTTTGCAACAGGCGTGAGGCCAGCATTTCGGGCGAAAGCTGCAGCCACACCACCACGCCGCTGCGCAGCATGCGCTCCATGTTGTCGTGGTGCATGGGAGCGCCACCCCCTGTACTGAGCAGGCCGGGCTTTGCATTGTCTGCAAAATCGCTCAATAGCTGGTGTTCCATTTCACGAAAGTGCGGCTCGCCCTTTTCGGCAAAAATGGCTGCAATCGTGGTGCCGGCCTGGGCTTCAATGGCAGCGTCGAGGTCGGTGAAGGGCAGTCCGAGCAGCGCTGAGAGCCGCTTGCCCAGGGTAGTTTTGCCTACGCCCATATAGCCAATGAGATATACCTTCATGTCTGCGTTTTGTGGAGATGTGTACCTTCGCCGAAAAATTTGCCCATGCGCGCCGTAAAGGTAACCGATAAATCAACGCTTAAGGCATGGCACGCCGTGCCGAAACTGGTTTACGCCAAAGATCCCAACTATATTCCCCACCTTGTACAGGATATTGACAAAGTGTTCGATCCTGCTAAAAACAAGGTGTTTCGTGAAGGAGGCGTCGCGGAGCGATGGACCTTCTACAACGCTGCCGGGGCGCCAGTGGGCAGGGTTGCCGCTTTTGTAAATCCAAAAACAAGTGAAGCCGAGAAGCAGCCCACAGGCGGTATGGGCTTCTTTGAATGTATTGATGATGAGGCTGCTGCACACTATATCATGGATACGGCCCGCGATTGGCTCAAGGAGCAGGGTATGGAGGCCATGGATGGACCTGTGAACTTTGGGGAACGCAATCAGTTCTGGGGTTGCCTTGCGAAAAATTACACCTCGCCCAACAGCTATGGCATGAATTACAACCCCGAGTATTACAAGCGGTTGTTTGAATCATATGGCTTTCAGAATTACTTTGAGCAGTACCTCTATGAACGCGATGCTATGATGCTTCCCCAGCCCGTATTCGTGCGCAAGTACAACCAGCTTACCAAGGAGCAGGGGGTGAGCATTCGCAATGTGAAGGGCATGAGTGATGCACAAATGGCCAGCGACTTCCGCACGGTGTACAATGGCGCTTGGGGTGGCTACTCCAACTTTCGTGAAATGACCGAAAGCGCCGCTGCCAAGATCATCAAAAGTATGAAGCCGATACTCGATCCCCACATTGTGCTTTTTGTGTATCACGAATCGAAGCCCATCGCCTTTTACGTCAATATTCCCGAGCTCAATGAAATATTTTGCTACGTAAATGGCAACCTCAACTGGTGGGGCAAGCTGGTGTTTCTGTACCACAAATGGCGGCGCACGCCCCATACCCTCGTGGGCATCATATTCGGTGTGGTCAAGGAGTGGCAGGGCAAAGGGGTAGAAGGCGCCATGATCAAATATATGAGTGACAGGCTGCACGAGCCGGGTCCGCCCAATTACACCCGCACGGTGCTGCAATGGATTGGCGATTTCAACCCTAAAATGCTGAAAGTAGCCGAGAACTTGGGAGGAAGCCGCTACCGGGAGCTGATCACCTACCGCTACCTCTTCGACCGAAGCAAGCCATTTGAGCGCTGCCCTGTGGTGGAAGGATAAGCCGACGCTGCCTTTGTGTAGGCACTTGTACAGCATTGCATTTAATTGATTACCTTTGCGCCGCCTTACGGGAAAAGAAGCACCGGCTCAGATCGGTTTTCTTTTGTTTATTTCCGGAAGCAGCAGTTTTTTACTTCTTCGTTTTTGCCGCAAAGGCATAGCGGCAATTTCACTCCCAACCCTCATGAGCGCATTTGAATCAGCGGGCCTCAGGCCCGAACTCCTTGAAGCCATTGCCAAGCTTGGCTTCGAAAATCCCACCCCCATACAAGAACGTACCCTCGCGCTGCTCAATCAGCCTGCAGCCGACATGATCGCCCTGGCCCAAACGGGTACAGGCAAAACCGCCGCATTCGGCCTTCCGCTGCTTCAGCGCATTGAAACGGGCAAACGCGCTGTACAGGCCTTGATTCTGTGCCCTACGCGTGAGCTGTGCCTTCAGATCGTAAATGATATCAAAGACTACGCCCGCTTTATGGGCGGGGTGGACATCACCGCAGTCTACGGCGGCGCACCCATTGATACCCAAATACGCGCCCTGCGCAAGGGTACCCACATTGTGGTGGGAACACCGGGCAGGGTGGTTGACATGCTGAGCCGCGGCGAATTGCGCCTGGGCGAAATCGACTTCTTCGTACTCGACGAAGCCGATGAAATGCTCAACATGGGCTTCAAGGACGACCTCGAAGCCATCTTTGAGCAAACTCCTGAACAGAAAAGCACATGGCTCTTCTCGGCTACGATGCACCCCAAGGTAGAATCGATTGCGGAGCGCTATATGAACAACCCTGAGAAAATCAGTGTAGGCAAGCGCAATGAAGGCAATGCCAACATTGCCCACCACTATTATGTGGTACAGGCGCGTGACCGTTTTGAAGCGCTGAGCCGCATTGTGGCGGCTTATGACGATATGTATGGTGTGGTCTTCTGCCGCACCCGTACCGAAACTACCGACATTGCCGAGCGCCTTTCCCGAAAAGGATACAGTGCACAGGCCATCAATGGCGACCTGAGCCAGCAACAACGTGACAAGGTGATGGGCGCTTTCCGCAAAGGACACGTGAAGCTGCTCGTGGCCACCGATGTGGCAGCCCGCGGCCTCGATGTGGAAGAGCTCAGCCACGTAGTGAATTACAACCTGCCCGATGACCCTGAAGTATATGTGCACCGCAGTGGCCGTACTGGCCGTGCCGGCAAAACCGGCATTTGCATCAGCATACTCCACAGCCGTGAGCAGTACCGCGTGCGCGACCTTGAGCGCATTACACGCCAACCCTTCGAGCGCCGCGAAGTGCCGCTGCTGAGCGAAATAGCCAAGTACCACGTGCTTGCCGCCGCCGACCGCTTTATAGCAGCCAAGGGCAAGCTGGTCCATATGGGTGATATACCCGCGGTAGTGTACATGAAATTCGAAGGCCTGGACCGCGAAGCAATTATCGAGCAATGGATCCTTACCACCTATGCCCTGCAGGCCCACAATGAGCCCGGGATGCCCGATGATATCAATGCTGCCGCCACAGGCAAATCGACCAAAGCAGCCAAAGGGCGCGACACCCGCGACAGGGAACCCCGAGAAAGAGATTCACGCGAGAGTTATTCAGGCAACAGGGAGCCGCGCGAGTACGACGCGCCACGCGGACGCCGTGAGCGATCAGAGCGCGATGAGCCCGGTGCATTTACGGAAGTGGAAATCAACATTGGCCGCCAGCAATTCCTCAAGCCCAATAAAATCATGGGCATTATCAACGACGTAACCGGTAATAAGTCGATCAACTTTGGCCGCATCGACATTTTCGAAGACAAGAGCTTTGTAGGGGTGGAAAGTGCACATGCCAAGGAAGTGGCCGAAGCGCTCGATGGAATGCAATTTGGCAGCCGCAAGCTCACTGCACGCGTTAAGGTGGGTGGCAAACCCAGTGGCGGTGGTGGCTACAAAAAACCTACCTACACCAGCACAGGCCGCAATGACAACTACAAGCCGCGCAGCAGTGGGAGTAGCAGTGGCAGCGGTGGTTACTGGAAGAGCAGTGAACCTTCGGCTGGAGGTAAATTCAAGAAGTCGAAAGGCGGTGCTGTAAAGAAGCGCAAGTGGTAAACGGGCCAACCAGCACGTAAACGCGTTACACCCCACCTTGCAGGTGGCACGAGCGCGTGATGCGAAGCCTCAGCGCCAACAAGCGCTGTGGGCGCAGTCCATAGCCCATTGATTTGTGCAGTCCACATTCCGGTCGTACCTGGCTTATAGACCGTTCTATATTTCTTCAAAATCCTAGAAAGTCTCAATTTTAGGGTTTTCCCTGATGCATTGCTCTTCTGTAAAGCAGATCTTCGGCATTGAACTGAATACAGTTTTTAAAAAGTATTCCTTTAATGACCAAACACAACTGCCATGTATCATAAATTGAAGTTCCTAGCTGCATTATCCGTGTTGACAGCATTGCTCTCCGCACCAACACTTCAGGCCCAAACCATTGACATAGGCCCCAATCAATATGCCTTTCGCCTGACGGTAAATCCAAATTACGGACTGTTTTTCAATGCGGCTGCCCAGCGCTACGAATTTATGGATGGTACGGGGCAGCCTGTTTTTGGCTTTGATGCCAACAACGGGCGCATGAGTACCAACCTGCGGTTTGATCCCGACAGCGATTTTCTGGTGGCCAACAACCGCTACGCATTTCGCGCTTCGAGCAATCCAAACTATGGCCTGTTTTTCAATGCCAACCAGCTGCAATACGAGTTTCGCGATGCCGTTGCGGAACCGGTGTTTGCACTCGATGCAAGCAATGGTTTTTTCCGGAAGGATGTTCAATTTGAAGGGGGCAGCAGCCTCCGCGTGGCCGCTGGCAATTGGGCGGTGCGTTCGGCATCGGCACCCGCTTCGGGAATCTTTTTTGGGGCTACCGATGTGGAGATTCGCAATACCTCAGGTGATCCTGCACTGGCCATCAATGCTTCTAGTGGTGAGTCCACTTTTTCCAGTAAAATTAATGCTTCTGGCAGCAACTCCCAGGAGTGGAGTGAGGCGCATGCTTGGGGCAACCACGCCAACGCAGGTTACCTGATCACTGAAAGCGACCCTGCATTCAGCGCCAGCCCAGCTGCTTCCATCACCGAAGATGATAAAGACCGATGGGGCCAGGCCTACAACTGGAGCAACCACGCCGAATTTGGCTACCTGCAGACAGAGACGGACCCAAATTTCAATGCGAGTCCTGCTTCGGGCATAAGTTCTGGCAATATTTCCAATTGGAACCAGGCCCATAGCTGGGGCAACCACAACACCGCCGGCTATGTGCAGACCGAGCAAGACCCTAAAGTGGCAAGCAGTGTAGCCGGCAGTGTGCCTTTGTGGAATGGTACCCAACTCGTGGATGGCTTGATCAATCAGGCTGGCAGCAACATTGGTATAGGCACCAGTGACCCCAATTCGACCCTTACGGTGCAGGGAGGAAGCGCTACTGTGCTTGAAGATAGTAATATAGTGCCGGTTGGTGGCCTTCAGCTTGGGCTCAAGGCGGCATCGGGATCTTCGAACTGTTTGGTTTCAAATAGCACCCCTGGCTGCAATAATCAGGAATGCCAGGATCTGGTGTGCGCGCAGGATCCTTTTTGTTGTAACGTTGCATGGGATAGCCAATGCGCGAATACGGCTCAGACCTTATGCAATGATCAACCTACCACGTCTTTGGTAGGCCTCAGGTTGGAATCTACGGTAGAAGGGACAAGTTCAAATTTTAATTCGCTGATATTTAATGAGTATACGGGTACTTCTGTGCGCAAGCTCCATTTTGCCACAGGTGCTAACTCCGAAAACGCATTTATCAGAATGACCTTGGACAACAGCAATGGCAACTTCGGCATTGGCACTACAAATCCAGCCCAAAAACTGGATGTATTTGGCAATATTGTGTTGAGCGGTGGTACACGATCTATCCAAACTACTGGCCCCGAAAATGCTTTACGGTTCAGCACCAACGGCTTCACCCGGATGACGATACAGCCCGACGGCAATATTGGAGTAGGGTTTCTTGCGCCCGCTGAGCGGCTCGTGGTCGATGGCAACATCCGCCTCAACGGGACCAACCGCAGCGTGATGAACCAGTCCAACAGTGCACTGATTCTGGGCGCAAACAATACCGAATATATGCGCATTACCTCTTTGGGACGGCTCGGTATTGGACTTAGCAATCCTTCGGACCTTGTGCATATCGATGCCGGAGCCGATGAGAATGCCCTTCGCGTGGGGGTAGGGGGCACCACAAGATTGAGGGTGTACAGCACTGGTGGCGTAGGTATCGGCGCCAATATGTCAAGTGATCCCCCATTGGCTGGAACACTTTCAGTAAATAGTAGCTTGGGTATTGGCATCCGAAATCCATCATTTCTACTACAGCTCCAGGCCAATAGTGCTGCGAAACCCACTTCCTCCACGTGGACCGTAATCTCAGATGCCAAGCTCAAGGAAAATGTGCAGCCCTTTGAAGATGGACTCAAAATGATTCAGGAAATCAATCCCGTATGGTTTACCTATACCGGCAAGGCGGGCATGCCGCAAGAAACCGGGGTGGGTACCATCGCTCAGGAGTTGCAGCGCGTGGCACCATACATGGTAAAGCCTTGGCAGCACCGCGATACCCTCACAGGAAATACAGAGGAGTACCTCGCCGTGGACTATGGCGCCCTCGACTTCGTGCTCATCAATGCCATCAAAGAGCTCGATGAGCGCACCGCCCATCAGGACGAGGAAGCCTTGCGTGCGCTACGCGATGAGATGGCTGCCCTTCAGCAAGCCAACGCACAATTGGAAGAGGCCAACTCCGAGTTGCACAGCAGGCTGGAGGCCCTTGAGCGCATGATGCTCGGGTACGGACAAGACCTTCAGCAATGCTGTTTCCAGAAGGGGGCAGAGGCGCCTGTAGGCAGTGCTGAGGACAAAGCTTCCCTCGGACAAAACGTTCCCAATCCTTTTCGGGAAAGTACCACCATGGCGTACTACCTTCCGGAAAATACAGAAAAGGCCATCATCAGGGTGAGCCACATCGATGGGCGGCCGCTCAAAGACATGGCCCTTGGGGAGCAGAAAGGTTATGGGCAAGTGGAGTTTCACACCTCTGGGCTGGCTTCAGGTACCTACTTGTACAGCCTTTTTGTGGATGGCCGTATTATTGCCACCCGCAAAATGGTGATCACCAGGTAAGGGTCGGGGGCTTAACTCGTTTTCGCTTGTTGGAGAAGTGCTTCGAGTCCGGCGGCCATGCTTTCCTCCCGCAGTTGACGTTCCAAAATGGCAGGGGCAGCAGCGCGCACCTTACAATTCTGAATACCGCAGCGCTCACAGCTCAGGCCCACCTCGGCATCGCTTATTTTGGGGTCTTTGTGGAAGGCGAGCATCTTGTTTTGCCGGGCGTTGAGTTCTATACCGATGCATACGCTGCGCGCAGCACCTGCCTCGAATGGATCGGCTGTGGAGGCTGTGAGAATGAGGTTTACTGCTCCACTCGCCATATACTTACTGCGCTGTATGCCCAGGTGGATGCCCCCCTTTTCGGGAAATGACCCAGGCCGTAGCATCACATCGGCACTCACCCAACGGCGGCAGTAGTGCTCGCGGCGGTCGACTGCTTGGGGCTGAAGCTTGCGGCCCATGTGCCACTCCTTGTTGAGGCTGAGCCTGCCCTCTGCTGGGCGGTAGCTGAAGCGGAGGAAGAACATGTCGCGCATGCCAAAGTGCCTGGGAAGCAGGTTGGTGAGGCGCTGGAAGTAGGTCTCAGCGGAGTCGGTGAAGGCATCCATCAGCCCGAAGAATGCCTCATGGTTCCATCGCTCTGCGGCAAAAAGTTTGCGCATGCCCGCCACCAGGCGCTCTTCATTCAGCAGGAGGGCTCCGGCAAAGTAGCTCGCCTTAAAGTTGTTCAGTACTTCTTCAAAGCTTTGAAAACGTATCCATGTGAAAGTGAGTGGACGCTGGCCAATCTTCAGGTATAGATAGGCCAGTTCCTTGGCCAGGATAAACTGCCGCTGGCTTTCGCTTACGCCTTGGGCAATGTAGAGGCGTTGTGCATCGGGAATGTACACCGAACGCACCTGGGCGAAGCCCTCCATGCCCGGGATTGGCCCTGTGACCACTTCAGTACCAAATTCCTCACGCAGCAGCTCTTCCAGCTCCCCGCTGCGCAGCTTGCGCTCCGTATCAATCGAGTAGCGCCGCGCAAAAACTTTCACCGCCTTTTCAAGCTCAGGGAAGTAGTTTTCATGCATCTCCTGGTAGGTACGCAGGGCACTGAGAAAAAATCCTTCGCGGGTGATGTTGCGCCTCCGGGCCATATCGACAAGCGTGCCTATGAAGGCAGTCACTTTTTCAGGTGCATTGCTGATGATGTCCAGGAGGCGGCCTTCTTCGATGCCGAATATTTCGAGCGGAATTTCCTTAAGCACCCCGCTCAGGATGATGTCGCTCAGGGGGGCCATGCGGCCGCTGAGCTTCATGCTCACCATCTCGTCATAAGGTGTGTCGAGGGCCTGCGCGATGGTCACCACTTTGTCGGGTTTTGGGTACTTTTTGCCTTTTTCGATCTCGTTGAGGTAGCTCTTGCTCAGGCCGGTTTTTTTGGACAAGCCGAAAAGGCTCAGGTCTCTGGCTTCTCGGATTTGGCGGAGCTTGAGGCCGAAAATAAGGCGTATTTGTTCGTCGGTGAGGGCCACAGATTAAGTTTTGAATGAACACCGCTGTATGCAGTTAAGCGAATGTACGCAGCGCAGCGAATGTACGCAAGTGTAGGGTGGCTTGTAGCCTCAAAAGTAAGGCTGCCGAGCTATGGCATCCACTGCAGCTTGGCAGTGCGTGGAGCGCCCTGTAGGGGTGTGGCCTTGAGCAGCAGCAGCTGGCTTGACACGCCGGGAAGTGTGAGCTCGATGGCAGGTTGCTGTAGCTGCTCTGTGCGCAGCAGGCGGCCTTGGATGTCGAACACTTCCAGGAGCAGTGGGTAGTGTTGATCGCTGAGCCCCAACCTAAAGGAACCTTGCGCCGGATTGGGATACACCGAGAGTGCCTCAGCGCCAGCACGCCCGAAGCTGCGTGTATGGAGCGGTTCGCCCCAAGTGGTATCGGCTTTGCTCACATAGAGCAGCAAGCGCCATTGGCCAAAAAAGGGTAAATCGCTGCAGTTGTAGTAGGGTCCACCCATACCAGGAATGTTCACTTGATCTAAATGGCATTCCCAATGCATACTTTGCCCAAAGCACCCATCGAATAAGCCATAAATTGCGTTTTCATCCCCAATTTTTACAGCTTTACCGTAGTGCCGGCCCTGCGTGTAAAAATGTCCAATGGTTTCGGTGTCGTGTGTGTGAAATACAGGTCGGTAAGGGGGTGCATCGAAAGTGGGTTTGGCTTTGATTACTTCTGTGTCCAGCGTGGTGCCTTGGTACTCTAAGTTGATCGATGCTCCAGGACCGTTGTAGCTCCAGCGGCTTACTTCCACGGTGTAAATGATGCTGTCACCTTGCTCCAGGCGGCTCAGATAGTGGCGGGCCTCTTGCTTAAGCAAATAATTGTTGCTCAGCATTGAACCTTCTTCTAAGTGGATTTTGTCGCCCGGCTCGAAGTCCATGACCTCCTTCCAAGTTATGTTTTGCATGCCAGCCCCACCTTCAATGCCTTCCAGCTGGCCCACCCATAGGGCCAAAGGGCTTGAGCTCTCAAACGACGGAAAATGGTGCAAGGCTGGCGCCTGAATCAATCCGCTGTATTCACCTATTTTGAACATTTCGCCCAAGTAGGGATGTGCAGCTTCAATGCCATTTTCATCAAAAAATTGAAATGAAATGCCCTTCACCATTTCCTCATTGCCCAGAACCTCTTCCAGTGCGATGGTAGATACGGTGGCCTCAAGCTGCCCTTCCCCATTGGGATCAGACCAGGCAATCCATGTGGTTCCCAGTGGTGCCTGACACAGCAGAAGCACTTCATGCCCGGTAGCAGTGATAAATCGGGTGCTGCCATCGGGGCTTGTGCGCACCTCACTGCCCAGCCATGAGCTGGCGTTGGGATCAGTACATTCCCAAAAATTGTCGTTGAGGCTGAGCCACTGACCTTTGAGCGTGTATAGGGAGTCGCCCTCCAGTTCATCGACAGCATCAATTTCAAGTGAGATCACAGATCCATTAAAATTGAAATAAGGCAACATGTGGCTGTAAATGGGCTGAAAGCCCTGGGCCGAAATGCTGCCGCTCCATAATACAAGCATTGTGACAAGGAGGTGGCGCATGGTGGTCTTGTTTGGATCGGGACACAATATAGCATTAATTCAGCCAAGCACCTGGGACAAATGGGGCTCAAACTTGTAATCCTAAGTGCTGGCTGATTACAATGCATTGGGCCCATGCGCATGGTACTCTAAAAAAGATGGATAAGCGGGTTAAGCTCATTTTGCGGAAAAGCGCCCCAGTAATACCGTCCATGCTATGAATGCTGCCTGCATGGGCAGCCGCAACCATGCCAGCCAGCAGGGCAGGTGGTAGGGACCATTGATCTCGGCGAGTGCCTCACAGTGCCAGGCTAGGTGCCAATGTACGCTGAGGTAGGCGGCGCACATGGCGGCGATGGCCCACCATGTGGCCCGGCGCCAGTGTGGTACTTGCAAGCCTGCGGCCAGAAGCAATTCAAGGATGCCGGTGCCAACAATTAGTCCTCCCGGCATGGGCATGTATGCAGGCATTTGCGCAAGCAGGAAGTCGTACAGGA
This sequence comes from Cryomorphaceae bacterium, assembly GCA_036751905.1. Taxonomy (GTDB): domain Bacteria; phylum Bacteroidota; class Bacteroidia; order Flavobacteriales_D; family Cryomorphaceae; genus T3Sed10-241. The sequence continues at coordinate 11,510 of DAIOTP010000100.1, forward strand.
AGAAGTGGCTCAGGCCCGCGCCCAGCAGCAGGATGGTCCAAAACAAGCGACTCAGGTTGCTGAAGTGGTTCAATTTTTTCATCGCGGTGCTCTGTGTGCAGCTTGGATAAGTGTTGCACGTACCCTGTTTATACAATAAATTAAAAGAAGTAAAACACAAGCAAAGGCAATAAGTTGCTCAGATGGGCTGTGATGCAATTCGCACAGCTTCTTTGCGCGAGGTCTACAAAGGGAAGGGTAGGAGCTTTATGATGATAAAAATGGCTTCAGTCCTTGATGTACAATTTTTCGATCGTGGGGATGGGGCCGGTGCAGTAGCTTTGGTGGCACTGTACACATGCGGCCACGAGGTTGTTGTATTGCGCAATGGCCAAATCCACGCTGTTGGTCTCGAGAAAGTTGTTGAGCTGCTCCTGGTAATGGGCTGAGAATCCCTCAAAGACAGGGCCTTTCACATTGGCATTGGTGGGTGTGCTTTCGGTGAGCAGCCGAAATATATCGCCATCGGCTTCAACCATTTCGCCCTTGCTTAGACTTTTGCGCCATTGCTTTGCATCGGTGTGGATACTTTTCATGAGCTGCGCCAATTCGCTTACTTCAACCATTTTCATGGCAGTGGCACCCTGCATTTCCGTTTTTGTATCGGGAGCTTTTGTACAGGCAGCTGTAATGCTGAGGATAATGACAGGTAGGAGGCATGACTTCATGATGTAAAGGTAGTGCAAAGCCTGCGATTGTGTATTTTTGGCGCAAAGCAATACCATGGACGGGCAAAGTACCTTGATACTCGATCACACACGCATCACACAGAAGCTAAGGCGCATAGCTTTTCAAATATACGAAACCAACCACGACGCCGATAGCGTGTATCTGGTGGCCGTGGAAAAGCAAGGCAGCATGCTTGCCGACAGGCTGTTGCCTGAGTTGAAAGAGGTGGCCCCATTTGCCGTAAGGCTTATGCACCTGCACATTGACAAGCGCAACCCGCTGGAAGCGCCTGTACTGAGCGCTGATGGCCAACAGCTGGGCGGTGCAAGGGTGGTGTTGATTGATGACGTGCTCAATTCGGGCCGCACCCTCATGTATGCGGCTTGTCACTTGCTGCAATGGCCGTTGTATAGCCTGCAAACGGTGGTGCTGGTGGACCGCAGACACAGGCAATTTCCCATCAAGGCCGATTTTGTGGGGCTTACCCTGAGCACTACCCTGCAGGAGCACATCAATGTGGTATTCCACGAAGACCATGATGCGGTGTACCTGGAAGGATAGCAGGCGAGCGGCAGCACGTAGGTGATCAAAAGGGTACATGGTCAATGGCTGGCTGGCAGTTCCTTTTTAATCCGGCTGCATCGCAAACCGCTGGAGTTCATCGTGCCTTGCAGGGTACGAAAATGCGGGTGCGATAATTTGATTACATTTAGGGTCGAAACGTCAGTCCGTCCTAAAACCCCTGCTCATTTCTCCAAAACTAACCGAAAA
>DAIOTP010000101.1:0-12892 GCA_036751905.1 Cryomorphaceae bacterium
ACGCTCGACACGCTTACCGGATAACCGCTCACGCAGTCAAAACCAGTCGGCCCCTTAAGTCAAAGAATACTTGCTATACAATACAAAGATAGTGCAATAAAACCAGCAATCCATGTGAAGCCCTTCTTTTTGGCTTCAAGCCTACTCGTAGCGCTCAACGCGGAAAGGACCGACTTTGATGACTACTTTTTTGGGTTTCTGGGACTCCGCATTCACAATATTGAGGCGTGAGCCTGCTTCCCGGAGTACTTGCTTCCCCAAATAGCCGGCAAGGGCAAGCATCCCCTCTACCCGCTCCTCTTCAATGATTTTGGCTTCTGCCACGGCCACGGCAGTCGAATCGGTACTTTGCGCATGCACATAGACCGAACCGAAATACAGCAGACCTAAAATCACCGGTATAATTTTAAGCATTGTATGCATCTTAACCCCTATGGGACGCACTACATGAAGGTAATGTTACACGCAAAAGGCCAATTTAAAGATAAGACGAAGATATTGCGAAAACTATACCGCCAAAAGAACTTTGGAAGGCTCAGCAAAGATTATGTGTTTATGCTGGCGCCAAGGATTGATCATGGTGCTTTGACCATGAACGCCAACAACAAAATTTCCAAATCTCTGTTTTTCAATTCATCCAATCAGTACTGCCTGAGAAAGTTGATAAATTCTTTGTCGTCAGAGAAGGCATCTTGCCCAAGCGCCAAAAGTGGTTCGGCTTGTTGCTTCTCGCCTTGCTCCTTAAGGATTTCGGCATATTCCATGATGCCAAAGCGCAGAAAGGGCTTCAATTCACTTTCAAGTACTGCTACACGGCCTTCTTCAACGATGGCGAGAGCATCCACAAAAGTTTGCTTCGCCTGGTACTCATTGCGGCTGCGCATTTCGGCAGCGGCTTTCAACAGCTGTGCCCCGAGGTCGTCAGGATCAATGCGCGTAACGTATTTTGCGTGGGTTACACTTTTGCGCCAGCTCCCTTCGTCATAGTAGAATCGGGCTTCGCGCATGAGCTCTACTTTAAGTTCTGTAATGAAACCGGCATGCTTATCGGCAAATTCGCCTTCCTTGTCATAGCGGGCGCCTTTGTACGCATACTTTACTGCATCGCGGAAGGCCCTTGGAAATTCATCGCGCATGGACTCGTCCTTGGATATTTCATAATATGCCATGGACATGAGCAGGAAAGGCTCTGGATCTTTTCGGGTTTTTTCCTTCTTGGTGAAGCGCTCGGCCTTGCTTGTGGCCTTTTCATATTCGCCATCGATCACCATAAACAAGATGTCGGCATAGGGATCTTTTTTCTGGGCTTGCGCCAAATGCGGATGGACGAAATAAAAGAGGAAGCATATGGTCGCCAAATGGTGTAATTTGTTCATTGTGCTGTATTTTTGATTCGTTTTTCAATATAATTTGAGTTCATGATGCCAAGGGCACCCATGTATTTGAGCTTGAAGTGTACCAAATCGCCAACGGCATATTTCTCTTGGGTTTTTTGAAAATCAAGTACGAGCATGTCTGAGCTTGCCCCGATTACCTTAAGGCTCTGATCAACCGGCACGAGAAAATCCGGACTCATATCAAGCAAACCAATATCAATGATGGCCCTTGGTGCTGTTTTGCCGTAAAGGTCTGTATTGATTGCAGTTACTTCACCACTCGGATTTGCAGCCAGCTCACCGGAAGGCACCATAGGCTTTTCGGTAAGTTCAATGATCTCGGCATGGAGGGTCAGCACATCATCGTGCATGCCTTCGAAGGTATGTCCGCTTTCCAGGTCGGCTCCAAAAAAGAGTGTTTCGCCTATGCGAAAGTGGTTGATATTTGGTGGCAAGAGCCTCTTGTATAGCATGGGTAGCACCACAGATGTGCCACCGGTGATCCATGGAATATCTACTTGAAAATAGGCTTTGATTAACTCTTTGTACAGGCTGAGCTGTATGAGCTTGTCATGGCTGGGCATTACCCCATGCAGGCAATTCAGGTTGGCTCCAATGCCTGCCACCTCAATATTGGGGAGTTGAAATACTTTTCGGTAAAATTCCACAAAGCGCTCACCCATCACCCCTTCGCGCAGATCGCCCAACTCAATCATGATTATAATTTTGTGCACTTTCTGTTGCCGGCATGCCTCATCGGAGAGCAGCCTGATGGTGCTGTATTCCGTATTGAAACTCACATCGGCATAAGCCACTACGCGATGGATGCTGCGCTTGGCGGGAGGCTTTATGTACACGGTTTGTACATTGGGCGCCATCTGCTTTACCGTTTGCAGGTTGCTGATGCGTGAATCGTGGATTTCATTTACTCCAAGGGAAAGTACTTCGGCGAGGTATGCCTCATGGCCACACAGCAGCTTGGTGACAATGCCCCAATGCACCCCCCGCTCATCAAAACATGTTTTGAGGAATTGGAAGTTGCTCCTGAGCTTTTGTATGTCTAGTTCTACAAAGGCCATATCTATACTACTATGCGTGGCAGGTTGTGGGGCAATCTTGCCAAAAGTTCGTAATTCATTTGTGCGCTTAGGTCGCTAAATGAAGCCACCGTGATTCGATTATCGCCTTGAAATCCAATCAACACCACTTCGTCCCCACTTTTTACACCTTCCACCTCCGTGACATCGATGGCCATCATATTCATATTGACAGTACCCACTACGCCTACACGTTGGCCATGTATCAGCACCCTGCCCAAGTTGCTCAGGTTGCGGTTGTACCCGTAGGCATAGCCTACCGGAATGATGGCAATGCGCATATTGCGGTTGGCCATGAAGCTCGTTCCGTAACCAATATACTCCCCCAGCGCAACCTCCTTCACCGTCATCACTTTCGATTTCCAGCTGAGCACCGAGGTTATTGGATCATCCACATCATGCGTATCACCGAGAAAGGTGATCAAGGTTTCTCGGCTGGGCCAAAATCCATAGAGCAATATGCCCACACGCACGAGGTCATACTGTGCTTCAGGAAATCGGATCAGACCGGCTGAGCAGACTGCATGCAACGTGTTGAAATGCACTTCATGCTGCCTAAAAAAACGAATGTGGCGTTTGAACCGTTCTTTTTGCTGCTTGATGCGGTAGTAGTTGGCAATACTTTCAGCGCCAGCAAGATGGGTACAAAGCCCCTCCAGCACCAGGTGCCCACTGTTCATTCTCACAATATCCACCACTTCGTTCAGGTCTGACTCGGCCATGCCGGTGCGGTTCATGCCCGTTTCCACTTCGATGTGGATGTGCGCCTTGCGATTGGCTTTTTTTGCGGAAGCAGCCGCTGCCCTAAGTTGCGGAATATCGTACACAAAGAAGGAATAACCCTGGGCAATTATCCACGACAAATTTGAAGGATCAATGTAACCCATAACCATCAATTCAGAACCGTTTTGCGCTGCATTCTGAAAATCAAGGACTTCTTCAACTCCGTATACGGAAAAATGGTGGATACCCGCACGCTCGGCCATGGGCACCACATGGGCTATTCCGTGGCCGTAAGCATTGCCTTTCACCACTGCACTGAGCACGGTATCGGGCTTTAACAGTGTGCGTATGAATGCCACATTCTCTTTGAACCACGCTTCGTTCAGCTCTATGTATGAGGATGCTGTGCCCGGGTTCATACTTCGGTGAAAGATTTAAAAAGCGTTTCGTACAGCTTGCCTCCGATAGGGATGAGCGCATCCGGAAAATCGAAATCAGGCGCGTGCAGCGGGGGTTGTTGCTCCCCGCTTCCCAGCCCCATCATATATACAGGGCACCACTTTGTGAAATGTCCAAAATCCTCCGACCAGCGGAATGGTTTTTGCAATTCAAGGATTTTAAATCCCTCAGCCTGAAGTGCATTTGTTACATCACCCGAGATGGGTGCATTGTACAAGGTGGGGAAGAAATCATGTTTAGAAATTTCGAGCCCCAGCTGTGCATTGACGGCCATTTTCACGGCAGCCTGTTCGAGGTGGGCGCTAAGGTTTTCGAGCACTTCAGTGGTTTCCGAGCGCAGCGTGAGCATTGCCCTCGCATCAACGGGTGTGGTGCCATAATTTTCCGTGCCGGCATGCAGGGCAATGGGTGTCACGAGGGCAAAGGCCTTTTCGGCAAAAATGGACTGCGCATGGTGTGCTACATCAATCAAGGCTGCCGCCACAGGCAAGGGATTCAGGGCTTGCTCGGGATGGGCAGCATGGGCAGGGCGCCCGCTGAAGCCAAGTGAAAGGCCCATGCTTGCGCAGGCAAAGGGGCCATCTTTCATGAGCACATGACCAAGCGGAGTACCCGGAATATTGTGAATGGCAAAGCACAGTTCGGGGCGTGGCACATGCACCAATGGTTTCTGCAGCAATTCCCAACACATGGCTTTGGCACCTTGACCAGTTTCTTCGGCGGGTTGAAATACAAGGACCAAGGTACCCCTGCTGTGTTTTTGCTCTTCCAACCGATTCAGCATCTCAAGCAGCAGCACCATGTGTCCATCATGCCCGCAGGCGTGGCTCAAGCCCCTATGAACTGAGCTGTAAGGCACGGTGGTATGCTCCTGAATGGGTAAGGCATCAAGCTCAGCCCTGAAAGCAATGGTTGGACCATCGCCATACCGCTTAAAGGCGATCACACCGTGGCCGGCTACGTGTGTGTGGACTTTAAAGCCTGGTATGGATTTCAGGATTTCGGCAATGGTATGTGCGGTGTGTTGTTCCTCACTGCTCAACTCGGGTTGAGCATGCAACGATTGCCTAATGAGAACAGTGTCGATGTGTGCAGCGCTATGTGAATGGCTGACCATTACCTATGCGCAGTGTGGCGCATCTCGAGGTATTTGTTGGTGAATCCGAGCCGCTCATAAAGCTTGCGGGCCGGATTGTCGGGCTCCACATGCAGTGCCATACCACCCTGCGCCAATTTGAGGGCATGTTGCATGAGCAAGGCCCCGTATCCCCTGCCCCGATCGGATTGATCGACTGCTATGTAAACCAAAATATTCGAAGGTATGTAACCAGACATACCCGTTTTGTTGACCACCACTACGCCCTTGGTATGCCCGGCAACTTGTCCTATGAGAACAAATCCCCCTTGGCCAGCCTGATCACCACAAGCATAGTCGATTGCATTGGCAATATGCTCTTTCGGATCACCATAAGGACCTAAATGAGTGGACAAAAATTGAACAAGGCTTTGCTGCTCATCCGCATCAGGCGGATTTGCATTATATCGGACCTCGACTTGAAGCGCATCAGTTGATTTGATCATAGGTTTAGGTTTGTCATATCCTAACATTTGCTCAGAATTTTAAACATTGATTCGAATCATCTTGGCATTTACCTCCTCCCGGTCAAGGAGCTCTTGCAGCTCTTGTGCATCGGCACCATAAGCGATGAGATAAAACTTGCCATTCTTTCGCTCTGCGTATTCAATGTAAGTTTTCCAACGGTTGCACAATACCTCAGTGGTATCAACATCGGTCATAAATACTTCAAAAACATACGTTCCAAAATCTTTTTGGGCAATTAAATCAGGAATAAAACCTGCTTCACTTGCTTTGAGAAACACGGCCTGCGGTTTATCAAAAGTGGACATATTGGCTTTGATGGTGTGAAAGTTCTTAAAGCGTAAGTAGGCGATTGCGCTCTTCACCATGCGCTCTTTTTTCAGGGACAGTGTTTTTTTAGTGATAACTTTTTCCATTTTTCCAAAACTAACCATTTTTTGAGGAAAAACGGGCCAAACCTTGTTAAATAGGTGCGATATGTACGTGTAAATTCGCTAAACCGAAAGGCAATTGCTGCTCCCCACTGAAGTATTGGACCCGGGCCAGGGCGGATGCACACACTGAATCAGCCAAGAAACAAAGGCCTAAGCGCCGAAAAGCTAATATAGCTGAAACAATTTCTTAACCTGCCATTTACCAAAAGCGTTTTCGGCGCACGTACCTTTGTATGAAATAGTTTACATGAAAAAGTTACGGGCTGTCGCTATTGACGACGTCGAAGATATACTTGACCTGATTCAATACAACCTCAACAAAGAAGGAATTCAAGTCGATGCATTCACCGATTCAAATGAAGCTTTGGCGCACATCGCCGCCAATCCTCCCGATATCGTTGTGAGCGATTGGATGATGCCCGAACCCGATGGCCTTCAAGTGTGTAAATTATTAAAGAGCAGCGAAGTCACCAGGCACATACCCATCATCATGCTCACCTGCAAGGGCAGCCTCACCGACTACAAAGAAGCATTGGAAGCAGGAGCCCAAGACTATGTGGTGAAGCCTGTGCGCATGGAGGAATTGATACGCAGGGTAAAATTGCTCTTGCCACACAGCAGCGGAAGGCTTAACTTCGGCACATGAGTAAATGGTTTATTGCTTGTGCGTCATTGTTCATGGCTTGCAGCAGCCCAACAGCCACCGATGATGCGGGCACTCCGAGGTCCGAAAATACTGCCGAACCTGTGAGTGCATTGCTACCCCCCTATCCCGATTACCAAGGCCACCGCGGGTGCAGAGGCCTGATGCCCGAAAACACCATACCTGCCTTTATAAAGGCATTGGATTTGGGGGTGACCACCCTCGAAATGGATGTGGTCATTACCGCCGATGGCGAGACGGTTCTTTCGCATGAGCCTTGGTTTTCACATGAAATATGCCTTGACCCTTCGGGAAACGAGATCGCGGCAAGCGAGGAAATGGAGCACCGCATATACGGCATGACCTATGAAGAAGTGTTGCGGTATGACTGCGGCAGCAAGGTGCATCCCCGCTTTCCCGATCAGGAAAAACTCAAAGTGCATAAGCCCCTGCTCAAGCAGGTGATTGATGCCGCAGAAACACATGCCAAAGCAATGGGCAGGGAGGCTCCCTTTTACAATATCGAAACAAAGTGCTTGCCCCAGGGTGATGGCTGGATGCATCCGAAGCCAGCTGAATTTGCAGAAGCAGTGGTAGAAGTTGTTGAGGCCATGGGCATTACCGAGCGTACTACCATACAGTCTTTTGACGTGCGTACCTTGCAACACCTTGAAGGGAAATATCCCGGCCTAAGGCTTGCCTTGCTGGTTGAAAACAATGAAGGCCCTTCGGCAAATCTGGACAAATTGGGATTCACGCCGCACATATACAGCCCTGATTATACCTTGGTCAATGCTGAATTGGTATCATTCTGCAAAAAGCAGGGGATGCAACTCATACCATGGACAGTCAATGACACAGAAACCATGAGGTCATTGCTCGACATGGGTGTAAACGGGATTATTTCAGATTTTCCCGACAGATTCTCACCTTTGCGGTAGAATATCTAAACGCATGTCCATCAGTTTAAAAAACAAAACGATCAACCGCGAGCTCAGCTGGCTTGCTTTCAATCACCGCGTATTGCAGGAAGCCGGTGACCCTGAGGTACCTCTGGTAGAAAGATTGCGTTTTCTTGGCATATTTTCCAACAACCTCGATGAATTTTTTCGGGTGCGCGTGGCGACTATTCGGCGGTTGCAGGCCTTTTCGAGCAAACGCACACTGCTCATTGGCGATATGACCCCTTCACAAGTGCTCGATGCCATACAGCGCGAGGTGGTGAGGCAAAAGACCATTTTTACGGAAACGTACAACGACATCATCTCGAAGCTCGAGACCTACGGCATTTATATGGTGAATGAAACCGAGCTCAGCCCTGAGCAGCAAAAATTCGTCGTTGAGCACTACCGCGAAAGGGTGGCGCCACTGCTGGTACCCATCATGCTCAAAAGTGTACCTGAATTTCCTGACTTGAGGGACAAAAGCATATACCTTGCGGTAAGGTTATCCATCACAAAACCCATCAGCTCCAAGCAATACGCCATTATTGAGGTGCCTTCGCAAATCCCGCGTTTTGTGGTGCTGCCCGAAAAGGATGGAAAAAAGTACATCATGTTCCTCGATGATGTGATCCGATTCAATATGGATAAAATATTCGGGCTTTTCGAGTATGATACCATTGAGGCGTACACCATCAAAATAACCCGGGATGCCGAACTCGATATCGACGATGACATATCGAAGGGCTTCTATGAAAAGATGAAGAAAGGCGTGAAGCAACGTACCAAGGGCCAGCCCGTTCGTTTGATTCACGATGCCGACATGCCCAGAAGCCTCAAGCGCTATCTGATGACCAAGTTGGAACTCGATGAGCATGACAACATCATACCCGGAGGGCGCTACCACAACAGCAAGGATTTCATGAAGTTTCCTAACGTGGGGCCCGAGTCACTTGAATGGGACAAACTGGTACAGCTTGAGCATCCGGCTTTTCGGCAACACAAAAGCATATTGAATGCCATTGACCAAGGTGACATACTCCTGCACTACCCCTTTCACCATTTTAGGGCATTTGTGAATACCCTGCGCGAGGCTGCCATACACCCTGATGTGAAGGAAATCCGCATATCCCTGTACAGGGTAGCCCAGCAATCGCGGGTAATCAATACGCTCGTAAGCGCTGCCAAAAATGGCAAACAGGTTACGGCCATGGTTGAGCTCAGGGCACGCTTCGACGAAGAGAACAACCTGGAGTGGAGCCGGAAACTGCAAGACAATGGGGTCAAGGTACTTTTCGGGATACCCGATATGAAGGTACACAGCAAGCTGGTGTTGATCACCCGGGTTGACAAAGGTGAGCTGAAGCATTACGGCATCATAGGCACCGGCAATTTTCACGAAGGCACCGCGAAGGTGTACAGTGACTTTGGCCTTTTTACTGCCAATGAGGAAATATGCCAGGAGATGTACAAGGTGTTTCTCTTTTTGGAAAAACCATACCGCCACTTCAGGTTCAAGCATTTGCTCGTAGCCCCGGCCTACATGCGCAATGCATTTTTGAAAAACATCAACAGGGAGATCAAATTTGCCCGCGAAGGAAAGCCCGCTTCGATCTTTATCAAAGTGAATAGCCTTGTGGATGAAGTAATGATCAGAAAACTGTATCAGGCCAGCAAAGCCGGTGTAAAAATTCGGATCATGGTGCGGGGCATTTGTTCGCTCATTCCTGGCATTCCGGGAGTGAGTGACAACATAGAAGCGCGCAGTATTGTCGATCGGTTTTTGGAACACGCACGCATCTTCATGTTTGGCAACAATGGCAAAGCAGAATACATCATTTCGAGTGCGGACTGGATGACACGCAACCTCGATTTCAGGGTGGAAGTGGGCGTGAATATTTATGACAAGAAGGTGAAGGAAGAGCTGCGCAGCTTTTTGGAATTGCAATGGCGCGACAATGTGAAGGCGCGCTTAATTGATGCGAAACACTCCAACGCCTACGTGAAGCATCCGCTCAATGAGGAAAGGTTGAGGGCTCAATTCGATTTGTTTGAAATCATGCAGAGCGAACAGCAGGCACAGCCCGCCTGATGCTGGACGAGCATAAGTTCTCGCAAGAATTTACTTTACTCCTTTCATTTTTTCAATTTCCACTGCGCGGCTTAAGCTTATTTGCGCACCGCTGTGAAAAGGTACGATAAAGGCATTGGCAATGGCATTTTTGCGCACGTAGTCGAGCCCTTTGCTCGCTTCGGAATAGGAGTAAAACATGCCGGCAAAAATTTTGGAAGTGCCCTTTCGCACTGTCTCGCCGGTGATGGGGAACAGCCCCCTGAAGTAATTCACATCGACATCAGAAGGATAGTAGCCGAGCTGGATCTTATACACCAAACCTTCAGGCAATTCTTCATCCATGGTAAGTTTTGCTGGTTTGTTGGTGTTTGTTTCAAATTGGGCCAGGTGCTCAGGCGCTTCAACGCCTTCCAGATCCCTGAGGTATTTGCGGTCCAGCAACACACGGATTTCTTGTATGCGGTGCGAAGCGCTTTCAGTCTGCACCGTATTTGATTGCATTTGCAAATTGATTTCTTGGATCCACGACCGCAGATTCACCCTTGTTTTTTGATCGGGAGCTTTGTCAATTTCTTTTTGTACATTCTCGGCGAGCATTTCCAGATTCCTGACTTCGTGCTCGTAAGCGTTGATCAAGTGCTGAAAAGCCACCTCATCGGCTTCGAGCCTTGTTATTTCATCTTCAAAAGGCAGCACATCGTATTGCTCAGCCACCTCGAGAGAAGCATCTTCGGGCCGCAAAAGCAATGAAGCACTGAAGAAATCCATGACAGCACCACTGAGGTGGTAGGTAGCTTCGCGGCCGAAAAAATGGTGCGAACGCAGCTCGACCATGGGATAAAAGCCCCGAATCACACTGTCGGCAGCTGAGATACGCGTTTTTCCGGAAAGGAGATAGTCGATTGCTGGCTGGTTGCTGGCCGGTGCATGGTGCAGGGATGTGTCGCAGAGCATCATAGAGCGCTTTACGAAAAACAGGGCCGTATCGGCGTACACCCGGCTGCTGTCAATGGCATTGGTGTAAATGGTAAATCGCGTGTAATGGTAGCCCTCCTCGGCATAGCGGGCGGCTGCAATGGCTGCATTCCGGGCCTGGGCATTGGGAAAATATGCGCGCTCTATGTAGTCCTGTGCCTGCACACCGGCCAGGACTGAACACCATACCACACAAGCCACAAAATACCTCATACCAAGATTTCGCACAATTTTAAACCGAATTAAGCGCCATGCGTATGCATGTTCAAAGGGTTTATCAACAACTAAATCCTAACAAAATAAGCAATTGTAAGCGATTCTGAAAAGATAAAATGCCACATTTGGACCTGTGAAAAAGCGCCTGCCCCTTTCCTTGTTGTTGTCGTACGCATTTATATCGCTATGCAGCAACATAGTAGCAAATAGTCCAAGCATGGATAGCGACGTTTGGGCGTCACAATACCGGAACAAGGAGCGGGCTTACAGCTCCACCATTTACAACAGCAAGCAGGCACCGATGAAGTTTTTCAACGGTTTTTCCATTGGCATCAGCGGTGGCTTGGGATGGATTCATGGTGATCTTGTGGATGCGCGCCATTTTCCTTCTTTCGATCAGTTTTCAACCCACTACCGATTTGCCTACCGCGTACATGCCGAGCGGCAACTCAAGTATGGCCTTGGTGCCAAGGTGCAATTTGAAGCAGGCAATCTGGGCGGGGGAAGGGTCACTGGCAAGCAGAGTCCCCAGATCAATTTCCAATCAGAGTACCGAACCTTCGCTTTGCTTGCAACCTATGATGTTCTGGGCGAGCTTTTCCGAAAGGACACCAAAAAACAAACAAAAACCTACCTCAACGCCGAACTCGGTGTGGGGATCACCTTTTTTAGGGCCGCCACCTTTTGGACGGGCGAAGATGAACGGGTGCGGGACTTTATAGGATACACTGTAACCGACATCAATCCACCCACACAGCGGTACACCCTACTCGGCAAGGCAAGCCCGGAGTGGGCTTTCAACGTCCCGATAGGCTTTACCTTTGGCTACCGCGTGAATTACAAAACCGACCTTACCTTTAACTATACGTACAACAGCCTTTTCACCGATGAGCTCGATGCATGGAGTCGAGACTGGTCGGCCAATGACAAGTACTCCATCACGACCATAGGCCTGCGCTACAACTTCAACCGTGAAACAGACGACTACCCACGCAAGAAGAAAAAAGCCAAACCCGAAAGCGCGGATAAACAAGATGCTTCTGGAAAATGGAAGATGTTTGGCAGCAAAAAGGAAAATGTAGCCCCCAATGATGTGGACCTCAATGGACCGGTACAGGCACGGATGGGCAACAAGGTCGATCCCGCTATGGAAAACAAGGAATTGGAGGAAATCCGCATGAAGATGTTTGAATTGCAGCTCAAATTGTTTGAGATGCAATACCTCCTAGGTGGTGACAAATCAAAATAAGCGTACACATCCAGCGCTGCTGCTCACCAACCAATTCTGAATCCTCCTTCGACACTGACCAATCGTCCCCTTAAATATGCGGGCATGTATTGATCAGGACCAATGCTGCTCAGGTATGTGAAGTTGGCAAAAAGCAGCAAGCCATTGATGGCCTCCCACTGTACGTTCAATTGTGCGCCACGTTGTTGCCACACCACCTCTTCCATAAATTCAAGTCCCGTCACATTGGCATTTCCCAAAATGATGTCGTACACATGCTCAGGCCCTTTGCGCGCCTGCCAGGCTGAGGCACGAAGCACCAGTGTACGCCAAGGCTTCCAGGCAGCTGACACGAAAAGCTCATCGGCGTTTTCGCCCAGGTAGTGGCCTAAGTTGTACATGTTGCTTGCGAATGTAGTGCTCTCGATCTGATGGCGGTAGGTCCACGGTGCAGTGCGCACGTACTCGGCGGTGAGGTGGAGGTTGGGCAGGGCATTGAACCAGGTGGCGCCGCCCTTCACACTCCATATATTGGTGTGCATGCCGGGGTCCCACATATTGCCTATGTTGAGCTCATCCATGAATATACTTCCGTAAAAATGGACTTTGCGCAGGCTGCGTACACTCACGTCAAAAAACATTTGAGAATTTTGCCCCAGCTCGTTGGAGCCGGTGCCGCTGTAGGTATGGTCCACTGATTTGAAAAACATAAATGGAATCAGGAAAGCGGGTTGAAATCCATCGTCACTGTAAATGATGGAGTTGCCAGCCGTGAAGTCCACGTTCCAATTGGTCTTGATTGTGATAAAATTGGCCGCGATGTTCTTATTCGTCTGCACCCTGCGGTTGCCTATGGGCGTGAGGTAAGTACGTGCGCTGTCGAGCTGTTCTGACACGAGCCAGCCATGTATGTATTGAAAGTCAAGCCACTTATATGGGTACAGCCGGAGGGACACCATGGCATAAGAGGGTGCCCTTCCGGAAAAAATATTGGCCTGACGCTGCCCGTTGCCCCAGATGATGCGGTCCTTCACCAGCCCCACATCCCCCCAATTCCATTGGTAGGTGATCCCGCCCATGGCCTCGTTGTAGTCGTTGCGCTCAGTGTCGGACACAATGGTTTTGT
>DAIOTP010000102.1:0-12890 GCA_036751905.1 Cryomorphaceae bacterium
GCTACCACCAGTACAAAGTAATGGGAAGTGCAGGAGGATCATCATTTTTTCAGCGGTTGGTGTACTGGAAATCTGCATGGCAATTGGTAAAGCGCCATTTTTGGCTCGGAACAGGGACTGGGGATGTAAAAGCTGCTTTTGAAAATATTTACGACGAGACGGATGTAAATCTCGCACCGCAATACCGTTTGCGTGCACACAATCAGTATCTTACATTTTGGGTGACGTTTGGGATAGTCGGTTTTCTGACATTCGTTGCCATGATGTTCATCCCTTTTCTGTCAGGTACACCGACTTACCTGTACATTGCCTTTTTGATCATTGCCTTCTCATCTTGTATATCCGAGGATACTTTGGAAACGCAGGCAGGGGTGACCTTTTTTGCATTCTTTTATGCACTGTTTTCGAATACTCTGGCAAGGCGTAAGCCATTGGATATGGCTCCAAAGGCGGCGGATAGCGCACAAACATGACTGCTGAGATGCAAGGCCTTAACGTGATATAACCAGCTTTCCGCTGCTGCGTGCCAAGGCGCTCTCTTCTTGGACCGAAATCACATAAATGTAGAGGCCATCGCTCAAATGGGGAAATTGCAAATGTCCTTGGTTTTGCAATTGTTCATAGGCCACCATTTTACCGGTAATGTCATACAGTTCAAAACTCACCCGGCCTATCGTCTTGTGGTTGAGTTGGTAAAAAAATTCTCCTCGGGAAGGATTGGGGTAAATGCTGTGATTAATGCCTTGCACCGCACTCACCGAGAGCGTGGTATCAATCAATTCAATGCAGTAATCCTCTGTTTCACCACGAAGGAATTCCTCACAAACATCGAGTGTAGTGCCGGGATTGTTGGCACGTTTCATAGAAATTCTCAAGCGCGTACTACCGGGCACTGCATTTTCTGGTATGCTCAAGGTGCCAGTAAAAGCTGAAGGGGTCGATTGAGCGGTTTGCGAAAGCAACTCATCGGCACCAAATTCACCATCCTGATTCAGGTCAATCCAAAGCTTGTAGGTTTGGTGAATTGGATAGGCAGTAAATCCGGGAATGATTTCAAAGGGGTATGTGCTACCGGGTAAAAAACTGGCATTCGCATTCTCCATCAACAAATAACCCCCATTGTTGCCGGTAGTGAAGCTCCATTCACCGAATGTGGCCTTATTGATATACTCAAAAGTGGTATTGGTGCCGCGGCTGTCGCAGTAAAAGAGGTCTATGCAGTTGCCACATCCGAAAGTACGCACTTGCGTAAATTTTCCATGCTCAGGATTGCTGTCGCAAGAAGGCACTACCGAAAGGTCATAAAAAGTGCAGGCTTGAAGGTTTTGCAGGATCAAGCCAAAATCTTCTGAATTGCCGGCCCAAACCCATTGATCAGTGTCACTTTCCTTGTAATATACTTCGTACAATGCCAAGTTGAAAGTCCCTTCCCAGGTCACTTGTACTGTGGCTTCATCGACCACAAGTCCTGTCACAAGTATGGGTGCAATGCAGCAGCCCTTGCTTTCAAAAACAAGTGTTTTGACAAATTGGATTTCCCCTTCAGGATTCAAATTACAGTCGGCGCCTATCTCGAAAATGTAATTGGTACAAAGTGAAGGTGGAACAAAGCTGAAGTTGGGCTCGGTGATGCCCGATACAGTGGTCCACTCGTCGGCACCTTCTTCTTTGAAGCGCAAGCTTACACCCTGTTCACTGAGCGCAGTCCATGTGAAAGTGTATAGCGTATCATTTTGCAAATCGTAATGAAAGCTGAAAGGCGGCAGGCAGAGATCCTCGGAGCAATTGTCCATGAGTATCTTCAGGCTGTTGTATGCATTGATTCGTCCACCAGTGCCAACAAAACCTTCCATGCTCTCCACAGGATCAACTCCTTGTAAAAGCGCGGAACGCACATAGTCAGCCCCCAATTGAGGATTGCTCTTTACCAAATCAATGAATGATTCACAAGGCACGGAATACATCAGGGCAATTAATCCTGTAGTAAGAGGGGAGGCATAAGAGGTGCCGGAAGGGGTGTTGTATCCTGATGAAGAAGTGGTGGTGAGTACGCTTTGGCCTGGAGCCGCAACGTCAACCGAATTGATTCCATAAGCGCCTTGCCTGATGTCATGGTGGTTGGAGGAGGTTACGCCGATCATATACGGACTGGCTGAATTCGTAGGCACGTCGCCTACTATGTCTACATTGGCGTTGCTGTTATTGGAGGTGGCGCCGCAATTGAGTACTCCATACACACCGAGTGTATCATAAAATGCATCCCACAAAGGCACTTCGGCCATATTGCCATTGTTGATGCCCCAGGAGGAATTGGTTGCTACCACAAAAGCGCCACGCTCCCCACCACTTTCGTTGTATAGCTTGCGCATCACGAGCGGATAGTTGTACGCTGCTAGCACTCTGGCTTCATCATTTGTGTTGTGGCCTGCAACAGCCATTATTTTTATGTCCCAGTTTATCCCGGTTACACCAAGACCATTGTTGCCCTTGGCACCAATCATACCCATTACCTGGGTGCCATGCGGCGACAATAACAGCGGACTGTCGCTGAGCGTAAGTACATTCCAGCCCAGATGGTCGTCAACAAAACCATTCTCGTCATCGTCGATTCCATTGCCCGGTATTTCGGCATGGTTGCGCCATGCATTCGGGCGCAAGTCATCATGGTTCAGATTGCCCCCTTCGATGACACAAACCACGATGGTGTCGCCTGTAGCGGTGAGCCCACCTGTAGTGATCTCCCAGGCTTTGGTTGAGCCAATATCAGCTCCCGGTGTACCACCTGTTTGGCCGGTGTTGAGGTGGTGCCATTGTTGATCAAACAACGGATCATCAGGAACAATACCCTCCCTCGGCTCCACATAATGGTTAAATTGGGCAAGGGATACACCTTCATCTCTCCGTATTGCATCCAGCAATGCCCTGTCCTGACTGAATTCCGGATTAAAATGAACTTGATACACATTCATGTGAGCCGAGAGCAATTCACCTAGACGGATAAAGGTTGTCTCCCCTTTAAAGTTTGCATAATTGTCCAACACCTTCAGCGGATGCACATTGGACTTAAACTGTATAAGCATGTCACCGGGTACGTAACTCATTTGAGTTTTGGCGGTTAAGCCCAAACACATGCAGATGAGGACCAATAAACTCTTGAATAATCTCATTTTGAATCAGATTTCAACCAATCTTATCTACAAAAATAGCGCAATTCTGTGGCTTTTGTTCTGGTAGGAATGCACCATGGCTTGGACTCCTATTGGTGAAGGTATACCCGCTTCACCCTTTGCGAGATCCCCGTGAGCACCTCGTAGGGAATGGTGTTGAGTTGAGTAGCCATTTCGTAAATGCCTAGATTGTCGCCAAATACTTCCACCCTATCCCCCTCTTCGCACTTTGCATCACCTACATCGACCATCACCATATCCATACACACATTGCCCACGATTGGATGCAGCTTATTGCCAATAAGCACCTTCCCAATACCATTGCCAAGCGCCCTTGGCAGTCCGTCAGCATAGCCTATGGGCAATACAGCAATGCGCGTGTCACGGTCAAGGAGCTTTTTGGGAGAGTAACCTACACCTTCACCAGCCTTTACTTCGCGTATTTGTGAGATGGTAGTGAAGAGCTGACTCACTGGCTTCAGGTGTTTGCGAAATGCAGTGGAATTGCTGATTCCATAAAGTGCCAGGCCAAGCCGCACCATGTCGTACTGGGCAGCGCGGTGCCTGAAGATGCCTTCCGAGTTGAGCGCGTGGGCTTTGAACCCATAGGGCAGCATTGCTTTGAGGGTTTCATACGCTTCCGCAAATCGATTGAGCTGCAAGGTCGTATGGCCGTCATAAGCCGGGGACTCACTTGCAGCCAAGTGGGTGAATACAGTCGCCACACGCATGGCTTCATTTGCCGAAAGGCGCTTGGCGAGTTCCGGTACTTCTTCAAGGTCGAACCCCAGCCGGTTCATGCCCGTGTTGATTTTGAGGTGCACGGGATAGGGCAGTGCCGACTCTTGCGCAAAGAGCGCTTGCTCAAAACGCTCCAGGGTACGAAAGCTGTACAGCTGCGGCTCAAGTTGGTAGCGTATCATGGCGTCATAACTCCCGGTTTCGGGATTGAGCACGAGGATGGGCATGCGGATGCCTGCTTCCCTCAGGGTGATGCCCTCATCGGCGTAAGCTACGGCCAGGTAAGCCGCCCCGTGATACTCCAGGGTGCGGGCTATTTCATAGGCACCACTGCCATAGCCAAAGGCCTTTACCATCACCATAATGCCGGTTTCGGGCTTGAGCAGGGAGCGGATGTAGTTGAGGTTGTCGCGCACGCGCTCCAGGTCGATTTCGAGAATGGTTTCATGCGTTTTTTCCGAAAGGATATCAATGATGCGCTCGAAAGTGAACTGCCGGGCGCCTTTGACCAGAATGTTTTGATTGGCATAGTCGGCATGCCGAAATTGCGCCAGAAAGCTGCCCGTATCAGCATAAAAAGTGCTGACTATTCCCTTGAACTGCGCTTGTTGGGCCAGCAGGTTGGGTCCGATGCCCACAAAACGGTCAATATGACGAAGGCGCAGCATATCAGCTACTTTGGCGTAAAGGTCATGGGGTGCCTCAGCGCTTTGCACCAGGTCGCTCAGTATGGCCGTATAATGCTGATGCTTGCGCTGTAGGCACAATTGGTCCAACGCTATTTCCAGTGAGTTTAGATCGCTGTTGTACACATCATTGATGAGGGTTGAGCCATGTACTGCATCCAATTGTTGTAGCCGCATGGCTATGGGGCTCATTTGGGCCATACCACTTGCAATTTCCTCATCGCCAACGCCGAGGTGCAGCAGGTATCTCCAGCAGTGGCAGGCGTTTTCGATGCCTGCCGGATCTTTGAAGGGGATGTGGATGCTCAAATGCCGTGCTGTGCCGTGCCCAGTTCGGTAAATTGCATTCAACAAGGCGCCCTTTTCGGAAAATTTTGGGGGCCCTATGCACAGGCTTGCTTCTGGTGTACTGCCCCAGTCGAGCAGTTCTGGGCCATTTTCAGCTGTCATTTTCGCTACTTCATACTTCACCAATGGCTGATCAGTACAGTACACAAGCCACTGTGCATTTTTGAAGAGCAATAGTTTTTCTCGAAGTTTTTGGGCAAGGCTTTCAAAATGTTCCTGGTGGGCTTCGCCTATGTTGGTAAGGATGCCCACCGTAGGTTGAATCACCTTTTCGAGTTTGGTCATTTCATTTGGCTCGGAGATGCCCGCTTCGAATATGGCAATTTCGTGCCTGGAGTTGAGGAGCCATACACTCAGGGGCACACCAATTTGCGAATTGTAACTGCGTGGGCTGCGCAACACACGTTTGTGCCGTTGGAGCAGCTGAAAGAGCCACTCTTTCACCACAGTTTTTCCGTTGCTTCCCGTAATGCCAATCACCGGTATTTGAAAATTCGACCGGTGGGCTGCGGCCAGCTGCTGCAAAGCCACCACGGTATCAGATACCCGTATCAGGTTGGCTTCGGGCATGTTTTTGGCGTAAGCCACATCGCTGAGCACAAAGTTGCGGAGGCCTTGAGCATAAAGGCTTTCCATATACCGGTGCCCGTCATTGCGCCCGCTCCGTATGGCGAAAAACACTGCATTTTCCTGCCCTTGGTACAAGCGGCTGTCGGTGAGTAAGTAATTGAGTTTAGCATGGGGAGCAGCCATTTGGAGCAAGTTGCCGCCCAGCTTTTCGCAAAATTGCGCTATGGCATACGCGGGTGCTTCCATCAAGACTTGGCAGCTTTCTTACGGCGTTCTTCCTCCACGGCCAGGAGGTATGCCTCCCTGCTCAGGGGCTCGTAGCGGTCGCGCTCACCCAACTCCACGGTGGCATCACCGCCTGCTATGCGGTGTGAATAATTGGCCAGCTTGCCTGTACGCACGCAAATGGCGTGCACCTTGGTTACGTACTCGGCAATGGCCATGAGCTGAGGCATTGGTCCAAATGGACGGCCCTGAAAGTCCATGTCGAGCCCGGCTATGATAACCCGAATTCCCTGATTGGCCAGTTGGTTGCATACGTTGGGCAGATTGCTGTCAAAGAATTGGGCTTCGTCTATGCCCACCACATCCACATCGCCGCCCACCATGAGCAGGATGTGTTCCGAAGCAGGAACCGGCGTGCTCATGATGGCATTGCGGTCATGGCTCACCACCTCCTCGTCGGCATAACGCTTGTCGACCTCAGGTTTGAAAATCTCCACCTTTTGACGGGCTATGCGGGCACGTTTTAGACGCCTGAGCAGTTCCTCAGTCTTTCCCGAAAACATGGATCCGCATATCACCTCAATGCTGCCATTGCCGCTGCGGCGGGCACTGCGCGTATCTTCTAAAAACATGCTGTGAATACATTGCCGCCAGTTGGCATTTCCTTTTGGCGGATATCAATTAGCTTTGCCAAGGCGCTAAATTAACCAAATATAACGCGTCCATAACACGCAACTTGCCTTATCGCCGTTTTGCCATGAGCACTGAAGTACCCTACATGACCATCGAACAACTTGCGGAAAAGCTCCATGGGCTTGCCGAACGCCTGAGCAAGGGCTTGCTCCAATCAGGGGAAATCACTGAAATGAACCTCCTTGCGCGCCAGCTCTATGAGCGTACTGTGGTGCTCCAATTCAAGGCTTTCGAAGAGCAGGTGCAGGCCGTTGCTTCCGCAAAAATAGCAGAGGATCAAGCTGAAAAAATCCATCCAACTTCAGTGGCGAACGCGGCTGCACCCCTCGCCCCTGAACTCACAACTGATGAATCCACACCTGCCAATACAGCAGCTGTAAGTGAGCCGGAAGCCATGGCTCCAACGAAAGAAGTGTCACCGACCGCACCCGCTGTGGAGCTTGATGAAGCGTCCGCAGACACAGAACGTCCCGCATTCCGCATCAGCACAGCGCCGCAAGCGGCCCCTGCCAATGCCGAAGTATCTCCAAAACAAATTTCGCTCATCGACTCGATTGAGGAACTAAGCCGCATGGAGCAGAGCATCAATGACAAGTTCAAGAAGACCGATTCACCGACACTCGCCGAAAAATTAAATGCCAATTCCAGTTCCAGAACGCTTTCTGACAAGTTGAAGTTAAAGCCTGTGGCCAATTTGAAAACCGCCATCGGCATCAACATGCGCTTCCAGTTTACAAGCACCCTTTTCGAAGGCGATGCCGAAGCTTACAACATAGCCATCGACAAGCTCAACAGCTTCAACTCCTACCTGGAAGCCGATGATTATATCCAAAACCAGCTCAAGCAGCGCTACGATTGGGAGATGCGCAGCCCCGCCGTCAAGGAACTCCTCAATCTGGTGGAGCGCCGCTACCTTTAAATGCCGGGTATGCGCATTTGGCTCCTTGCTACTTACATGTGCCTGCCGGCAGCCTTGCTTTCGCAAAATCTCACGCAAGTACGCGCCGATGTGGCTGCCCTCAGTGATTCAGTACTGCACGGACGCGGCTATGTGCACGATGGCAGCAATAGGGCAGCACACTACCTCGAGGAGCGTTTCAAGCAATTGGGCCTAAGGCCTGTGCAAGGCACCTATACCCAGCCATTCACACTGGAAGTAAATGTGTACGAGCGGCCTTCGAGCCTTATCGTCGATGGCAAAGCACTGCGCGAAGGCCATGATTTCATCGCCGACCCCAATACCGGCATCAGCGCCGGAGCTTACCGCTTGCAGCATTTGGACAGCAGCCATTTCCAAAGCGATACACCAATCAGGTTGAAGCGCAACCGCCTGCCGGTGGTGTATATGGCGGGAATCGACAGCCCTGATGAAGTGGCGCGCCTTCATAGCTTTCAGCAGGAGGTACTCACACAGGCACCTATGATCAAGGTGCTTCCGCAAAAACTCACCTGGGGCATAGGCCGGCGCATGCACCGGTATCCGGTCCTTGAAGTGCGTGCACCCGCATTTCCCGAAAGGGCCAGAAAGGCTACCCTCTCGGTGGCACCTGAGATGCGTACCTACGAGGCCCGCAATGTGCTGGGCATGCTGCCCGGCAAGCGCAGTGATTCCGCCCTCGTCATTACGGCGCATTATGACCACCTAGGCCGCATGGGTTCAGCGCTATTTGCCGGGGCGAGCGACAATGCCAGCGGCACCTCCACCATGCTCGACCTCGCTGCTTATTTTGCGGATAACGATCCCCCCTTTGACCTCTACTTCATTGCCTTTGCAGGTGAGGAGGCCGGGTTAATCGGCTCCCACCACTTCGTGAAAAACCCAATGCTGCCTTTGGAAAAGATGCGCTTTTTAGTGAATCTTGATCTCATGGGCTCAGCAGCTACAGGCATCTCCATTGTAAACGGCACCCTCTATGAGGAAGTAAAGCGCTTTGGCGCCATCAACCAGGCGGAGCAATTGGTGCCCAAAATCAGGCTGCGCGGCAAGGCCGCCAACAGCGACCACTACCATTTTGCGGAAGCAGGGGTACCCGCCATTTTCATTTACACGGAGGGCAATGTAACCGCCTACCACGATGTGCATGACCTTCCCACAGTACTCGACTGGACCAATTATGAGGGCCTCTTCAAACTCATTGCTACCTTTATCGAAAGCTTTTGAACATGGCCCGGCTCACCCTTGTACCCACACCCATTGGCAACCTTGGCGATATAACGCTGCGGGCATTGGAAGTGCTCAAAAATGCCGGGCTGGTGCTTGCTGAGGATACCCGTACCTCGGGCAAACTGCTCAGACACTATGACATCAGCACCACCATGATGGCCTTTCATGCCCACAATGAGCACCGTGTGCTCGAACGCGTGGTAAGCATGCTCGCCGAAGGCAAAGCTGTGGCCCTGATCAGCGATGCCGGTACGCCCGGCATCAGCGATCCGGGATTTCTGCTGGTACGCGCCTGTGTGGCAGCAGGCATTGAGGTGGAAACCCTTCCGGGCGCCACTGCCTTTGTGCCGGCCCTCGTGAACTCGGGCCTGCCCATGGACCGGTTTTGCTTTGAAGGTTTTCTGCCCCACAAAAAGGGGCGGCAGAAGCGCCTCGAAAGCCTTCATGCGGAGGCCCGCACCATGATCTTCTATGAGTCGCCGCACCGGCTGCTCAAAGCGCTGCAACAAATGGCTGAGCATTTTGGTGGAGAGCGGCTTGCATCCGCCTCACGCGAGTTGAGTAAGCTGCATGAGGAAACCGTGCGCGGGACCCTGACCGAACTCATCGCCCATTTCGAAACCCATGCACCGCGGGGTGAATTCGTGCTTGTGGTGGAGGGTGCAGGCAAGGAGTAGCGACAGGCTGCAGTTTCTTTTATTTCGGGTTCATGGCAGCAGCTCTTGCCAAATCAGCAAATGGTATGCGGTACAGCGCAGCCTTGACCTCATCCGTTTCTTCACAGCTGAGGAAGAGTGTTTCTTCACCTACAAAAGCCAGCGCTTCCATTTGCCATGCAAGCGCAGCTTCGTGGAGGGTGTGTTTGCCTGCCTTTCCGGCAAAAAAACCCGTGCCATCGAAACCGCTAAAGTGCCAAAGGAAGGGCTGCTGGTGCTTTTTCCCATAGCCGAGCAACAGCAGATGCCTGCCATCGGAGCTGAGGTCGGCGCCGGTGATGCGGCCTTGCACATCGAAGCTGCTGTGGCGCTTTGCAGCATAATTGCCAGGCGATTTCGGAAGTGCGTAGAGGGTGGTTTGGTGGTCGTTGCGCTGCTTGGTGAAGAGGTATAGGCTGTCGCCCAGCGCCACCATCGCTTCGCAGTCGAAGGCGTTTTCTTTTTTCTTTCCGTCGAAAACGGTTTGCTCGGGGTAGTGGAAACCAATGACCTCTCCTGCCACTTCCACGCGCTCACCGTTGCCGATATCGGCGATGCGCACCTTGACAATCTTCAGGTCGCGGCGGTGGCCGTCGTTGTTGCCAAAATCGCCAATGTAGAGGTAGGTACCATCGCTGGCCATGGATTCCTTATCGGAAAAAGTGAGGCCGCGCATGGTGATGGTTTGGGTGATTTGTGCGGTGGCGGTATCGATGCGGTAAAATTCCGGGAGCCTGTCATCACTCAGCGAGTACAAGGCCCCTCCGGCCCAGGTGAGGCCGGAGCTTTCCCTGAGCTCAGGAGGGAAATGCCCCACCTCTTTGATTGCTGGGTACTGGGCCTGGAGGGTGCAGGCCTGAAATAGGAGCATGCCCGCGCAAAAAAGGAACTGGCGGAAGCCGGGTG
Organism: Cryomorphaceae bacterium; assembly: GCA_036751905.1. Taxonomy (GTDB): domain Bacteria; phylum Bacteroidota; class Bacteroidia; order Flavobacteriales_D; family Cryomorphaceae; genus T3Sed10-241. Next base: position 10,196 of record DAIOTP010000102.1, read on the forward strand.
TCATCATGATTGCGAAGTTACCAAAGTTCGGGCCAAATGTGGAGGGTGATGCGGCTGGGCGGAGTTGGGCTTCGGCCATCGCCCTGCAATTTCATGTATTGTGCTAACAGGGCGCTCTCGCACACTAATTCTCACTACCTTTGATAGTATCATTTGATAGTATCAATGAGGCCACCTTACTACATAAGCGCCGAAATCATGGTGCTGATCACGGAGATCAGCGAAAAGCTTGGAGCCATAAGAACCATCCATAAGTCGGGGCTGAGCCCGCAACTGCGGCGAAAAAATCAAGTCAAAACCATTCATTCCAGCCTCGCCATTGAGGGTAATTTGCTGAGTGAAGCCCAGGTTACAGCTATTCTCGATGAGCAAAGGGTAATTGGGCCCGCCCAAGACATACAAGAAGTTAAAAACGCCATTGCCGCTTATGCTAGGCTTGGCCAATACAAGCCATATGTAATTCAGAGTTTTTTGACAGCCCACCTTACCCTGATGGATGGATTGATAGACAGTGCAGGTTCATTCAGGACAGGCAATGCAGGCATCGCAAAGGGAAGCCAGCTTACCCACCTCGCACCTCCCGGCAACATGGTAAAGCCATTGATGGCAAAGCTTTTCGATTACCTCAAAAATGACAAAGAGATTCTGCTCATTAAGAGCTGTGTATTCCACTACGAACTTGAATTTATCCATCCCTTCAGCGATGGAAACGGACGTATGGGAAGGTTATGGCAAACCCTGCTATTGTCGCACCACCACCCCATTTTTGCTTACACCCCGGTAGAGAGTATGGTTAAAAAATCGCAGCAGGCATATTATGATGCTTTGGGCAAATCAGATAAGCAAGGGGAATCCACCGCCTTCATCACATTTATGCTGGGCATGATCAGCAAGAGCTTAGATGTATTGCTCAATGCACGCCCACATAGTATCGATGCCGGGGGCAGGCTGCTCGCTTTCCGGCAGGCCAATGGAAACAAGCCTTTTACAAGGAAAGATTATTTGAAATTTCACCATAGCCTTTCACCAGCCACCGCCAGCCGCGACCTGCAAATGGGCACCTCCCGGGGCATGCTCCTTAAAGAAGGGGACAAACGCTTGACGGAGTACCGTTTTGGTTGATTCGGTGTCTTGTATCATACCGATGCCAATAGCCATCTGCCAGGAATAAAATCGCCCCGTTCTTCGAAAATATTCCTTTGCAACAGTATGGCCTTTGGTGCTTCTCTTGCTTTTCTAAAATGATCCATAATAGCGAACAAGTAGGCACTTAACAAAATTTAAGAAAATTCTCTCTCTCTCTCTCTCTCTCTCTCTCTCTCTCTCTCTTTATCATTTATTTTTGTATCATGCTTGAGTTCAAGCGCGTAATCTTTTTTTTAACACAATAAAATTTACAAGATGAAAAGAGTGTTTTTGTTTTTTGGAGTGATGCTTGCAATGTCGTGTTCGAAAACTGATGTCGATTTAGCTCCTGCAGGCATTGGGGAGTCAACGACTAAATCTGTTAATCAATTAGCCTTTGAGAAAGAGTTGATGCGTTTGCTAGTTGATGATAATGTGCTGTTCGATTTAATCCTTGAAGGAAAGCTATCCGTGGAATTATTAGATGAGTTCTTTCATCAAGAAAACTGGACACTTGATTTTGAAAGTATTCAAGTTAATTTGAGAGCTTCTGATTCTGAGAGGCTGTACAATTACTTACTTGCCCTCCAGGAGTTGAGTCACAGTCCTGAACAGGAATTACTGTTCAATGTTCAACTAGAAAGGTTAGCAGAACAAATTGTTACAGGTTGGGAAATGAAATTCGGACAGCTTTTTGAAGGTAAGGCGGATAACCCGTGTCGCAGAGCAGCGGCGCAGAACGCACTCTCCGTGATGGCAAGCGGATTCTCGATGATGGGTGGTGCCCTGGCATTCGGCCCGGCTGCACCAGCAGTAGTTATGGGAGGGGTAGTTGGGACATGCGTCGGCGCTGGGTTGACATGGTTAATTAGTTCGGCAAATTGTTGACATCAATAGCTATTTAATGCGAAGGCAGATTACCTCTGTCTGGATTGCATGAATGCTCAATTTGCGTAATTTTGAACAAACGAACCAAACCAACTCAAGGCAAAATGGAAAAGAAAATTACTTACAGAACCATTTCGTTGCGCCATGGACTCCTCGCAGTGTTCTATGCTGCCTCCATCACCGCAGTTCTCTTTGCAACCTTTATGGAGGGATACAGGCCCTATGCACCATTCATTGCATTTGGACTTTTCGTGTTTTCTATGGGTTCTTTGGGCCACGTCGTTTACCATAGGGAGCCTGAATCCATTAAAAAATTCAATGACTGGGCAGGCGATGACGGAATGATGTTAAGGATGCACACGTGGCTGGGGTTTATTGGTGTCTGGATTGCGGCATCTGTTCTGGTAGGCTTGGCCGCGAGCTGCTGATATTTAAGTATTATTGAGAGAGATGGTCGGATGATTGCCATCCACATTTTCAAAAGGAGGGCTGTTAGCACTTGTCGCTGACAGCCCTTCGTGTCATGAGGCATTCCATGACTTGGTCAACATCTGGCTCTTTTGACTTGCTTCCCCAAGTATTCGCTACTTTTGAAGCCTGTAAGCGCTTTCCATTTTTGCGGAAGCAGCTTGCGCCAAATACCCAAGCCCATGGACACCCTCACCAAAGATGAAGCCACCCT
>DAIOTP010000103.1:0-12834 GCA_036751905.1 Cryomorphaceae bacterium
AGCTGAGGCCAATAGGATGTTTGAAGAAGCCAATGACCTCCTTGGATTTCGCATTACCGATACCATGTTTGAAGGCTCCGATGAGGAGCTGAAGCAAACCAAGGTGACCCAGCCGGCCATCTTCCTTCATTCGGTGATACAGGCAGCTGTACTGGGTGATGCCTTTCAACCCGACATGGTAGCCGGGCACAGCCTCGGTGAATTCTCAGCCCTTGTGGCCGCGGGAGCCATGGATTTTGCCTCAGGGCTCAAGCTCGTGGCTGCCCGTGCCAATGCCATGCAGGAAGCGACAGAACTTTCCAAAGGCACCATGGCTGCAGTACTGGCCCTCGATGATGAAACGGTAGAGAAACTATGCGCGGAAATCGATGGAATTGTGGTGCCCGCCAATTACAATTGTCCGGGCCAGCTCGTGATCAGCGGTGAATATGCTGCCGTGGAGGCCGCTTGCGCAAAAATGCGTGATGCAGGCGCACGCAAGGCCGATCTGCTGGCCGTGGGCGGGGCTTTTCACTCACCCTTGATGGAGCCTGCACGGCAAAAATTGGCCGCCGCCATCGAAGCCACTGCCATCAACATCCCCCGGTGCCCCATTTATCAGAATGTGGATGCAATGCCCACCCGTGATCCTATGCAAATCAAAACCAACCTCGTGGCTCAACTCACCGCCCCAGTACGCTGGACGCAAACCATGGCGGCCATGCTCGGCGACGGTGCCAACGAAATCATCGAGGTGGGACCGGGAAAAGTACTTCAGGGCCTGTTTAAAAGGATGGACCGTAGCTTGAATTTGAGCTCGGCCGGAGTGGAAAGTTAAACGCTTGGTCTTTAAAGACTCCAGTATCTGAACTTGCGGATCTTGCCCCTGTAAATTCCTTTGAGATCCACAAACACACCTTTATCGGTGAGCAGCTCCGCAAAGTAGCTTTCCGGCAGGTTCATGTATTCCCCATGGTTTACGGCTACGATCACGGCATCGTATTTGGGGGTGGGTTCAGTGACCAGGTCATAACCGTACTCATGCTTCACTTCGGCGGCATCGGCAAGAGGATCAATTACATCCACCTGCACACTGAACGATTCGAGCTCACGTATCATGTCTACCACCTTGCTGTTGCGGATGTCGCTTACATTTTCCTTAAAGGTGGCGCCCATTACCAGTACCCTTGCATCCTGTATGTGCCTGCCTTGAGCAATAATCTTCTTCACTGCCTGCTTGGCTACATAGCCGCCCATGGAGTCGTTCACAAAACGGCCTGAAGTGATGATTTGGGCGTGGTAACCCAGCTTCTCGGCTTTATGCGTGAGGTAGTAAGGGTCCACCCCTATACAATGCCCACCTACCAGGCCGGGCTTGAAGTTCAGAAAATTCCACTTGGTGCCGGCCGCTTCAAGCACCTCATAGGTATTGATGCCCATGCGGTTGAAAATAATAGACAGCTCGTTGATAAGCGCAATGTTGACATCTCGTTGCGTATTTTCGATGATTTTGGCAGCTTCGGCCACTTTGATCGAGGAGGCGCGGTGCACGCCAGCATCCACCACGAGCTCGTAGACCTTGGCGATGGTTTCCGCCGATTCAGGATCACAACCGGCGCTAACCTTTACAATGGTACGGATGGTATGGTCTCTGTCGCCCGGATTGATACGTTCAGGGCTGTATCCCACCTTAAAATCATCCATAAACTTTAATCCTGACACCTCTTCGAGCACCGGGATGCAATCCTCCTCGGTACAGCCTGGATATACCGTGCTTTCGTACACCACGAAATCACCTTTTTTCAGTACCTTCCCAACGCTGCGCGATGCACTCAACACCGGTTTCAGGTCGGGGGTATTGCTCTGATCAATGGGGGTGGGTACCGCCACGATGAAGAAGGAAGCGGCGCGGAGTTCATCCAAATTTGCCGTAAAGGCAATGTCACATCCTTCGAAGGCATTGGCCTCCAGCTCGTTGCTTGGATCGACGCTGTTCTTCATCATATCAATTCGGTGTTCATTGATATCAAATCCGATAACAGAAATCTGTTTTGCAAATTCAAGGGCAATGGGCAGCCCTACATATCCAAGGCCAATCACGGCCAGCTTTTTCTCCTTTTTGAGGAGCTCCTCGTACATGTTCATGGTTTAGATTGGTCTCTTATTTTATAAATGCGCTCGATAATTTCGACAACCTTTAACCCTTCCAGGGCATTGGTTGTAGCTACATTGCGGTTCTTGATGGTGTCGATCACATTTTGGATCACAAAATGGTGGTTGGCAGCGCTGCCTTTGTAATGTCCATAATCATTGGCCGGGCTTGACTCGGCAAGCTCGGGCATTCCATAGTCTTTCACATGGCAATACTCCACATTGTTCATATACTGTCCGCCCACCTTGATGCTTCCTTTGCTGCCTATGATGGTCATGCTGCTCTCAAGATTTTGACCCCACACTGAGGTGGAGTAATTCAAGGATCCGACGCCTCCATTGACAAAATCAAAGTTTACAATACCGCTGTCTTCAAAAGCTGTGATATCCTTATGGTTGAAGTCGGCAAAGCGGCCCTGTATGTTTTCGATGTCCCCAAAAAGCCAATACATAATATCGATGAAATGGGAAAACTGCGTAAACAGCGTACCTCCGTCCAGATCGGGCGTGCCCTTCCATCCCTCTTTTTTGTAGTAGCGTTCATCGCGGTTCCAGTAGCAGTTGATATCCACCAGGTAAATATCACCAAGCCGCTTCTCATCAATCATTTCCTTGAGCCAGGCCGAGGGTGGCGAGTAGCGGTTTTGCATGACACAGAATACATGGCGGCTCACTTGCAGCGCCTTGAATATCACCTCTTCGCAATTGGCCTTGCTGAGGCCCATTGGCTTCTCGCACACCACATGTTTGCGCTGCTGTAAAGCCTTGAGCGACTGTGAAGCGTGCAGGCCATTGGGCGTGCACACATTCACTACATCAATTTCGGGCACGGCCTCAAGCATGGCATCGAGGTCGGTAAAAAAGGGAGCATCGTGGGCCTCAAGCCCCAAATCCTCTTTGGGCTTGGTGTCCATCAGGGCCACCAACTTCGCCTCAGGGTTGCGTGCCACCATTTCTGCATGGCGCTTTCCAATATGGCCGCAGCCCACGATGGCAAAATGTATTGGGCGTTCGCTCATAATTTGGTCACTTCATTATTTTCAAGTTGGTACCAATCGCCGCTTTCCGGGCATTGGGCTTTTCCACTTTCGTTAAAAATCAGTTTGCGCCCGAACTCACTCATCCAGCCGGCCTGCCGGGCAGGATTGCCAATCATCAGGGCGTATGGTTTCACCGTTTTGGTGACCACCGCCCCCGCACCGATGAAGGCGTAAGCGCCAATGTCGTGACCACATACAATGGTGGCATTGGCTCCGATGCTCGCGCCTTTTCCCACGTGGGTTTTGGCGTACTGTCCCCGGCGGTTCACTGCACTTCGCGGGTTGGTCACATTTGTAAAAACCATGGAGGGCCCGAGAAATACATCATCGTCGCAGGTCACACCGGTGTAAATGGACACATTGTTTTGCACCTTCACGTTATCGCCGAGTACCACCTCGGGTGAAATGACCACATTCTGGCCGATGTTGCAAGCAGAACCTATTTCACATTTGGGCATGATGTGTGAAAAGTGCCAGATTTTAGTGCCGGGACCAATGGTGCAGCCCTCGTCTATTACGGCAGTTTCATGGGCGTAGTAGTCCATCAACGTTTGATATATTTATCAAAATGCTTGTGCTCACTTCGGTAAAGCTCGTCGGTGCTGAGTGTTTTGAAGTACGCCAGGGTGCTCTTCAAGCCTTCGCTGCGGTGTACTTTGGGCTCCCAGCCCAGCAGGGCTTTGGCTTTGGAAATGTCCGGACGGCGCTTTTTCGGGTCGTCGTGGGGCAGTGCCTCGTGAATGATTTTGGTTTTGGCACCCGTCAAGGCGATGATCTCGTCTGCAAACTCGCGGATGGTGATTTCATCGGGGTTGCCGATGTTCACAGGCTCTACCACATCACTGAGCAGCAAGCGGTAAATGCCTTCCACCAAGTCATCGACATAGCAAAATGAGCGGGTTTGGCTGCCGTCTCCAAATACAGTAAAATCCTCACCGCGCAGGGCCTGACCTATAAAAGCCGGCAGCACGCGTCCATCATTGAGGCGCATGCGGGGCCCGTAGGTATTGAATATTCTAACAATGCGGGTTTCCAGGCCGTGAAAGCGGTGATAAGCCATGGTAATTGCTTCCTGAAAGCGCTTGGCCTCATCATACACTCCACGCGGGCCGATGGGGTTCACATTGCCCCAATAGCTTTCCTTTTGCGGATGCTCTTCCGGGTCGCCGTATATTTCGCTGGTGCTCGCCACGAGGATGCGTGCACCTTTGGCTTTGGCCAAACCGAGCAAATTGTGGGTGCCTAAGGAGCCCACTTTCAGGGTTTGAATGGGAATTTTGAGGTAATCAATGGGACTGGCTGGCGAGGCAAAGTGCAGGATGTAGTCAAGGTGACCGGGTACATGCACGAAATTGCTTACATCATGGTGGGAAAAGCTGAACTGCTCCAGCGCGAACAGGTGCTCAATGTTCTTTAAGTCACCTGTTATCAGGTTGTCCATGCCCACCACCTGAGCCCCCTCAGCGATAAACCGATCACAGAGGTGGGAGCCCAAAAAGCCGGCTGCACCTGTTACAAGTACTCTCTTCCCGGTCATGCGTAATGTTTTATGGCTTCGCGGCCAATGCTTTCGTAGTAATAACCAAGCTCTTTCATGGCATCCACCTCATACAGGTTACGTCCATCAAAAATGACTTTACTCTTCAGGTGCTCTGCCACCTTCTTAAAATCAGGATTTCGGAACACCGACCATTCTGTGGCAATAAGCAGGGCATCAGCGCCATCTAGGGCCTCATACATGTTTTCCGCAAGGGAAACACGCTGTCCGTAGCGCTTCTGCACATTGTCCATGGCCTCAGGGTCAAAGGCAGTGACGGAGGCTCCATCGCGCAGCAGCGCATCGATCATGTGCAGGGCGGGTGCTTCGCGAATATCATCGGTATCAGGCTTGAAGGCCAATCCCCAAATGGCAAAACGCTTTCCGAGCAAGCCCTCTGTATAGTAAGACTTGAGCTTTTCTATCAGGCGGAGTTTCTGCCCGTCATTCACCCGGAGTACCGCGTCGAGGATTTGAAAATCATATCCATGCTCCTTGCCACTCTTGGCGAGCGCCTGTACATCCTTTGGGAAGCAGCTGCCTCCGTAGCCGATGCCGGGAAACAAGAAGCGCTTTCCTATGCGGGTGTCCGTTCCTATGCCTGCCCGCACCTTATCTACGTCGGCACCAACCATTTCGCAAAAGTTGGCGATCTCGTTCATGAATGTGATCTTGGTGGCCAGGAAGGCGTTGGCGGCGTACTTGGTTAGCTCCGCCGATTTTTCATCCATCACAATCAAGGGATTGCCCTGCCGCACAAAAGGCTTGTAAAGCTTCTCCATCACATCGGCAGCGCGCTTGGAGCTCGTGCCAATCACCACACGGTCGGGTTTCATAAAGTCCTCCACAGCAAAGCCTTCACGCAGAAACTCCGGATTGGATACCACATCGAATTCCACCCTTGCCTGCTCAGCTATGGCCTGGTGTACCAGATCAGCTGTACCCACTGGCACGGTGCTCTTATCCACAATCACGGTGTACTTGTCGAGCATTCCGCCGAGCTGTCGTGCCACACCCAGTACATAGCTCAGGTCGGCACTGCCATCTTCACCAGGAGGGGTGGGCAGGGCCAAAAACACAATCTCAGCGCCCTTTACTGCCGGCTCAAGCTCGGTGGTGAAAGTCAGCCGCTTTTGACGGATGTTGCGTTCGAAAACCGTATCGAGGTAGGGCTCATAAATGGGCACCTCTCCTTGTTGCATGCGCTTTACCTTGTCCGCATCGATGTCTACACACACCACCTCATTGCCGGTATCGGCAAAGCAGGTGCCTGTAACAAGGCCTACGTAGCCGGTTCCAACTACTGCTATATTCATGATTTATTGTTTTTTACGAAAGTGATCACCGCATCGGTAATGTACTTCAATTGTTCTTCACTGAGCTCGGTCTGCATGGGCAGGCTTGCCACGCTTTTGCAGAGTTGCTCCGTTACCGGGAAATCACCTTCATTGTAGCGTGGGTCCATGTAGGCCTTTTGCATGTGGAGCGGAACGGGGTAGTATATCATCATAGGAATTTCATGCTCAGCCAAGTGAGCCTTGAGCGCATCCCTGTCTACCCCGTTGAGGATCATGGTATACTGATGATAAACGTGTGTGCTGTTGGCACATCGGCTTGGGGTATTGATTTCGGCGATGTCTTTGAAAGCCTCATCGTAATACTCGGCTACAGCCTTCCTTGCCTTGTTGTACCCGTCAAGCCTGCGCAATTTAATGCGCAAAATAGCCGCCTGAATGGAGTCGAGCCTGGAGTTCACGCCCACCTCATCATGGTAGTATTGCCTGCTTTGGCCGTGGTTGGCTACCATGCGCAGCTTGGTGGCGTACGCATCATCGTTTGTGAAAATGGCTCCGCCGTCGCCGTAGCAGCCAAGGTTCTTGCTGGGAAAGAAGGACGTAGCGCCTATATCGCCCATGGTACCCGCACTGGCCACACGGCCATCACTGAAGGTGTATTTGGCGCCTATGGCTTGAGCGGTATCCTCAATTACGTAGAGATTGTGCTCTTTCGCTATCCGCAAAATTTGCTCCATCGGAGCGCACTGCCCAAACAGATGTACAGGCACGATGGCCTTGGTTTTGGGAGAAATTGCCGCACGGATGGCTTCAGGCTCAATGTTAAAGGTTGCTGGGTTAACATCTACCAAAACAGGTGTAAGGCCTAGCAATGCAATCACTTCGGCGGTGGCTACATAGGTAAAACTAGCTGTAATTACCTCATCACCGGGCTTGAGTCCGAGGGCCATCATGGCAATTTGCAGGGCATCGGTTCCGTTTGCACAGGGGATGACGTGCTTCACGTCGAGGTAGGCTTCAAGCTCAGCCTGGAAGGCCTTTACCTCAGGGCCGTTGATGTAGGCAGACGATCGCACCACATTGATAATTGCGGTGTCAATTTCTTCTTGCATCGCCTCGTATTGCGACACAAGGTCCACCATTTGAATTTTCTTCATCTAAAGGCTTAAATTTGCGCCTGCGAATATACAGACTTATCGCAGAACGGCCCGTAAAGAAGCAAGATGTTAGAAACACAAATCAAACCATTGGCCTTGGTGGTAGCGCTATTGCTTATAGCCTGCACTGGCTTTGAGTTGTGCGCGCAAGGTAAAGTGGAAGAGGAAAAAATCAGGATGTCGCTCTTTCAATTCCAAGGCGGGGGCTACCTTGTATATGGGGACATGGCAGAGCTGTATGGCCCAATGGCTTCAGTAGGTTTTTCTTACGCCTACAAGACCAAAACCAACTGGCTCTTCGGCGCGGACTTCAACTACCTATTCAGCAACAATGTGAATGATGCCGACACCCGTTTTCACGAACTGCGGTTCTCCAACGGATTTGTGCTGGGCAATGAGGGCGAATTTGTGCGCGTATTGGTACAAATGAGGGGTTTTGCCACAGGCTTTTATACTGGAAAAATATTGCCCATTATTGGTCCCAATCCCAACTCCGGATTGGTGCTAAAATTGGGCCTCAACTATTTCGAACACCGCACATGGATTGAAAGCAGGGAAGCTGAACTGCCTCATCTTGAAGGAGATTACCGAAAAGGCTACGACCGGAAACGCGGAGGGTTTGCAACTCATCAATTCATCGGTTACCAAAATTTTAGCAACAGCCGATTTACCAATTTCTACGTGGGTTTCGACTTTTATCAAGGCTTCACCACGGATTACCGCACTTTCAACATCGATGCCATTGAATTCACCAACGGCAATTACTTTGATTTTGTGTGGGGCTTCAAAGTTGGATGGGTCATTCCGGTTTACAAACAGCTCGATGATCGCTTTTACCTGAAGTGATGATGCGCAAGCTCTACACCCTAGGAATCAACGCCTACATGCTTGGCATCAGACTCGCTGCGTTGACCAATCCCAAAGCCAGAAAATGGATAGATGGACGCAGGCAGCAGGACCTCAAAAAAATAACCTTAGTTGGTAGGCCGGTTTGGATACATTGCGCTTCAGTAGGTGAATTCGAGCAAGGGCGTCCAATTATGGAGTGGTTGAAGGCGAAGCACCCCGAACTGCCCATCGTGCTTAGTTTCTTCAGCCCTTCAGGATACGAAATGCGCAAAGGCTATCCGCTCGCCGATGCCGTGCTTTACCTCCCTGCCGACTTGCCCAAGGCCATTGTACCATTCCTCAAAGCCATCGACCCCAGAGCAGCCATTTTTGTGAAATACGAAATTTGGCACAATTGTCTTCACATGTTGGAGCAAAGTGCGGTGCCTACATTTCTGATCAGCGCCAAGTTCAGGCCTGAGCAGGTTTATTTTAGCCCTTGGGGGAAATGGTTTGCAAGTACGCTCAAGGTATTCCGGCACATCTTCACCCAAGACCTCGAAAGCAGTCTTTTATTGAAAAGCATTCGCATTGAAGATGTGTCCGTGTCGGGTGACACCCGTTTTGATCGGGTCATACAAATAGCATCTGATAGTCAGCAAATTACCGGAATGGATGCCTTCAAAGCGGGCCAACCGCTCTTGATTGCCGGCAGTACTTGGCCGGCTGACGAAGAAAAGCTTGTGCAATGGTACCACAAACAAGGCCAAAAGTCAGGTTGGAAACTCATCATCGTACCACACGAAATTGATGAAAAACACCTTGGTTCATTGCAACATCTCATTCCTCAAGCAGTGCGATACAGTGCCCCGGGATGGCAAAACGCGCAGGTGGTCATCTTCGATACCATGGGCCTGCTCAACAGGCTCTACGCGCATGCCGACATTGCTTACGTCGGTGGGGGATTTGGAGCGGGCATACACAATGTGCTTGAAGCCGCGGTGTATGGCTGTCCGGTAGTTTTTGGCCCCAATCACAAAAAATTTGGCGAAGCAATTGGCCTTATTGAATCAGGTGGCGCCTTTGGTGTTGCCGATGCCACGGGTTTATACAAGGCCTTAAATATGCTTTGCAAGAACCCTCAGGAGCGAGATCAAATAGGCCAGGCAGCTGCCCAATTTGTACAGCGAGGCGCCGGTGCCACAGGGCACATTGCCAAGGCATTGAGCGAATCACTAAGCCTGTGACCGCTTGCGCCCAAATTGAGCCACCTTCAGACGGTCGCTAATGAAAAGGCCAACCGTAGTAATCAAAAGGAGCAAGGCGCCTACTTTCGCTGGATACCGCACCATTTCAATATCATAGTGATTTACCATAATGGCTGCATATGCCCATACCACAGTGAGTGCATAGATGTAGTCGCTTTGGGAAATCAACAACCACATGGCAAGGCAAAAACCAACAATCAATACTGCCAAAGCCCACAATTCAGGTTTTTCAGCAAAGTAGGGCACTTCCATTGAGCTCAACCATACTGCCACGTTAACGATGCTGGCAATACTCACCCAAGCAAAGTAAATTCCAAAAGGAACGTGAAAGAAAAAGCGGTGTGTGGTGCTCAGCGTCCTTTTCAAGCGGTAAAACAACCTGAACATGCCAATTAAAGAGCCGAGCAAAACTCCCATCACCAAAACAGAAAGACCCAGAAGTTCGTGTTGGAAGGCGATTAGCCATACAATATTGGCTCCTGCATTTACCATAAAGTAGGGCCATATCATTTTATAAAAGCGATTCTCCCTGCCCCTGCGCAATTGAAACCAGGCGAATACAATGAGGCCTAAATAGATAACACCCCAAATGGCAAAAGCATAACCTGCCGGTGTGATCAGCGTAGGGTATTTTGCACTGACATCAGCATTGGTCATACCACCTATAGGCAAGGCAGTTGACAGGTAATTGACCAATAACATTGCGGCAACGCCAACAATGAATGCCCAGCGCTTTACGATCGTGTACAAAAAGGCAGTTTTCATCATAAAAGGTTGTCTGTAACAAGTACGTCCCAGGGTGTATATTTGTTGTCGAGACCATCCTTAATCAACAAAGATACCTGTGAAAAAAACAATTGTCCTCATTTTCTCCCTACTGCTTCTTTTGGCTGCTACATTTTATTTCGTGCTTTATCCAAAGTTAGAAATTATAGCCGGGTACAACGCCAAGATATTGTGCTCATGCATATTTGTTAGCCATATACCAGAAGATACCGCAACCAGGATCGACCTTGGATTTGGACCTCTTTGGCTGGCTACCAACAGCGTGGATTACAGGTCAAAAACAGTGGAAAGCAGTGTATGGGGCTTGCATCCCAAAAAGGCGATTTACCGTGACGGTTTGGGCTGTACCTTATTTCACAATATTTCAGAAACTGAAGTATCCTCCCAAAAATTCAATATTGACGAGCTTCCTTTCAGTGAGGATATATGGCCTGAGGATGACCAAAAACCACAAGGTGCGCTTTACGAAGCGCTTGCTTCTGCTTTTGACGTGCGAGGAGAAAGCTTGTTGAACACAAGGGCCGTGTTGGTTGTCAAAGATGGACAACTGCTTGGTGAGATGTACGGAGATGGATTCGACAAGCACAACAAAATACTGGGCTGGAGTATGATGAAAAGTGTGAACGCAGCGCTTGTTGGCTTGCTCATTCGAGATGGTAAGTGGCAGCTTGACCAGGCAGCCCCGGTAAATTTATGGAAGAACGATGAGCGAAGTGCCATAACGATCCGCCATTTGCTTAATGCCACATCAGGACTTGACTGGGAGGAAGAGTATGGAAGCGTATCTACGGCTACCATCATGCTGTACGCCACCGACCAAATGGGAGTCTATGCCTCGAACAGACCATTGGCACATCAGCCCGGGAGCGAGTGGTACTACTCCTCAGGAACCTCGAATTTACTGGCGCAGCTCGTTTCAGAACAATTTCCGGACAAAAAGAGCTATTGGAATTTTGCCTACGAGCGCCTCTTTGCACCCTTGGGGATGCGCGATTTTTTGGTGGAAACTGATGCCAGCGGTACACACGTTGGGAGCTCTTATGGCTATGGCAGCGCACGTGATTGGGCCAAGTTTGCACTGCTTTTTCAGCAAATGGGCCATTGGCAGGGCCAACAATTGCTCGATACGGCATATGTAGAATTTTGCACCACAGCCACGGAGACGAGTGGAGGGCGCTATGGAGGGCAATTTTGGACCAACGGCCACGGCAAGTATAAAAGCTACAGTAATTCAGACTATTGGCTGGATGGCTTTCAAGGTCAGCAAGTATCGGTACACAACGACCATGGACTAGTCATTGTGCGTTTGGGTGTGATGTATGATGAAAAGAACTTTGACTTTGACGCTTGGGTAGGTCAAATAATCTCGGCCACGAGGCTTACCGAGCCTCAACCATTAGCCATTGAGTAAAAAGCCAACCTCCTCAACGCCTTCTACTTCCACAAAACTTGCGAAATCATGGAATAAGGGATTCATGATGATGTTATGCTCCTTTGGATAAATGGTGTGTGGCAAACGTGCACTGGGTACTTTCAGGTATGGGGAATCGGCCTCCTTCAACCACACATCACCAAAAGCCCAGGTACTTCCCGGATGGGGAATGCGGCTCCAATCAGGGGGCAACACATCCAGAGGTGCCAGTGGCACTTCCGAGAGGCACCGTATGCTTGCAAGTTTCCATGATGACTGTAAAACGATACTGCCCCTGATGCTCAACAATTCCAGAAAAGCAAGGGATCCTGTGGAGGCCATGTAAATGAGCGGCATACCTCGTCTGTTCCATCTTCCGGCAGCATACCCAAAACCAAGAGGACCTCGACCCGGCAAATCCTCATACAACCGGTAGCACAGCATTAGGAAAAATTACCCCATGACAAGCCTTCGAGAAGATCGTCAACGTACAGCAAGCCTTCTGGATGCCGCAAGTATGCTTTTGGGGCTTTGCCGTTGAGGTACGCATGTGGTGCATCAAGCCATTGAGAGAAGGCTTCTTCGGTGCCAAAAAGCCTGACCCCTTTGGCGACCATGGCATCCAGCTCTCTCACCAACCTTGAACGCAACAAGCCTATGGGCTTGGGATGCTTGCGCCAGCGGGACAAAGTGCTGCTATCTAATTCAAAAAGCTTAGAAAGCTCCAATTGAGAAAAGCCCAAAAATTGAATAAGCACTTGAATGTCATCAAAAACGTAGCCCTGATCCAAGGAACCATAAAGCTCAGCTGGCTCCGCAACCACGCCAACTTCAGGGGATGGCTTGGCAAGAAAATACAAGGATGAATTTGGAATGTAACGATCATTTATACCACGTGCGCTTTCCTTGGAGAGGTAAGTAGCGCTTTGAGGACGAAAAACTTTTACGGCCATAATCATTGCATTTGCACCACAAAGATATTGCATTTGCAATGGGTTTTAAAATTTTTCCACAAAAAAAGCACCGCTTCATGGCGATGCTTTTCAAATTATGGTACCCGGAGCGGGAATCGAACCCGCACGGCCAGCAATGGCCACAGGATTTTAAGTCCTGCGTGTCTACCTATTCCACCATCCGGGCAGAGCGTGGCAAAGTTACATTTTTAGTGGTTCATTCAGCAAGCCTCTTTCGCAACTGTATTCCCATTTCAGCGCAACCATTTTTTTCATGACACTGTCCACTTCTCATTGTAGCGGTGATTTTCTTTTATGCAATATTTCTCAAGCCTTGGCTCGTGAAATTTAGTGCTTGGGGAGTGTCGCGCTGCCGCGCGGTGATTTTTTGTGTTCCAGAATTTCCTCAAGCTAAGGCTTGGGAAATTC
>DAIOTP010000104.1:0-12656 GCA_036751905.1 Cryomorphaceae bacterium
GAGCATGCGCCCCCTTTCGTGAAATGTCATTTTGCGCAAAGCGGGATTGCCCACTTCGCGGCCGTAATTGAGTATGGCGCTGTAGTCGAGGCCTTCAGCTGTGGCAATGGCCACTTGCTCGCCGTTTACAGCGTTGAGCAGGGCCATGCCCTCTCCATCGCCTGTGACCCATTTGCCTAGGACGTAATTTTCGAGTTTCATTGAGTGGATGGATTTGTAGGTGGTGGTGATTTTTAGGGCCGTGAAGGTAGGCATTTCTCCTACTTTTCTTCCCCAAGCGCGCGGCCGCAGGTGCACATTCGGCTCATCGCGTGACCAATCAATTACTCCACCTCCCCCTCAGCATTGCGCTTGACCACATCCTTCAGCTTTTTCAACTCCTCGACTTTTTCTGGGTATCCAAGACGCTCGTAGCTAAATATGAGGTTGTTAATCAGTCTCCCTATGATCGTACGGTTGGTGCAAGGGTTGTAAAATTCGGATTGTTTGTCGAGCTGCAACTGCTCCAGGTAGGAGCTGATCTCTGACCTATGCACAATGCTTCCTTTGCTGAAGGCATTGATGTAGAAAAGTATGTCGGCTTGTTCGCTTTCGGGGCTTTGGCCTTGCTCGAGAAAACGCATGATGTTGTACTCGTCCACATAGGCCAGAATAAAGTGGTTGGGTAGGTTCACACCATAAATAGGCACCCCGAGGCTTTCAGCAAGCACGATGTACAGGATGCTCAGGCTAAGCGGATTTCCTTTGTGTGTTTCTAGTACACTGTTGATGTAGCTGTTCTGGGCTGCGTGGTAGTTTTTCTTGTTTCCGCGAAAGCCATGGATGTCGAAGAGTATATGGTTGAATACTTTGACCTTCTCTAAGGCTGTGAGTTCGTCATTGATTTCCAGCCATATATCTTGCCGCAACCGCGTGAGGTTGTTGCGCACTTCGAGCTCGTCCATGTCGGGATACTGGTATCGGGCTACCAAAAGTGCTCCTTCAAAAAGATTCTCGCCGCCTTCCTTGGACCAACGCTCCAATCCTTTGTACACCGCATCATATTGTATGATGTGTATGATGTCTTCAATGCGTTGCTGGTATATGTGTCCGAAGCTGTTGAGTTCCCATACATTTTCGAGCTGAGGTATGATGTCTTCCCCAAAGGACAAAATTCTCTCCCTCACATGGTTGTACACCACCTCGTCCGGATCATCAATCAGTTTGAGCAGGGCTTCTATTTCTTTGGGGTCCATGTAACCGTACATACGCTTTCGGGCTATCCTTTGTTGTGTGCTAAGATAGCGTGGCCCCATTGCATCCCATTTTTGTATTGAACCAGTTTTCACCAGTAAGTTGTTAATGAGCAAGGCAAGCTGCGCTTGGGATATGTGAATTTCAAGGAAGCAATGGTGGCAGTTTCTTCGCATTTCATTCTCACCGATTAACATGGGTTGAACATTTTAGAATGGCTTCTGTGCATTTCTAAGTCTTTTGTGGCTAAAAAATAAACATTCAATTGGTTCTATGATAACCTGAATTTTAATTCTACCTACTCGGGTAGGTATATCTTGTAATGCTGTTGGAGCTCTTGTTCCAGGAGGATTGTACAATTGGTGAAAAACATCATAAATAACCAAAAATCAATGATGAAGGTGATATGTCTACATTGAATATGCGCAAAAAGAAAAGACGTCAGGCAGACAATTTTTATTCCAAACCCGCTGTAGTGATATCCCTTGGAAAGAAGGAAACTGGTTCGATAGCAGTTGCTTTCTTGTTAATTGGTATTGGGCTTATATTAATTTCATGGTTCATTCCGAAAGGAACTGCAGTGTTGTGGTGCAATGCGGCCTATGCACCTGTACCCAATTTATTCTTTAAATATATCACCCACCTTGGCGATGGGCTCATATTTGTTCCGCTCATATTGCTTTCGTTTTTTGCGGGGCGTCGTTTTGCTGTGGTTTCTATTGTTTCGGCCTTGTTGGTATCCGCATTGGCCAACTTTTTCAAGCATGTGGTCTTCACTGATTTTCCCCGACCCAAAGCTTGGTTTGGTGATGCCGCTGTACTTCAATTTGTTGAAGGAGTGAAGGTGCACAGTTTGCACAGCTTTCCATCGGGGCATACGGCCACAGCTGCGGCGGTAGCGGTGATTTTGGCCCTGATTTTCCGACGGCGGTACGTTACGGTGTTGGTAGCGCTGCTGGCACTCTTGGTGGGTGTGTCACGGGTATATCTGGCCCAGCACTTTTTTGTCGATGTATCTTTTGGTTATTTTCTGGGCAGTGTAGCAGCCCTGGCTGCATACCAGCTGGTTTACGCACTGGATCGGCGCAAGCAGCAGCGCCATGCCGCCAATGAGGAAGAGGCTTTAGTGGTCGCGCTTCCGCAAAATAACGGAGTGCTGTAGTTCGAACAGGTCTTTTTCAGAAAATAGCACCTCCCACATACCCATATCCAGCTCAGGCAGGTGCCGTCCTTGTGTAAGCACCAGTGTATTTGGCTGTTCTTCGACCTTTTGCAGCACAGCTTCCGCGTTCTGGTAGCCTTGTAGCGGGCCTTTGTGGTATACGTATGCGGGATTGAAGCGTTGGTAGGTCACCACCGGCTGCCCCTCCAGAATATGGAGGCTCCGGCTCACGGGATTTTCGCGGTACACCGCAGGAAAAGCCATCCAAGATACACCCGCCGAGCTCAATGCTCCACCCACCCCCGCAGCGAGGATTGCGATGTGCACTCTGGTATTTTTGCCGTAAAGGAAAGCCAGAATACCGCCTGCAACCAAAGGCACGAATACGAGTGACCACCAAGCCATATGTGCCACAGAACGCTCAGTGCTCAGGCCGAGGTAAGCACCCACAGCCAAGGCCAGACCCAATGCCACAGGAACTATCCACGGCCAACGCAAGGGCTGCGCCATGCGTACGCGCCTGTCGAGTTCAACCGCCAAAACAAGCGCTGCAAAGGGCAAGGCCGGTGAAATATAACTCGGCAACTTGGTGCTCGAGAAGGAGAAAAATAACACAATGCAGGCCGCTGCGCTGCCGCTCAAAAACAAGGCGGGGTCCTGTAACCTGCTCTTCCACCACCTGAGCCATGCCCCCGGTACCAAACCCACAAATGGCAGAAACGCCAATAACAACAGAAGAGGCATCAATAAAAATATGCCTCCATGACCTTCCATGGTTTCGGTATAGCGGTGTACGTTGTGGGTGAGGTAAAAGCCTTCAGCCCAGGCGCCATCAGTGGCCTGCCATACCAATACCTGCCAAGGTCCAGCCACGACCAACACCAAGAGCGCCCCGAGTGGCAAGCGCAGTTTCTTGATAAAATTCCATGACAACTGCCTTGAAAACAAGCAGTACAACAGCATGGCGCCAGCAGGCATCACAATTCCCACAGGTCCTTTGGCCCACACAGAGCATCCCATGGCGAGGTAGGCTATTACCGTGCTGAGCATCCTGCCATCCCGTAAAGATTCAAACAGCATGATGATAGAAAGGGCATTGAAAAAAATGAGGTAAGGATCGGGTGTGGCCAGCTGAAATTGCAAGACCAAATGCAAGGAGGCGCAATGCAGCATGGCGCTCAACCGGGTTACTGCAGGTCCGTGGTACTTCCACGCGAATGCGCAAGTGAGCAATAATGTGAGCAATCCGCACAAGGCCGAGAAAAATCGACCCCCGAACGACGTATTGCCAAAAAGGGTGTATCCCGCCATCATAAAGTAATAGTGCAGGCTGGGCTTCTCGGTTCTTAAGCTGCCATTGAAGGTGGGCACCACCCAGTCATTGCGGTCAAGCATTTCGAGCGCACAGCCCGCATTGCGCGCCTCGTCCAGAATATAAATGGGGCTGCTGCCTATACCGCCGAAAAGCAGTGCAGCATACAAAGCAAACCAAACGAGGAGCCAGCGGTCTTTGAACATAAGCCATTTTGATACAAATAAATGGTGCACATATTTGCTCTGGGTTAAGAAATGGTAAAGCATTGAAGTAAATTCAAACGGGAGTGGGACAATGGGCATGCAGGCGGCGCGAACTTTATAGGGCTGTGGGCCCTTTGAAGCGCTTCCGCAAATTTTGCAGCAGGCATACTTCCTGCCTTTCGGCAAAACATGCAAGGGCCTGCCGTGTTATCACCGCGCAATGGCTACTTTCGCACTGTGAAGCTCTACCCAGAAGATACCCCCTCACGCTTTGAATTTCACAAAATCAAGGACCGCGTGGCCGCGGGTTGCCGCACCGACCGTGCACGCCAATTTGCCGACGAGCTACACCCCATTTACGAGCGCGATGCCATAGCCCGACTGCTCGACCAAAGTGAAGAGGCACTTACAGTACTCGACAATGGCGTGTACTTTCCTGAATACAGTTTTCCCAATGTGGCCCATGAACTCGGCATGCTGCGTGTGAGCAATGCCGTGCTCGACGGTCCACAGGTCATCAAGCTCCGCACTGTAGCCGATGTGGCAGCCACAGTAATCCGGTTCCTCGGCGAAAAAAAGGACATATACCCCATGCTGCGCGATATTGTGGCTGGGCTGCATGCCTCCAAGGAGCTTATGGCTCTTATTGACGGCCTGTTAGAGCTCAATGGCTTTGTGAAATCTTCGGCCAGCAAGGAGCTCGCAGCTGCCCGAAAAGAGCTGGGCGAAGCCCGCCAAAAGGCCAACCGAGCCTTCGAAGCGGCGGTACGTAAGTACAAAAAGCTGGGCTGGCTCCGCGAATATGATGAAACTTTCTACAACGATCGCCGCGTGCTGGCGGTGACCGCTGAGCACAAACGACAAATTGAAGGAACCCTCCATGGCAGCTCCGAAACGGGAAGCACAGCCTACATAGAGCCCGCCAACCTCGTAGCCCTCAACAATGAGGTGGCCGACTGCCTTCAAAGGGAAAAGCGTGAAGAATACCGCATTTTGCGGAAGCTCAGTGAGGACCTCAGAGGCTACCTTGGCATCCTCGAAAGCTACGAAAGGGCACTGGGTTTTCTCGATTTCACATTTGCCAAAGCACGCTTTGCACGCGATATTGGAGGACACAAACCCGTCATTTCTGAAGACCGCACCACCGTACTCATCGATGCGTACCATCCTGTGCTGCTGCTGCAAAATAAAGCGGAAGGGAAGCCCACCATCCCATTGAGCCTCGAGCTCGACAGCCGCAAGCGCATACTCGTAATCAGCGGACCCAATGCCGGCGGCAAGTCTATATCGCTCAAAACTTTTGGGCTGCTGCAAATCATGTTTCAAAGTGGCTTGCCCGTACCTGCCGCCGACCACAGCCGATTTACGATCTACCAGCAACTGTTTGTCGATATCGGCGATGATCAAAGTATTGCTTATGAGCTGAGTACGTACAGCTCACGGCTTGTGAAGATGAAGCACTTCCTGATGCAGAGCAACAAGCAAACCCTCTTTTTTATCGATGAATTTGGTACCGGCTCCGACCCTGAACTGGGAGGCGCCATAGCCGAGGCCATCCTCGAAGCCATGGCCGATACCAGGGCCATGGGCGTGATCACAACCCATTACGGCAACATCAAAATACTTGCCGAGCAGCACCACGCCATGGTCAATGGCTGCATGCTGTTCGATGAGCGTACATTGCTGCCCAAATACCAGCTTCTTATAGGCCACCCGGGAAGCAGTTATACCTTCGAAGTGGCACAGAAAATTGGACTTGGCAATGCCCTCATTGAAGCAGCCAAAGGTAAGCTCGACCAGCGCAAGGTATACCTCGACAAACTGCTCAACACCCTACAAGCGAAGAAGAACCAACTCAACCGCGAAACAAGCACCCTCCAAAAAGAAAAAGGCGACATCCGTAAAGAAATTGAAACCTACCGGGTAGAAGCGGAGCGCTACAAGCAAAAAGAGGAAAACCTCAACTTCGAGGAGAACAAGCGGCTCATAGAAAAGGGCAAGAAGTACGAAGCCATGCTCGAGGCCTGGCAAGACAAGCAGCAGCGCAAAGAGCTCATCAAGAAGCTCACTTTTGTCGCCGAACGTGATGCGGCCCGCAAACGGGAGCAAGACCTTACGGTAAAAATCAAAGAGAAGCAGGAACGCATCAAGCGACAAAAGGAAAATGCGCGGAATGCCAAAGGCAAAAAAACCGAAGTAGCCGCCAAGCCCTTCGCACAGGGCGATTCCGTGCGCATGCGCAGCACGAGGCAGGTAGGTGTGGTGGAGGCCGTGGCCAAAGAAAAGGCTACAGTGCTTTTCGATACCCTCAAGATGATTGTGCCCGTGGAGCGGCTGGAGCATGCAGATTGATTGCTCTGCACAACAGTGCCCAGCAAATATTTTTAATTATAAGTAGGGCGACCAGGCTGCCACTCTATATCCACTATATCCATAAAGCATCACAATCATGCCCACTTTGATTACCAACTTACCAAAAGCGGATTTCCTTCTATATACACACCGGCTGGCTTAAATAACCTCCATCTTGGTGCACTTTCCTTGCTCGGATATTCGCGACAGGTCAATTCATTGGTCCCTTGTATGGCGTGTCCCTGATGTGAAATAAATCGGCCCGGATAGTACATAGATTCAATACTATACACCGCTTCGCCATCCTCGTCATCCATCCGGTGAAATACAAAAGCATACAGTTTTTCAGCGTTGTTATTTACCGTTTGCCAGTCTCTGTTGGAATGGGAGTACATCATGTATTCAATCACATTCGAAGGAAAGAGCCATGCATTGTTGGCAGTTTTCGGTTTGATGAACCGCCCCTCCGGGTAAGCGGGACTGTATGATGCGCTTTTGTAGGCCTTGATGACAAAATCATCTCCACGCTCATCCGCAATTAATTGCATATCAATAGTAAATTCTTCGGTTTCGCCCAGGGTATAGCCAATGCGAAAACCGTTTTTAACGTCCAGGATTCTCACTCGTCCTGCTGATTCACCCGTGTAGTAGTACAAGATGCCTTCAATTTGACCCGATTCAAATTGCACGGGTGGAGGGCTTGCATCGTCGTCATTTTCGGCACAGCCATGGAGTAATACGCTTGCAGCAAAAAGGCATAAACATGCAAAGCGGAAATTCGTCTGAGGGTTCATAGGAGCTATTGTTTGGATATACAAAGCTCTAACCATTGCAGCTATAGGCCATTCTTTATTGATAGAACGTAGCCTTTAATGAAGGAACGTCATCTTTAGGGCATGAGCTTGCCTCTGGCATCTGCGGCATTAGGGCAATGTTGTCTACAAAGGGCAAACATGACATATCAGTATCCCTGAGAGAACTGCCTTGAATGACTATGATCTGTTGTTTAAATTTCATCAAAAATGCCCGTTGCAGCTTAGATTTTCACTGCAGTGCGCCTAAACAGATCATGATTGCCCAAAAAGTAAAAGCCACCTTCATCAGTGAAAGTGGCTTTCTGATTATCGACCCTTTTGTCAATTAGTTTTCCATCATTTCCTGTATTTTCAATTGAAGGGCAGGGTCTTGCTGGTAGGCAGCTACAATTTCCTGGTATTTCTGGATTTCGATGCCTTCCTCTTCAATGGCTTCCATCATTTTGGGCTGCATGTCCATCTGAATTTGCTGCAGGTCACCACTCACAGCTTTAAATTTTTCGAGGTCATCCTCTGCGACGGCTGACACATCGGCATGTGGATTTTGTTATGACTGTGCAATCTGATTGTAAGTATCCAAATCGAGTCCCTGTTTTTCTATGGCCTCCATCATTTGGCTTTCCGCGCTTTGTTGTATTTCAGTGATTTTCGCAGCTGCTCTGCTAAATTTCTCCAAATCTTCATCTGAAAAATTGTTTTGCATTTGTGCTGGCTGCATTCCTGGAGCCGGCTGTTGCTGGGGTGTTGTTTGGGCGCTCAATACCACGGGTACCATCGCCAGTGCAATCAAGTAATAGCGTAATTTTAACATTTTCAATTAAGTTTTTTGCTAAAATACAAACGCCTCGAATTACTATGAAATTTCGGACTTTGATTTAAACTCAATTAACAAAAACGGGGGCCCTGACGCCCCCGTTTTGATCATCTACACTCCATACATTTTTTTGGATGATTAGCGCAGTCGCACCTGGCAGCTCGCCACATATGTTTTGCCGTTGTACACATCAATGGTGTAGAGGCCGCGTTGCAAGCGATCTTTGGGTTCGTAGCGCATTTCCATGCGCTTGCTCACTTTCAGGTCGCCAGGTTGCATCAGTTCAATGCTTGCTGTGTATTCACCTTGTTGCCCGATTACTTCATGCCAGCTCAGTGCCGCGTCGGTGTGGTCGATCATAGCACCCGAAGGGGTGCGGAGTTTGAACTGTACGTCGTTGGCAAGGTGCTGAGGAAGGTCAAAGGCCATGTTGAGTTGGCGCGTTTTACGGGCTACTACGGTCAGCTTTTCGTTGCGTTTTGTGGCATCTACGCGCATGTTGTTGATTGCTAATGCTTCCATGAAGCTCACCTTGTCATTGAGCGATTTATTTTGTGAATTGGCCGCAGCGAGTGCTTCAATCAGTCGGTCTTTCTCAGCGAGAACTTGATTCAGATTGCTGTACAGCTCATTCTTTTCAGCTTCGAGCTGTGTTTTGATCTTGCGCAGTTCGTCAAGATCCTTTGCCTTTACTTCATTTTTGCTGCGGTTGCGCAATTCGCGCTCTTTCTGCTCCAGTGCCATCTGGGCTTTGCTCAACGCAGCATCAAGTGCTTTGCTTTTGCCTTTCTGTGCGTTGATGTCTGCACGCAGGTCCTTTATTTCCTTGTCGAGCATTAATTTTTCCGAAAGGAGAGTTTCCGATTTTAGCCTGTTGTTGTCCAGCAGTGTTTCAAGGCTGGTGTTGGTATCGTGCATATACACGATGCCGCCGAGGGCCATAAAAAAGAGGGCAGTAAGTACTATTGCAAGCGTTTTGGTGTTTGATTCTGTCGTTTTCATAGGTGTGTTGTTTGCTTGTTTCGGGCCGGTGGGCTTGTTTGTATTCCCTTTGGCTGATGCAAATGTGCGGTGGCCACCTAAGTGCCGGATGAAACCGGAATTAAAAAGCGATTAAATCACAAATTTCTGATGACTCCTGTGCTTTGTATGCTTATCGTCTTACTAGACTAGGTTGTAAGTGTCATAACAACAATGCATTGAATGGAAATATTTTCAACTTCTCGGCAAGCGCATGGTAAAGGTGCTGCCCTCTGAGGGTATGGAGTGCAGCGCTATATGCCCCCGGTGCAGCTCGGTAATGCGCGCCACCAGCGACAGCCCAATGCCCCGGCCCCGAAAGCTGCGCGCATTGGAGGCGCGATGAAAAGGCTCAAAAACAGCCTCTTGTTCGTCCAGTGGTATTCCTATACCCCGGTCGATCACCTGCAGCAGCAGCGCGCCTTGCTCTTCGGTGATGTGAAGCCGTGCATGGTGGTCGCTGCTGTACTTGCAGGCATTGTCGAGCAGGTTGGTCATGGCAGTTTTCAATAGTTGTGCATTGCCCCATATGCTGAGTTGCTCCTCCGTATCCATGCGTTCATCAATGCTAACCTCAATGCGGTAGGCCTCATTGCGGCGCAATACTTCGCTGCGCGACTGCCAGGCTATTTCATCAATGCGCTCGCTGCGCATATCATTGCGCGCCACCTCTGAGTGGGCCAGGGTGAGCAGCAGCAGCCGGTTCGAGGTGGTGTTGAGGTTTTTAATGTCGTCATATACCGAGTGCAGTGTTTGCTTATACTCCTCGGCACTGCGTTCCTGCATGAGCAGTACTTCAAGCTGTCCGCTGATGATGGTCAGGGGCGTACGCATCTCATGGGAGGCATTGGCGATAAAATTCTTTTGAATGCCAAAGGCCTTCTCCAGCCGCTCCAAAAAGCTGTTGAAGGTGAGCACCAAACGGCCTATCTCATCTTTGTTGTCAGGTGCTTTGAGGCGGGTATCCAGGCTGTGCGCACCGATGCGCCCCACCTCTTCGAGCACATGGGTGATGGGCTTCAGTGCCTTTCCGGCAAAAAACCACCCGAGCAAGGTAGCTGCAATCACCCCACCGGCGAAGGTGAGGGCCAGCACCACGCGCAAATTCCGCAGCTTCCGCCAGCCGTAGTAATCTTGCGCGGCCGATACCACCACAAAGCGGTCATACGTATCCACAAAAAGGAAACCTATCACTTCATGGCCGGACTGCTTCCAGCGTTGCTCACCTTCGAGGCGTATCCTGTCGAGTTGCACAGGCTTGGGTTGCACCACGCCATGGGTATCGGTGGTGAAAAGCACTTCATCAAGATAATTATAGATGACGAGCTTTTCTGAATAGAGGCTCGTAGGAGAACTGCCTTGAATTTTGCGAAGCAGATTCACATCCACCTCTTCAACCTCAAGAAGCAGCCGCGCCGCAGTTTGTCCTTTGTAATGCAGCCGGGTGTAAAAATCCTCCTTGCGGTAATCGGCACTGAAGTAATAAATGGCCAGCGACGACAGGGCCATAATCAAGGCCACAAGCCCAACAAAAAGCAGCGTAAGTTTGTGTCGCAAGTCCATAATTTACCCTTCTGAACTCAACATATAACCCAGGCCGATGCGGGTTTTAATAAGTTTTTGCGCAAAGTCGCGGTCTATCTTCTTGCGCAAAATGTTGATATACACGTCTACCACATTGGTGCCCGTGTCAAAGTCGATGTCCCATACCTTTTCGGCGATGTCAGCGCGCGATACTACTTTGTCCCGGTTGCGCATCAGGTATTCGAGCAGCGCAAATTCTTTTGCCGTAAGGGAAATATCCAGCCCCCCACGGCGGGCCAGCTTCTTGTTGAGGTCGAGCTCCAGGTCGGCTGCTTTGAGGCGGTGGGGCGTATCCTGGGCGCCCTGACTCCGCTTGAGCAATACCTTGATGCGGGCCAGCAGCTCCTTGAATTCAAATGGTTTCACCAAATAGTCGTCGGCGCCTGCGTCAAAACCCGTAAGTTTATCATCGGTGGTGCCCAGGGCCGTAAGCATGATGATGGGCAGGTGGGGCCGCTCCTCCTTGATGCGCTTGCACAGCTCCAGGCCGTTGATCAGCGGAACGATCAGGTCCAGCAATACCATGTGGTACTCTTCGCGCAAAGCCATGCGCAAGCCCATTTGGCCATCATATACCACCTCGGTATCATAGCCTTGCTCTTCCAGTCCTTTGCGGATGAAAGCAGCAAGCTTGGGTTCGTCTTCCACAATCAGAATTTTCATGGCCTCTGGAGTTTTACAATGCGCGCTGTCTTTATACCCGCTCCAGTACCACCGCATATCCTTGCCCCACGCCGATACACATGGTAGCCAGGGCGTACTTTTTGCCGGTGAGTTGCAGTTCGAGTGCCGCACTCCAACTGATGCGTGCACCGCTCATGCCCAGTGGGTGGCCTATGGCTATGGCGCCTCCATTGGGATTGATTCTTGGATCCTCATCGTCGAGGCCGAGGCTGCGGGTTACAGCGAGGCTCTGGGCGGCAAAGGCTTCGTTGAGCTCGATCACATCCATTTGTTCCAGCTTGAGTCCGGCACGCTTGAGGGCCAGTCGTGTAGCCTCTACGGGGCCTATGCCCATGATGCGGGGCTCCACGCCCACCACGGCGCTGCTCAGCACCCGGGCTACAGGTTGCAGATTATGGGTTTTGAGGGCGGTATCGCTTGCCACGAGTACCGCAGCGGCACCATCGTTGAGGCCACTGGCATTGCCTGCCGTTACCGAGCCACCTTCTTTGCGGAAAGCGGGGCGCAACTTGGCAAGCACTTCCATCGAGGTATTCGCTTTCACAAATTCATCGGTGTCGAAGAGGAGGGGCTCCTGCTTGCGGCGGGGTATCTCGACGGGCGCTATTTCGCGGGCGAGGCGGCCATTTTGTTGTGCCGCAACGGCTTTCATTTGTGAGCGGTAGGCGAAGGCGTCCTGATCCTCCCGGCTTATGTTGTGGATGTCCACAAGGTTTTCGGCGGTTTGGCCCATGCCCTCGGTGCCGTACAGGGCTTCGAGGCGGGGGTTGATGAAGCGCCAGCCAAAGCTCGTATCGTGCATTTCGCTGTCGCGCCCAAAGGGGGTGGAGGCCTTGCTGATCACCCAGGGACCGCGGGTCATGTGCTCCACACCTCCAGCTATAAAGAGCTCACCTTCGTTGCTGCGTATGGCGCGGGCTGCGTGTACGATGGCGCTCATGCCGGAGGCGCACAGGCGGTTCACTGTTTCGCCGGGTACGGAGTAGGGGATACCGGCCAGCAGCAGTGCCATGCGCGCCACGTTGCGGTTGTCTTCGCCGGCTTGGTTGGCGCAGCCCATGATGACGTCGGTGATGGCGGCCGGATCAAGGTTTGGGTGGCGTGCCATCAGGGCGCGCAGGGGGTGCGCAGCGAGGTCGTCGGTGCGCACGGGGCTCAGGCTTCCGCCAAAATTGCCAACAGGCGTACGGATGCCATCTACGAGGTAGGCTTGAGGGGTCATAGGTCTTTCCAAAGTTTTTCGCTGAAATACACCACGCCCTCAAATTGGGCTACAAGGTGGTTGTCAGCGTTGTGAATTTCAATGTGGTAATGTGCCAGCTTATGGCCGGCGTGAATTTCCCTGGTTTTTGCCGAAAGGCGCTCCCCGGCCTTGACTTGCTGCAGGTGGGCTATGGAGGTTTTGGCGCTGAGGGCCATTCGGCCATGCCCATTTGCCGCAAAGGCCAAAGCGCTGTCGGCCAGGCTGTATGCA
>DAIOTP010000105.1:0-11703 GCA_036751905.1 Cryomorphaceae bacterium
TGAGATTTACCCAGACCTCTCAATTGTCGCGCCACTGGCACGACAATTAAGCTGGTCTCATTTCTGTACGCTCTTTCCCATTAGGGATCGAGAGAAAAGGAATTTTTACGCCTTAAAATCCATCGAGGAACAATGGTCGAAACGAGAACTTAGAAATCAAATAGAACGCAAAGCCTTCGAGCGCCAGGAGATTGCAAATATTCAATTTCCCGTAGAGCAGCACCCATTGCAAAACACTTTTAAAGATCCTTATTTGCTGGATTTTCTGGGACTGAAAGACGGGTACTTAGAGACTGATCTTGAAGGAGCCATCCTCAAAGAATTGGAGCATTTTATTCTTGAGATGGGAAAGGGCTTCGCATTTGTTGAACGGCAGAAAAGATTGATTATAGATGGAGAAGACTTTTATCTCGACCTGCTTTTTTTCCATAGAAAACTCAAGCGACTTGTGGCCATTGAACTCAAACTCGGTAAATTCAAAGCTTCTTACAAAGGCCAAATCGAACTTTATTTGAAGTGGCTGGATAGATACGAGCGGCAAGAAGGTGAAGAGAGTCCTATTGGCTTAATTCTATGTGCTGAAAAGAGTCATGAACAAATAGAACTTTTGGAAATGGGTAGAGATGGAATAATGGTAGCAGAATATTTAACCGAACTTCCTCCAAAAAAAGTTCTGGAAGCAAAACTGCACAGTGCCTATCATGATGCACAAAACATGATAGCGCAAAGAAAAAGCATTGAAGATTGACCAATTCAGCCCACATGACTTCAATCTCTGAAATGTGCGGCTCTTTCGCGCCATGGGATTAGTTTCGGCGGAGCTTGTTGCGCTACTAGCCAAGCTGAATAAACCTCCTTCCATCCATAAAATTGCTAATTTAGTACTATGGAAAATTGGATGGAAAGAATCTCCGTTGATCCCGATGTTTGCAACGGCAGGCCCACGGGAAAAGGAACACGCATCACCGTGCAAACCATCTTAGGCTTTCTTGCCGCTGGCGATTCCGTTGAGGAAGTGCTTGAGGCCTACCCTTCTTTGAGTGCAGAAGATTTGCGCGTTGCATCCAACTATCAAAGCATATGAAAAAAACAATTAGCATAGAGTACCCAGAGTCCCTGGCCACTTCACTGCGGCTTACAGGGAAGGCTTTCGAAAATGAAATCAAGCGAAGCGCCTTGGTGAAGCTGTATGAAATGGGGAAAATCTCATCGGGAATGGCTGCCAAAGTGCTTGGATTGTCAAGAATAGATTTTTTGGATGTGTTGGCTGAGTACCGCGTGTCATCCATGGGCGTAAATGAGCCGGATGATTTAAACGAGGACATTCAAAATGCCTAAAGTGGTATGTGATACCACACCGATTATATCCCTGCTCAAGATATCGCAGCTCGATTTGCTGCAAAAGCTTTATGGTGAAATTCTTATACCAAGAGCGGTATTTGAAGAGGTCGAAGCAGGAAAAGAAAAGAACTACTACAGCGATTTGTCTAAGCTTTCTTGGATAACTGTTGTTGACATAGCGAATGAAGGTGCAGTGAAGTCTTTTCTTGATTTGGACGCGGGTGAAGCTGAATCCATTTTGCTCGCAACTGAATTGCAGGCTGATTTGATTCTTCTGGATGAAAAACTAGGTCGTTTCCACGCCAAACGTCTTGGCTTGAAGGTTACAGGTACCATTGGGGTGCTTGTAAAAGCAAAAAGTGAAGGCCTGATTCCTGGAATCAAACAGTTGCTGAGTGAACTGCAGGAACGTGGGGTTTGGATTGGCGAGAACTTGAAAGATGAAATTATTAAGCAGGTTGGAGAATAGGAATCTATCAGTCATATCTTTATTTCGTTCTTTAAATTTTGATTGGTGGTGAAAGCGACTCCTTGCTCCCAGCATTTGCGATCGCTGAGATCAATCATCCACTAAGTTGCAAGGCCGTGAACATGTCCATCACAACCAATCAAGGCATCCCTCCCACAAACCCTTACCTTTGCCCCCTCAATTCCCACACCCATGGATAGAACGGAAATCAGCGACCTCGGCGAATTTGGCCTTATCAAGCACCTTGCGGAAAGCATCGTAACCACCCAAAAAACGACCATCAAAGGCATCGGCGACGATGCCGCGGTGATCGATGCGGGCGACAAATACCTGCTCGTAACCACGGATATGCTCGTGGAAGGGGTGCACTTCGACCTGAGCTATGCCCCCCTCAAGCACCTGGGATACAAAGCGGTTGTGGTGAACCTCAGCGACATCTGCGCCATGAATGGCAAGCCAACGCAGATTACCGTGTCTATCGGGCTGAGCAACCGGTTTTCACTCGAAGCGGTGGAAGAACTCTACGCGGGCATCAATGCCGCGGCAGCTGCCTATGGCGTGGATGTGGTGGGTGGCGACACCGTGAGCTCGCGCAGTGGACTCATCATCAGCGTCACTGCCCTGGGTGAAGTGGCGAAGGACAAGGTGGTGTACCGCAGTGGCGCCCGCGACAAAGACCTCATCGCAGTTACCGGCGACCTCGGTGCGGCCTACATGGGCCTCCAAATCCTCGAGCGCGAAAAGGCCGTTTACGAAAGTACTCCTGGCGTGCAGCCCGACCTCGAAGGATTCGACTACATCCTCGAGCGCCAGCTCAAGCCCGAAGCCCGCACCGACATGGTGCGCTTGCTGGCCCAGCTCGGGGTGCAGCCTACCTCCATGATCGACATCAGCGACGGCCTCGCCTCCGAAGTGCTCCACCTCTGCGATGCCAGCAACATAGGCTGCGCCATCTACGACGAAAAACTCCCCATTGACCCTACTGTAATCACTTCCGCTCAGGATTTTAACCTGGATCCAAGCCTCTGCGCCCTCAGCGGAGGTGAAGATTATGAGCTGCTCTTTACCATCTCCATCGGTGATTTCAACAAGATCAAGGGCAACCCCAACCTCACGGTGATAGGCCACATGGTGGAGGGTGCCAGCCCACAACTCGTTGCCCGCGATGGGTCGAGCCATGCACTTACTGCTCAGGGATGGGATGCGTTTTTGCGAAAATCCTGAGGTGATCAAACAAGCAGTCATAGCACAAGCCGAACCTTGATTGGAAAGTTCTATTGTTAAACTTTCTTAGCTTAGTCTTCAAGATTTATTGTTTTACAAATAATGTAGAGCTTTTGGTGTAAAGTGATCTTTGGGCATACCTGAAAATCATTTAACGCATCATGAAATCAACATTGACCATCGCCCTTGTAGCAGCCAGTATCGCTGTTTGGGCTCAAGGGGTTACCACCCTGGTAAGCCCTACTGCCGGTCCCGGCAAAATCAACAACCTGCACCGCAGCGAAGCAAAATCGAAGACGCTTCCTTTTGAACAAGCATTGGCGCCCTTTTACCATGGAGTGGCTTCCGGTGACCCACTGGCAAAGCGCGTTATCATCTGGACGCGTCGCACGCCCGACACCGACCAACCGAGTTACGAATTGGGATGGCAGATGGCCACGGATCCCGAAATGCAAAACGTTGTTCGGCAAGGCCTCGTAGATGCCACAGCCACCCGTGACTTTACAGTAAAAGTGGATGTGGCTGGCCTACAGCCGGCTACCACCTATTACTACCGATTTTTTGACTTTACATCGGAAATGCCTTCTATTATAGGACGCACAAGGACAGCACCCGAAGCAGATGAAGTAGACCAGTTGAAGTTTGCTGTGGTATCATGCAACAACTATCAGGCCGGTTACTTCAATGCTTTCCGCAAAATTGGCATGCGCCAGGACCTCGACGCTGTAATACACCTCGGTGATTACATCTACGAATATGGGGCTGGCGAAGGTACCTATGGATACAGCGATGACCGTCCTGATCGCGCCAATGTTCCCGACACGGAAATTCTCACCCTGGCTGACTACCGCACCAGGTATTCGCTGTACCGCCTCGATGCCGATCTGCGCGTTGCCCACCAGCAGCACCCCTTTATTACCGTGTGGGACGACCATGAATCGAGTAACGACGCCTACACTGATGGTGCCGAAAACCACAATGAAGGAGAGGGAGAATGGGAAACCAGAAAAGCCATTTCAAAACAGGTGTACTATGAATGGATGCCCATTCGTGACCTGCCCCAAGACCGCTTATACCGCACATTGAAATACGGTGAGCTCGCTGACCTAATCATGATTGATACCCGCCTTGAAGGCCGGGAAGTTCAACCCTTGCTCGCTTCCGACACCATGGAGTACCGCACTTTGTTGGGAGAAGACCAGCTCAAATGGTTGCAAAACCAGGTAAAAAACAGTACTGCCAAATGGAAAGTGATTGGCAATCAGGTAATCTTCTCGCCATTTAATGTGGGTTTTGGTGCTGAAGACCCCACAGATATCACACAAATTACCTTGATCGAAAGCATCTTTGTTGACATCTGGGATGGGTACCCAAAAGAGCGCAAACGCCTGCTCGATGCATTGCGCGAAAGCCAGATTGATAACGTTGTAATCCTCACTGGCGACTTCCACAGTTCATTTGCCTTCGATGTGGCCATCGATCCGGTCATTTATCCCAACCCCTTCGCATTTAACCTTCCAACCCCAAGCGCGAGTTATAACCCGGCAACTGGCGAAGGCTCACTTGCTGTAGAGTTTGCTACACCGAGTGTTACCTCTGCGAATTTTGACGAAAACGTAAGTCCTGAAGAGTCGGCAGCCATAGAACTGGCCATCAATGCCAATCTTCCGGCCCTGCCCCCGCTTAATTCGATCAATTACAATCCGCATATGAAATATGCTGACCTCGACCAGCACGGCTATTTTCTGCTCAACCTTACTGCCGAGCAAGTGCAGGCTGATTGGTACTACGTGGATATTCTCACCCCTATGAACGACGCGGAAACCTATGGTACAGGTATGCGCGCCATGGACGGGGAGAACCGTTTGGAATCTGCTGAGGCTGAAGCCCCGGAAAAAACAGACCCTCCGGCACTTGCTCCGCTCTTTTCTGCAAATCAAAAGCCAGCAGCTTCTGGTTCTACAAATGATACCGACATTCCCTTTGCTATTTTCAACCTATATCCCAATCCTGTACGTCAAGGGGGCATGGTGTATGTAATGCTCGGCTATGCCGGTGAGGAAACTTTTACCCTGGAACTGCTCGATATGGCAGGTCGCACCGTCTTCGCCGCCCAGGGTAGCCAAAATCCTGGTGGCACGTTCACCATGGCCGTGCCAGTAGACCAAACGCTGGCAACTGGTATGTACTTTATTAAGTTAAACAATGGAAGCCAGAGCCTTACCAGGAAATTAATCGTCGAATAACCGCGCGAAACAATCAACAACCAATGAAAGAGGGAGCCAACAGTAGCTCCCTCTTATTTTGTAGTAACAAACAACCAAACGAAACCAATCATGCTCCTTTAGCGTACATGCCCCCATGAACACGGACATCCTTCCCTTTAAATGGTCCACCATGTCGCAGATAGAACAGACGATACAGATTAAGGCCAATGGTGCCGCCAAGCAAATTGAAATAGATTATGCGCCTCAAACCGAGCGCACACTCTACGACATTTGTGATGTGAACGGTCGTATCCTTAAAACAGGTGCCATAACCAGCCAATCCACCCATGTGGACATTACTGGCCTTGGCAGTGAGGATTACATTGTACTCATACTCGACGGCGACCGCGTTCACAGCCGCAAATTCCGGGTATAAACCTCCCTTATTTTTTAGCCATAAGGCTTTCAATCTCCTCCGCTTCCAAGGGTATATCGGCCATGAGGTCTAGACATCCATCTTCGGTAATCAGAAAGTTGTTCTCCAGCCTGATGCCAAGGCGCTCCTCCCGAATGTAAATCCCCGGCTCCACTGTGAATACATGCCCCGCTTGAATAGGCTCATGCCAAAGGCCCACATCATGTACATCGAGGCCGATAAAATGTGAGGTACCGTGCATGAAATACTTTTTGTAAGCCGGTTTGGCAGGATCCTGGTTTTTCAAGTCGCCCATACTGAGTAGTTTGAGATCCACCAGCTCTTTTTCCATCAGGTGGCCTACCTGCACATGGTAGTCGGCGAGCATCACGCCGGGTTTGAGCAGCTTCATGGCGCCGCGCATCACGCGGAGTACGGCATCATATATCAAGCGCTGCCTTTCGGCAAATCGGCCACCCACAGGCACGCAACGGGTCATATCACTGGCATAATTTCCGTATTCAGCGCCCACGTCCATGAGGATCACATCGCCTTCTTTGCATACCATATTGTTCTCGATGTAATGCAGTACACAGGCATTGAATCCAGAGGCAATGATGGGCGTGTACGCAAATCCGCGGGAACCCCTACGCAGAAATTCATGGGCAAATTCTGCCTCAATTTCATACTCATTCACCCCTGGCTTTACGTACTCCAACACCCTGCGAAATCCGGCGTTGGTGATGTTGCAGGCTTTCTGCATCTGCTCAATCTCCTCCCGGCTCTTTACTGAGCGCAGGCGGTGCATGGTGGGGGTAATGCGGTGGTATTGATGCAGGGGGTAGGCTTCGCGTATCCATTTGCCAAAGCGCATGTCGCGGGTTTCCACCTCGCTGCCGCGGCGCATGTGCTCATTGCTGTTGAGGTACACATGCTCGGCCTCGGCCATAAGGGTTTTGAGCACCGTTTCGAACTGCTGTAACCAATATACTGTAGTCACGCCACTCAATTCGGTGGCCCGGGTTTTGGTGAGTTTTTCGCCTTCCCAGATGGCGATTTCAGCATTGGTTTCTACAAGGAAAAGGATTTCCCTGTGCTCTTTGCGGTGGTTGTCGGGGAACAGCACAAGGATCGACTCTTCCTGATCGACCCCGCTGAGGTACAGCAAGTCACTATTTTGCCGAAAAGGCATCGTTCCGTCTCCATTGGTAGGCATGATGTCATTGCTGTTAAAAATGGCAAGGGACATTGGTCGTAGGGTCTTGCTCAGCTGTTGCCTGTGTAGGCGGTAGGTGTCGGCACTAAGGGGGCTGTATCGCATGGTTGAATTTTTCCAAAGAGTGAGGCAAATATAAACTTCCTTTTTGGGGTAGTGCCGCTCCCATGGGCTTGGGCAGTGCTTTCCGCAAAAAAGATCGGGGTTGGCCGCCCAGAGATCGTCTGCGGTTGGTCACTCTGAACTTTCTCGGGGTTGAATCGTTTATGGATCGTGGTAAAATGGACTTTGTGAAGAATGAATCTAAATAAAAATGCTCCGTGCAAGTTTGGCCCATGCACTGTACCTTTGCAGCCTTGAAAACAAGTAGAATCAGGTAAATCATGAGCAAATCTGCACTCCTCAAATCAAGTTTGGCAAAAAAGTACTGGATGGCCGCTACAGGGCTGTTTCTTTGCTTATTCCTCGTAGGCCACCTTGCTGGAAATCTTCAACTTTTTCTGTCAGGTGAAGAGGGTCAACTGCAATTCAACGCTTACGCCAAGTTTATGACAAGCAATCCTGCGGTGAAAATTTTGAGTTACGTTACCTACTTCAGCATCCTTTTTCACGCCATTGATGGTTTGGTCCTTACCATAGGCAACCGAAAGGCAAGGCCGCTGAATTACCAATACTCCAACCCATCGGCCAACTCGCCATGGACTTCCCGCAATATGGGTATACTGGGTACCATCATATTGGTATTTATTGTGGTGCACATGAGTAACTTTTGGTACAAAATGCATTTTGGAGACATAGGGGTTGACAGCGCCGGCAACAAAGATTTGCACACGGTAGTAATGGCTGCATTCTCAGACAGAAGCATAGGTTTGGTTTACACTTTGGGATACACCCTGGCCATGTTGGCAGTATCATTTCACCTTGTGCACGGTTTTGCCAGTGCTTTTCAATCCTTGGGCTTGCGTACACCCAAACTCGCATCCGCTTTGAGAATGGTTGGACTTGCTTTCGCCATCATCGTTCCACTCTTGTTTGCCAGCATTCCGGTTTACATTTTTCTAACGCAATAAAAGCTTGACACATGACTAAGCTTAAATCAAATACACCTCCAGGGCCCATAGATCAAAAATGGACCTTTCACAAAAATAACGTGAATCTGGTCAATCCAGCCAATAAGCGCCTTATCGACATCATCGTGGTAGGTACCGGGCTGGCGGGAGCTTCAGCGGCAGCTTCGCTTGCCGAGATGGGCTACAACGTAAAAGCATTTTGCTTTCAGGATTCTCCACGACGTGCGCACAGCATTGCTGCACAGGGCGGAATAAACGCTGCCAAGAATTATCAAAACGACGGCGACAGCACCTTCCGTCTTTTTTACGACACGGTGAAAGGCGGCGACTACCGCTCGCGCGAAGCCAACGTGTACCGCCTTGCAGAGGTGAGCACCAGCATTATTGACCAATGTGTGGCACAAGGCGTTCCTTTTGCCCGTGATTACGGTGGACTGCTTGACAACCGCTCTTTCGGTGGTGTTCAGGTGTCCCGCACATTTTACGCAAAAGGCCAAACCGGACAACAACTGCTCCTCGGGGCTTACAGCGCCATGTCGCGCCAAATCAGCAAAGGCAAGGTGCAGCTCTATAACCGCCACGAAATGATGGACCTCGTCATTGTAGATGGCAAAGCGCGTGGCATCATAGCCCGCAATCTTGTCACTGGTGAAATTCAGCGCCACAGTGCCCATGCCGTGGTATTGTGTACAGGAGGTTATGGAAACGTTTTTTACCTGAGCACCAATGCTATGGGTAGCAATGTAACGGCCGCATGGAAAGCACATCGTCGGGGGGCTTACTTTTCCAATCCCTGCTTTACGCAAATTCACCCTACCTGCATCCCCGTTTCGGGGGAGTACCAAAGCAAGCTCACCCTGATGAGCGAGTCGCTCCGCAACGATGGGCGTATATGGGTTCCCAAGAAAAAAGAAGATGCCGAAGCCATCCGCACCGGCAAGCTCAAACCCACCCAACTCAACGAGGAAGACCGTGACTATTACCTCGAGCGCCGCTATCCGGCTTTCGGGAACCTGGTGCCCCGCGATGTAGCCTCACGTGCCGCCAAAGAGCGCTGTGATGCCGGTTACGGCGTGAACAAAACGGGTGAAGCGGTATACCTCGACTTCGCAGATGCCATCATGCGCTATGGCCGCACGGAAGCGCGGGTACAGGGCATTGACAACCCAAGCGACGATAAAGTGCGCGAACTGGGCACAAAAATCGTTGCATCCAAGTATGGCAACCTCTTCGAGATGTACGAGAAAATCGTAGATGAGGATCCTTACACCACTCCCATGATGATTTATCCTGCGGTGCATTACACCATGGGTGGCCTCTGGGTTGATTATAACCTGATGACCACTGTGCCAGGTTGTTTTGCCTGCGGCGAAGCCAATTTCAGCGACCACGGAGCCAACCGCCTTGGGGCCTCGGCACTGATGCAGGGTTTGGCAGATGGATATTTTGTGTTGCCCTACACCATCGGCGACTACCTGTCCAATGATATCCGCACGGGCCGCATTGCCAATGACAGCCCAGAGTTTATGGAAGCTGAAAAAGTGGTGAAGGGTCAGCTCGAGAGCTTACTCGCTGTCAAAGGCACCAAAACGGTTGACTATTATCACCGCAAATTGGGACGTATGGTGTGGGATGAGTGCGGCATGTCGCGCAACGCCGAAGGCCTCAAAAGGGCCATGGCAGAAATAAAGGCGCTGCGTGAGGATTTTCTCAAAGATGTGCGTGTGCCAGGCAGCATGAACGAAGTGAACCCCGAGCTTGAAAAGGCCAACCGCGTGTTGGACTTCCTCGAACTGGGAGAGCTCATGTGCCTCGATGCCCTGGACCGGGAAGAAAGTTGTGGTGGCCACTTTCGTGAAGAGTATCAAACTCCGGAAGGTGAAGCCTTGCGCGATGACGTGAACTTCCAGTTTGTAAGTGCATACGAATACACAGGCGAGCCTGGCAAGAGTATATTGCATAAGGAACCCTTGGTGTACGAGGCGATTGAAGTAAAAACAAGAAGTTATAAATAAGCTGTGAACAGCTTTCAAAGAAATAAGCGATGAACCTAACATTGAAAGTATGGCGCCAGAGTGGCCCCAATGCACAAGGCCGACTCGAAACGTACAAAGTCAATGACATTTCGGGGGACATGTCCTTTCTGGAAATGCTTGACGTGCTCAATACCCAATTGATTGAAGAAGGCAAAGACCCTGTGGTATTTGACCATGATTGCCGTGAGGGCATTTGTGGGATGTGCAGTTTGTACATCAATGGCCGCCCCCATGGGCCGAAACAGCAAACCACCACCTGCCAGCTCCACATGCGCAGCTTCAAAGATGGAGACACGGTGTACATCGAGCCATGGAGAGCAGCGGCCTTTCCGGTGATCAAAGACCTTATGGTAGACCGGTCCTCCTTTGACCGCATCATACAGGCTGGGGGCTACGTTTCTGTGAATACCAGTGGCAATACCCTTGATGCCAATGCCATTCCCATCCCTAAAGAGGATGCTGACCGCGCCTTCGATGCCGCCACGTGCATAGGATGTGGTGCCTGTGTGGCTGCTTGCAAAAATGCCAGTGCCATGCTCTTCGTCTCTGCTAAAGTGTCACAACTCGCGCTTTTGCCACAAGGCAAAGTGGAAGCCTCCGAGCGCGTGCGAAATATGGTTGCACAAATGGACAAAGAGGGCTTTGGCAATTGCACGGTAACGGGTGCATGCGAGGCAGAGTGCCCCAAGGGAATTTCCCTGGAGAACATTTCCCGCATGAACCGCGAGTTCCTCAAAGCCAATTTGAATCCAGGCAAATAAGCCTGAGTCTATTGAAGAATCAACGTCCTGGCACCGCTGCCGGGACGTTTTGTTTTGCACCCTACCTCCAAAACAGGCGCAGTATAACATTGCGGGGGCGTTCATCGTTTATAGCTGTAGAACTCTGCCCCGTGACCCCAATCCGCGACGACATCCTCGACCTACCCCCGCGCAAAAAGCAAAGCGTGTGGCAGTTGCGGCTGTTCTATATGGCGGTTGTACTCTTCGTATACTGGTTTGTAGCGCCATATGCAGGTATGCCACTTGCAGGTGCGGCGTTGATACTCGGCTTGCTGGCCTTTGCCATGCTGAGCGTATTGCGCTTCCGCAAAAACCGCAGCAGTGGATTGTACCAGTATTTCTACCTTCTGGGGCACTTGACCCTTCTGGCAGGGCTGGGACTGTACCTCATGAAGCTGCCCTACTCTGCGCCACTTTTCTGGGTGTCGTTTGCAGGTTTTGGTTTGGGGCTGTTGCTGCTTAACAGGCCCGGCAAATCATGATACGGGCTATAATGTAATCCCTTACAAAAAATACATTGCGCGAAGTTTGCATTTCTGGAATGCAAAGTGCGCATGCACAAAAACGAAAAATCCTGCGAACCCATGTTTATTTGAGCAACACCAATCTGTGGCTCTCCCTCAGCCCATCGGCTCCGAAAACAATGTGGTATATCCCTGCATTGAAGTGCTGTGGCAATTGTACCTCCTGTGCATTGAAGAAGCCATCGAGCAGGCTTTCGTAAATAAGGCGGCCTTGCAGGTCGTGTATGTGGAAGTGCTTATAGGGAATTTGGTTGCCCTTGCGGGGAATGATAAAGAAACTGCCGGTATTGCTTGGGTTAGGAAAGATGTGCATATAACTTTCATCGGCATCGGGCGTGGCAGGAATGGTGGGGACGTCGGCGGGGCTGAAGGGCCAGAGTCTCTGCCGGAACGACGGCGCTTTGCGCCAACGAGCATTG
>DAIOTP010000105.1:11713-12593 GCA_036751905.1 Cryomorphaceae bacterium
GAAGGGCCAGGGCATAGCAGCAAGCTGCACACCCGATTGGTAAGCCCTCAAAAAATCGGGCTCTGGACTGCGCCATGCTGCATGAAGCTGGCCTTTCGTGTGGGCTGCGGTTTGCCACCAAAGTCCATTTGGAAGCCATCCATGTCGTAAAGCGATTCCTTTAAAACCCCAATTGCTGGCAGACCAGACTGTTTGTGTGAAATATTCGACAGGAAATCCGACACCATCAAGCTGCGTCACTAAATGCTCCAATTCATGCACCTGTGGAATGAGGTGGGTTCCGTAAATATTGTCGCTTGAAGCGGGAATATCAAGCTGCGCATCTGCCAAATAGGATAAGTAAACGTTACCATCGCGCACAAAAGAGGGCGTATATCCTAAGGCCTCAACATCGACCAGAAGAGCATCAAGAAAGAATCGGGGCGACTTTAATTCTCTGATGACATAAGGCTGAAGAGTCCCATGATCGTTGGCTTCCAATGTGTGCTTTTCACCTGCGATGTCAAAAACAAGGCTCCCGTCAAGTGCTCCTGTAAACCACCGTTCCCCATTGGGCATTTCATGCACATTGGGATGCATGATGCTTCCGGTGTAACGAAAGGTATGGCGTGCCACATGACGCAAATCATCATCGTAAGCCCTTAGCTCGGCCAAACAATTTTCACACGTGGAGCTTTGGGGATGGGTAGATATCCATAGCAGCCCCTGCTCATCTTTCCAAGTTCTGATCGCATCCAAGCCAGAGGAATTGGGCTGCTGAATTGATAAAACTTCTCCATTTGCATCAAATTTCAGCAACCGCACCGTGCGCGATGGGTTATCCTCAGCTACCACAGCAATGAATTCATCATCGGCTGTTTCACTAAAGTGAAAAAGGTCA
>DAIOTP010000106.1:0-12123 GCA_036751905.1 Cryomorphaceae bacterium
TGAAGTGGTATGTTTCGCCTGCAACGAGTTGGGCAAAAGCGGTGAGCAAGTGGGTATGTCCTGGCAAGGAGATGCTGTTGGACAGATTAGGATCGTTGTCCATAAAATAAATGGCGTCTTCCACAAAATTCGGGTTGGCCTCAATGCATGTGCCGTTTTCATAAAATCCGGAGGAGGTGCCACTGTTAATTGTGTTAATTCCCACAGGTGTGTCGGTATTTGGAATCGTTGCGATATTCACGGCATCATTGGTGAATGGGCCATCTATACCTGGGCCACTCAGGAAAATACCAAA
This sequence comes from Cryomorphaceae bacterium, assembly GCA_036751905.1. Lineage (GTDB taxonomy): Bacteria > Bacteroidota > Bacteroidia > Flavobacteriales_D > Cryomorphaceae > T3Sed10-241. The sequence goes on from DAIOTP010000106.1 coordinate 296, forward strand.
CACGTCGTTGAACTGTGAACAAGTAAAGTTTGGATACTCCTGACTTGCAAAGATGTAATCGATTAAAAAGGTATCGGTCACAGCTGTAAAGTCAAATTCTACGATAGCACAATTGTTCATTGGAACTCCTGAAATGGCGATCAGATCCGGGTCATTTTGAAAACTTTCTCCAAGAAAGCCGTATTGCCCATTGATTACAGATGCACGGGCGGTAGCCATTACCATGCCTTGCTGTATGGGAAAAGCCGATGAATCTATTTGAAAAGCTGCGCATTGCAAGTTTAGCAATTGGTCGGCGGGTACACCATTGTAAGTAATGTTGAAGGCGCTGAGTCCTTCGCCGAGCAGCACGTCATTTACAAGTTGCTCTACGGAATATGTTTCGTCTACAGTAACCTGCGCAGTACTGCGGTTGCTAAATAATAAGGAAAGGCCGGCCACAGCAGCAGTGGCCAAAATCTTGAAGGAGGTAGTTGGTCGCATAAGAATGGTTTAATTGGTTATTGTATGCAAATGACGTTGGCAGGCTTTTAGGGTTGTCCCTTCCGGTGTGAAGAAAACTTGAAATGATTGCAAAATGGGAGTGTTCATTTTCAGTTGCAAACTTGGCAGCACTCCTGCATCTTCCCTCCTTTTCTGCCTGCTGCTTGAACATTAAGCCCATTATAATCCTTATTACAGGATTCATCCCTGACCATAGAATTAAATCGAGACCATTTGCACGCATGAGCGCAACCAGAGAACCTCAACACTACCAGTACTGCATCGTAGGTGCTGGGGCATCGGGTTTGTGGCTGGCGCTGGCCATGCTCGAGGAAGGCTTGCTGGAGCATGGCAGTCTGTGCATTGTGGAGGCGGAGGCCAACAAGGCCAATGACCGCACCTGGTGCTACTGGGCGCCTGAAAGCATTCAGTCTGGCGACCTGCCGCAGGATGAGTGGCGCATTTTCAAACATCCCTCCAAAGCCGGCAAGCTGGCAGCTATTGCGCCCTACCGTTATTTTCACCTGCGCAGCGCCGACTTCTACGCTTTTGCGAAAAGCAAATTGCAAGCCTGTGCCAACGTACACTGGATGCAGGCGGAAGTGAGCGGCTTCGACGAAACGGAAGGCAAGGTGCTGCTTCACAGCACAGCAGGACGATGGAGCAGCAGCCACGTCTTCATATCGGCCATGCCGCGCAACGATACACCATGGAGCGCCAAGGTGCCGGCATTTTTGCAAAATGAAGCAGCGGGCAGTCCCCTACTCCTCTGGCAATCGTTCGTAGGATGGCGCGTGCGCAGCACTGAACCGATTTTCCGGAAGGATGCAGCCACCCTCATGCACTTTGACATAGACCAGCTAGGCAGCACACAGTTCATTTACGAGTTGCCCTTTTCGGCAAATGAAGCCCTGGTGGAACTCACCCGTTTCGGAGAGAAGCGACTCAGCAAGGAAGAAGCCCTGCCCCTGCTCGAGGCACAGCTCGCACAGCTGGGAGGCAGTTACGAAATCATGGAATGGGAAGTTGGCGCCATCCCAATGACCCCCATGCTCGACATGCGGCGCAGGCAGCTGCCCCACGATTCACGCGTGGTGTTCATCGGCACGCCCGGCGGTGCAGTAAAGCCTACTACGGGCTATGCCTTCAAGCGCATGGAAGCCTATGCCCGGCATTTGGCGAAAGCCCTAAAGGCCAAAACAGCACTGCCCACCATGCAGCGCAAGTGGCGCTTCAGGCTGTACGACATCCTGCTGCTACAAATACTCCGCGACAAGGCGCACCGCGGCCGCGAAGTGTTTCTGCGCCTCTTTGACACCCAGCCATTGCCGAGGGTGCTCAAGTTTCTCGATGAAGAAACCAGCCTCGTTGAGGAAATGCTCATCTTCAGCCGCATGCCCAAACGCCTCTTTCTGTTGAGTTTGTTGAAGTATATTCGCAAGGCATGAGCTATGCCCATTCTTCCATGATGAAAGCGCAACTCGCCTTGCAGGCGGGGCTTGCCTTATTGTACCTGATTTTGCCTTGGACCCCCACTGCTGAGGCCTCGGTGGCAGGACTGCTGCTGTGTACTGTGGGCATTCCACACGGCGCCAATGACTACCTGTACCGCAAGGAGATGGGGCAGCAAGGCATTGCACTATTCACCCTGCGCTACCTCGGGGCAATGGCCCTCTACGCCCTCCTGTGGTGGTGGCTTCCTATGGCGGCACTGCTGCTATTTTTCGCCATCAGCTTCCACCATTTTGGGCAGAGCAATTTCGAAAGCGCCCGCTGGCGCCATGCCCCTGCCTTGCTTTGGGGGGGCTACATCCTCATTGTTCCGGTGCTCCTGCATTGGGAGGAGGCCATGGGCATTTTCATGCAAATGATGCAGCCCCTCAGCGACACACAAATGAATGAGGAAGAATTTATTACTGGAAGTAGGGCGCCATGGCAGTACGCAGGCATGGCCCTTACCGGAGGTGCTTACCTCGTTGCCCTCTTTTTTAACGAAAGTGCACATAAGCCCATATACTTCCTGCAATTCGTGCTGGTGAGTACATGGTACTTGCTTACGCCCTTGCTCTTTGGCTTTGTGGTGGTTTTTTGCCTGTGGCACTCCCTGCAATCGCTGCGGCACCAGGTACAGCATCAGCATGCGGCACACGGATGGAGCACGGGCCGCTTTGTGAAAGCCATGCTGCCCTTTAGCGCAGCTGCACTGGGTGGCTTTGCGGCCTACGTGTGGTGGCGTGGATTCCACATCGGCGAGGCATTTATCCTGCTCTCGCTCATTACCCTGCCGCATGTATTGGTGATGCATAAATTGCATACCATTGACGGTCTTGACCTTGCTACAAACAAAACAGCCCCCATCTCTCAAGATGAAGGCTGAATCGTTTCATAGCACTTTATAGCTGTCAATTACCGTGCCATAAAATATACTGCCGTACCCGCATCACATCCGCGTAGAATGCACCCATCCGAAAATGATGGTTAAGGGCACAAATAAGGGTCGAAATCGAACTGCGCAGGGACAAACATTTGAAAGCTTATCGACATTGTGGGTTTGGTCACCCAAATTATGCGGAGCCTGAGCAAAAGAGCAGCCTGAGCCCATATGAAATCTGACGGGCTCAAAAACCGTAATGTTTACATCATGCACTGTGGACAGCATGCAATGGATTACCAAGTGCCTTCCGGCAAAAATGCCCTGCTCAGCACCAGCGCCGCCACCGTACAGGTGTTGCCTCCATGCACAGAACAATCAGGTGGAAATAAGCACCGGACAACTGGCCTCGGGCGTGTATGTGTACAGCCTGATTATGGATACTAATATACACATGAGCAAATGGATAATGGTGCAATAAACCACTTATGTGCATACACATGAACAATGGGGCGGAGCAATGATCCGCCTCTGTTTTTTTGCGGAAGTGGTGCGGCTGCACCATCCAATTTAAAGGACCAACCATGAAATATTAAGCACCAATGATGCAATATCAATCACGAATGATGTAATGACAATTGCAAAATATCTTTGTCTATTCTATTTTCGCATCCTGTTTGTTTAAAGACCCAATTGTTTCAAAATAACCCAATCAGATCAATGAAAAAACTATTTACCTCAACTGCTTCAAAGCTTTTGATACCCTTTTTCACAATCTTAACCATTCAAGCCCATGGCCAAACCATCAATATTGGGCCCAACCAGTACGCCTTCCGCTTTACGCAAAACCCGAATATAGGGCTCTTCTTCAACGCTGCCGGTCAGCGCTACGAGTTCCGAAACGGCTTGGCCAACCCCGTATTTGCTTTCGACGCCAATAATGGGCGTATGACTACCAATATAGAGTTTAACCCGGGAAGCGACCTCCTCGTGGGTGCCAACCGCTACGCCTTCAGGTCATCGGTGGCACCAAATGTGGGGCTCTTTGCCACCAACAACCGCATTCAGTTTCTCAACGCTTCGGCCTCTCCTATTTTTTCTATCAATATTGCCGATGGATCTTGGGATACCGACCTGAGGTTTCTACCGGGTAAAACACTGAGGGTGGCCAACGAGGAGTTCATTTTTAAATCAGCCAATGACCCGCTAAAGGGGTTGCTGGCAAACAACCTTGGATATGCTTTTACAGGAAGTGATGGCTTGATTCAAATCACTATTAACCCAGACTTTGGATCGATAAATACGCCGGGCATTATTTCGGCAGGAAGCGGATCGTCGGTGCTTTGGAACATGGCCCACAGTTGGGGCAACCACGCCACCGCAGGCTACCTCACAGCCGAGACCGATCCGAAAATAGCAGCCCTCAGCAATCAGGCCGTGCCCCGTTGGAACGGCACCCAACTTGTTGGCGGCAGCGTGAACGACAATGGGAACAATGTAGGTATAGGCAGTACACCTTCATTGAACTCCAAGCTCTTTGTAAGCGGCACAGGCTTGAGCAATACGCCCGGACAACGCGCCTTATATAGTACGCGCCTTGGTGGCAGCGAGAATAGTGCCTACCTCAGTTCCAGTTGGGCTTCGACAAATCAGGCAGCAGCCGTAGCAGCATTCAACAGTTGGGGTAACAGCTACACGGCAGCGGTACATGGTTCAGCTTTTTTGGACTATGAAAATACCGCAGCCGTAATAGGTGCCAGTCAAGACGGCGCTACATTTGGCGCACTTGGATATAGATCCGGAGGTCTAAAAGCCGGCTACTTTGTAGGCAATGTGGAGGTAAGAGGAGCAGGCACCAGCAACCCTAACCTGCGGATTGCGGCAGGATCAACCGGAGAATCAGAACTTGACCTCTCTGTAAGCGGATTGTTTCGTTCTCCTTGGCGAATACGAAACAATGGAAGTGTAATTTTATTCTCACGGAGCGTAGATCAAGTCTATGGTTCTCTGATAGATGGGCTGCGAGTGGGTATTTTCAGTGTTTCACCTGGTGATAACAATTCAGTTACTTTAGGAGAAAGCAGCCTCAGATGGACCACCGTATTCGCCACCAATGGTACCATCAATACCAGCGATGCCCGGGAGAAGAAGAACGTAGAAGACCTGCGCTATGGCCTGGAGAAGGTGATGGAGCTGCGACCTGTGAGCTTTGAGTGGAACGACCAGCCTGATGAAGGTAAAAAGCTGGGCCTCATAGCCCAAGAACTACAACAAGTGCTGCCCGAGGTAGTGCGTGATTGGGATTATGAGGAAGACGAAAGCGGCCAAAGACACAAAGTGGAAGCCCAAAGGCTGGGCGTTTATTACAGCGACATTATACCCGTTCTTATCAAGGCCATACAGGAGCAGCAAGCCCAGATTGAAAATCTGGAACCGACCAAAGTGGAAGCCTTGCAGCAGGAACTCAGTGAAGTAAAGTCACACAATGAGCGCTTGCAAAGCACCCTTGACCAGGTACTTGAACGCCTCGCCGACCTGGAGCGCGGCCTGAGCTCATGCTGCGATGGCAGCCAGCAAGGCAGCAGCGCCCTCCCCTTCAAAGGATATAAGGACACAGCGCCATGGCTCGGCCAAAACCGCCCCAACCCCTTCACCGGCAGCACCGTGATTGACTACTTTGTGCCTGCGCGCAGTAATGCCACGCTCCATATCACCACCCTGAGCGGACAGCTCCTGATGCAGCAGCGCCTCGATGCACAGAACAATCAGGTGGAAATCAGCACCGGACAACTGGCCCCGGGCGTGTATCTGTACAGCCTGATTATGGATGGCGAGCTCATGATGAGCAAGCGCATGGTGGTGCAGTAAGTTGTTTAGCTTCTTTTTGCTTCAATAAAGTGGCGGCGCAATGCGCCGCCACTTTGTTATTTTACCATAAAAAAAGCCCTAAAAAGGGCTTTGGGTGATCCCGACAGGATTCGAACCTGTGGCCTACTGCTTAGAAGGCAGTTGCTCTATCCAACTGAGCTACGGGACCAAAATCAAATGGGTGCGCCAAAAGTGCTGCAAAAGTAATACTTTATCCTTTATGTCGGTCCAGAGCGGGGAGGGCCTATCTCGGTTTTGCTTGTCAAAACTTCGCAGCGAAGTATTTACCTTCGCTGACCACCTACAAACTACTCCCATGAACCTCACCCACTGGAAAGACGACCTTCCCGCATCATTTGTTGTATTTCTTGTGGCCTTGCCGCTTTGCCTGGGCATAGCCGTAGCCTCGGGGGCATCGCCTATAGCAGGGCTCATTTCGGGCATTGTGGGAGGCATAGTCATTGGTTTTCTAAGCGGTTCTGAGCTCAGCGTGAGCGGGCCTGCGGCAGGACTCACTGCCATCGTATACACCGCCATTACCTCTATGGAGTCGTACGAAATGTTTCTGCTTGCGGTGGTCGTGGCCGGCATCATGCAGGTGGTGTTTTATTTTTTAAAAGCTGGTATTATTGGGTATTACTTCCCCAATGCCGTTATCAAGGGCATGCTTGCTGCCATTGGGCTCATCCTTATCCTGAAGCAAATTCCACATGCCTTGGGTTACCATGAATCCTATGAGGGTGATATTTCGTTTCAAACCGGTGAGGGCAATACCTTTACCGAAATTATGGATGCTTTTCGCTATGCTGATCCGGGTGCTGTGATCATTTCGATGGTAGCCCTTGGCATTCTCATCCTCTTCGAACGTCCTTTCGTGAAGGGCATCAAGGCTTTTAAGATTTTGCCCGGCGCTTTGTTTGCAGTGCTTTCGGGGGTTGGAATCAATGCCCTTTTTGCCACATGGATGCCCGAATGGTTCCTTTCTGGCAAGCAGTTGGTCAATATACCGGTGCCTGAAAACACTGTAGGACTTCTGCAGGAAATACGCTTTCCTGACTTCAAAAAGGCGGGTGAACCGGCAGTGTACATTACAGGCTTCACCATTGCATTGGTGGCCAGTATAGAGAGCCTCCTGAGCCTCGAAGCAAGCGATAAGCTCGACCCACTCAAGCGTGTGAGTCCACCAAGCCGTGAGCTCGGTGCACAAGGCATAGGCAATATATTGTCAGGTTTGATCGGTGGAATTCCTGTTACAGCAGTTATTGTACGGAGCTCGGCCAATATCAATACCGGAGCCAAAACGAAGCTCAGCGCCATACTTCACGGCATTTGGCTACTTCTGGCCCTTGTTTTTATTGCCAACCTACTCAATTACATTCCATTGGCTGCTCTCGCCGCCATCCTACTCCTCATAGGATACAAGCTGGCAAGACCTTCGCTCTTCAGAGACAAGTATAAAAAAGGAAAAATGCGTTTCATTCCTTTCGTCGTTACCATTCTCGCCATCCTATTCACCGACTTGCTCATCGGCATCGGAATCGGTCTGGTGGTTGGCATCATTTTTGTTCTGAAAAGCAATGTAACCCGATGTATGGAAGTGGAGAACAAAGGAAACCAAGTGTTTATACGTTTCGTCAAGGACGCCACTTTTATCCACAAAGCCATGGTATTGAAAGCCTTGAGCAATATTCCGGTAGGCGCTGATGTACACATTGATGCGAGCCAGGCCGACTTTGTCGACCTCGACATCGCCGAAGCCATCCAAACCTTCGCCGATGTATCAAGGGACAGGGGCATACAAGTGAGCGTGGAAGGCGTAAAGGCTTTGCATATGCCAAGGCAGCACCCCTCATTGCACCCCCGAATGCGCCACCACGCTGAGCACCGCACGTTCAGTTCAGAAAGCCCGGAGGACAAATCCTGATAGCATGGCCGAAATTGGTAAAGATCTCGATAAGGCTGCATACATATTACGCAGAGGAGGCCTTGTAGCCATCCCCACTGAGACCGTATACGGCCTAGCCGCCAATGCGCTGAGCCCTGAAGCCGTATTGCGCATTTTCGAGGCAAAGGAAAGGCCCTCCTTTGATCCGCTGATTGTGCACATGGCCAGCATCGGGCAGATAAGCCGCTACGCCACATCCTTTCCGGAAATGGCGAGAAAATTGGCGGAAGCCCTATGGCCCGGACCACTCACTTTGGTATTGCCAAAGAACAAATCCATTCCCGACATAACAAGCTCTGGATTGCCCACAGTAGGCTTAAGGATACCTTCACTCGAGCTCACACAGCGCTTGCTGGGCATGCTCGATTTCCCGCTTGCTGCGCCAAGCGCAAATCCCTTTGGCTACGTGAGCCCCACATGTGCAGCGCATGTGCAAGCGCAGCTCGGCGACAAGGTCGACTATATTCTGGACGGAGGGCCCTGCGCGGTGGGCCTTGAATCGACCATCGTCGGTTTTGACGATGAAGGTGCCAGGGTGTTGCGCCTCGGTGGTATTTCACTTGAGCAAATCGAGCGCCTCATAGGGAGTGTATCGGTGAATACCCAAAGCACAAGCAATCCCGCTGCACCGGGCATGTTGCTGAGCCACTATGCTCCGCGAAAACCACTGTATACCGGCCACATACCTGATTTGCTGCAAAACATGGCAGGCCTGAAAGTTGCAGTATTGGGTTTTCGTGGCACGTATGGGCAGCAGGGTGAGGTATTGAGCCCTTCCGGAAATGTTGCTGAAGCCGCACAAAACCTTTTTGCAGCCTTGCGGCGCCTGGAAGTGCTCGAAGTAGAAGCCATTTTGGCCGAATGGGCGCCTGACGAAGGCCTGGGACGCGCCATCAATGACCGCTTGCGCCGGGCATCCTACCGCCACTGATTCCCGCTTGGAAATTTCACTTTTTTGGTCTTGGCCATACATCTATTGCTGAAAACATGCGTCATCACTGTGTTCTCTAACCATCCACTTGGCCTGAAGGCTGCAATTCAGCCGGTATGCTTTGCGCTTATTTGCTACTTTTGAAAACTGTATCCTGCAAGATATTGTGTCGATTTACCATGAAAAACCATTCAACCACCGCCTTAGCACTACTTTTCGTTTTGTTCCATTTTGGCCTCCAAGCCCAAACCAGCGAAGAACCTGGGGAAAAATGCGGTACTGATGCACTTCATTTGCAGCAGCTTCAAACTGATCCTGAATATGCAGCACGTTTTTACCAAAAAAAATTGGCGGTACAGGAATACCTCTATGACCAGATTGACGGCTACCGCTCCGATTGCGACGATATACTTTTCATACCCGTAGCCGTTCATTTTCAAGGCACAGTAGGCTTACAAATGCCCTGCGCACTCGACAAAGCCCTTGACCAGGTGCGCGTATTGAACGAAGATTTTGCAGGAACCAACGCCGACATTACCCGATGGCAAGAATTGCAAGCCGCCGTATGGCCCAGCATCCAAAACAAAGCCTCGTGCGTACAGTTTTGCCTTGCTACCCTCAACCACCCCAGCAGTTCAGGAATACCCGAAGGCGACTACGCCGTGACCATCAACCAAACCTCAGGCGATTTTAATGGCGCCTGGTCAGGATACATGAACATTTACGTGCGCAACTTGGGCGGAGGTACGTTGGGCTACTCTCCCCTTGGCGGTGATGGCAATGGCGATGGAATCACCGTTTCACCACCCTACTTCAGCAGCGTATCCTGCGATGGCATAAACATAGAAGGCGGTTACAACCTTGGTCGTACCACAACCCATGAAGTAGGCCACTACTTCCTTCTTGATCACCCTTTTGGAAGCTGTACCGTCGACAACGACGGAATCGCCGATACCCCAATGACTGACAATGCTACAATGGGCTGCCCATATGTGCCCGGAAATCCGGGAGCCAACAGCTTCGTGACCTGCACTGCACCCGTACTTTGGCCCTCTTATATGGATTATTGCGACGACGCTTGCCTGTTCATGTTCAGCGCCGGACAAGTGGATGTGATGGATGCTTATGTAAATACCAGCCTCCAAAACCTGCTGAATAGCGCAGCCACCCGATGCGAAGAACCCCTTTGCGTAGGTTTCCGACTCAATGCGGAAAAGCAAGATGAAACCTGCGCCGGATTTGACGGAAGCATCATCGTGCAAATGGAGAACGGCACAGCGCCTTTCATTTTTTCGCTCGATGGAGGTGCCAATTTTCAAGACAATGGCAATTTTTCCAATTTAAGACAAGGAGAGTACGACCTCGTGGTGACCGACATCAATGGCTGCGAGACAACCCGTACTGTTTCCCTCATCAGAGAAGTGCCCCCACTGAGCGTGGTTGAGACCAGCAACGCATTTTGTGGCGACAACTCAGGCCGTGCCCTTGTGGAGGTCGACCACCCCGACGTGTTTCAGTTCAGCATAAGCGGTCAGCCGGGTTGGCGCGACACTTCCTTGTTTACTGGTCTTTTTCCAGGCAATTATACGGTGAGCGTGCGCAACGATACAGAGTGCACCAACTCCATATCGCTAACCATTGGCGACGATACCGACCTGCGCCTCAATACCCGCCGCGTAACACCGGTAAACTGTCCGCTGCTCGACAACGGGGTGATATGGGCGGACCTGAGCAATGGTGTACCTCCATACACCTTTACCCTGGATCAGGAAATCGTAAGGCCAACAGGGCGGTTTGAAAATCTGAGCCAGGGCACCTATACCCTTGAAGTAGAAGACGCCCGCGGCTGCCGACAATCGCAAACGTACACCATTGGGGTCAGTTTTCTCGAAATTGACCAGGAATGCCCTTGCGATGTCTTTGTGCCCAATGCATTTACGCCCAATGCCGACGGGCGCAATGACCTGCTCGATGTAGTGCCCGCATGCCCCATATCCGACTTTCAGATGCAGATATTCGACCGTTGGGGTGGACTGGTATTTGAATCCTTCGACTACAATGAACGTTGGAATGGAGGCCAGGGTGGCAAGTATTATGCACAAAACGAGATTTATTTCTACCGCATCAGCTTCCGCTGGGGTGAGGCTCTAAACGAAAGCCTTGAAGTACAGGTGAAGACAGGCTACGTGATGCTTTTGAGATAAGGCAAGCTCTTAGGGCTCCATTTCAACCACAAAGATTCCCCTGATTTCGTTGAGCCCGTAGCCCACGGCTTTATCGGCAGGGTAACGCCGTGCAATGGCTGAGGCAGTTTCGGGTGCAATATCGGAAGCGGGGTTGCCATGGCACTTCAGGCACATTTCATTGGTTTCGATGGCATAGTAGGCCAGCACCTTTGATCCTTTTTCAGAAACAAGTGGTGGAAGCTGCTGTCCGCTGGCATTGGCCACTTTGAGGACTTCGATGTATGTGCGTTCCTGTGCATTGGCGGCATTGGCAGGGTTGCGAGGGCGGTCGCTCACGCGCTTTATGCTTGCGCCAAAATGCGTTGACATGCTGTCGGTGATGGGCAGCGCATGCACATTGCAGAAGTCGACTGCACCGGCCGCTCCATAGGCATTGATGGAAGCCAAAAGCTTGGAGCCCAGGGCTTGTTTGGTGCCCATGGCATAGCGACGCCCGCGCTCAGCATGGCTGAGCGTGTCGTGCCCTTCCTTGTCATTTTGCGCTGAAGCGCCTTTCAATGACTGAAACCATGCCTCTGAGCCCAGCTCATGATCGTACATGTATGCAGCCATGGTGCGCAGCTCCTGCTCGGGAGTACCGATTTTTGGCATGAGGCCATAGCGCTCGAGGGCCGCAGTCATGATGGCCTGTTCGCGCTGCGGATTTTGGCTAAAGCTTGCCACGGCTTCAATGAATGCACCTCTATCTGTGTGCACTGCCAAGTAAGCACTTCTCATCTCGGCAAGTGAGGGAGCCACGCCACTGCCATCGGAAGCGGCTGCGGGGCGGTGGCAAGAGGTACAATTTCGTTGGAGAAGGCTCCAGCCTTGGGCGATGGGGGCCAAACCCGCAGCTATGGCCTCCACGCTTTCAGGTGATTTGGTGGACGGGGACGAATCACATGACTGAACCGCCCAGAGCAAGCCGAATACGGCAGTGAAGGTGAAAATACGTCGCGACAATACAGATGCAATACCCATGAAGCGAAGAAACGGATTTATACG
>DAIOTP010000106.1:12133-12463 GCA_036751905.1 Cryomorphaceae bacterium
CCTTGGGCGATAGAAAGTGCCTTTTTTGTGGGAGAGGGTTCGATCCGCTCGGTGCCTGAAGCGGGTTCGTTGCCACATGATTGTACCAGCCATAGCACACCGAGTAGGGTGGCCGCCACGTACAGATTGCGGAATTTGATAAATATAGAGCTCATACTGCGAAGAAAAGCAATTTAGGACAATACTTTTGTGACCTGTGTCATTGTACTTGCGCTTAATCGCGCACCAAGGTCACATTGCCCGTCATTTGCCTTGGCACCATATCTAAAGGGGTATAGTCGAGGATGTAAAAATATACACCTTCGGAACAAGGCTCACCGGTGCGAAAAT
>DAIOTP010000107.1:0-11989 GCA_036751905.1 Cryomorphaceae bacterium
TCTTCCAGTTCGGCAGGTACGGTGCCTTCCTTCGGTTCTATCCCATCGGAGGGCTCATCAGCTGTTGCACGATCACTACGTTCTTGTTCGGAGATGGCAACAACGGAATCAACCGAATCCGCCTTCGGCTGTGATGTCGAAGCTGCCGCTACTGTTTGTTCGGACTGAATGAACTCAGGCGTCGAAGTATCTGCTTCAGCTGCGCTAAGCACCGCAACTTCTGCAGGAAGAACAACTGCCCGAGGAGCATCAGGGCGCGTAGTGATCCCTGCTTCGGTGTCACTTGCCTCATCTTTCTTGGCTGCATCACTCACTGCAGCAACCGATGAACTGAGCGCTTCAAAGCCCGAGAGTACTTTTTCCAGATTGTCGATCAATTGTTTCTCTTCACGCAATATGTCTGCATACGTCTCAGTATCGAATGCATCAAGCTCATCGCGCTGAGAATGCAGCGCCCTGATGGCTTGCTCAGTTCGTGCAGTTTCTTCATAAAGCGCTTGAGCTTGGGCATTATCTGCTGTGCTTGTTGTGTTTAGTTCAGTGTAGTATGCCTCAATACTTGATAAATAAAAGTTTGCTTCGAGAGCATTTGCTTGTTTCACTGCCTTATTGAGTTCAATATCAGCACGAATTACCCGATTGGAAGCTTTTTCTATTTGTTCGAAAATTTGTTTGCGTTCTTCGCTGCTTGCGGCATTTCGATATGCTTCACTCAATATTTTTGCTTCTGTGCGCTGTTGCTTTGCTTCGTTATCGGCTTTTTCGAGAGAAGCAATGCTCATGCTCGCATACAATGACTTATAAGTTAAATCCTCAACCGAAATTGGAGGCATATTGGCTATTTGCATGGATGCCAGCTCCAACCGCTCGTTGTCTATTTGCGCACTATCCTCCCCGTTCATTGCCGGGCTTTGCTCCTGCTGTGTAGCGGGAATTGACTGTGCCATTGTGATCATTTCAGCCGATTCCGCTTCGGCAGTAAGTCGATCTACTTCCTGAAGCTTATCAGCAAGTACGGCATCGAGTTTTTGAATTTCCAACTGCACCTTATCCTGAACCACCTCATCATCGGCTTCGTCCAAAAAGGCAATCAGTGCATCAATTTCAATTCCTATGGCATTGGCCATTGCCTTGTTGAGCCGTGCCATTTCTGTAAGCTTTGCCGAGGTAGAGTTTCCGCTATTTTTGAGTTTGGCGTAAGCTTCTTCCAGTTTACTTGACTCAATGGCAATGAAAGTTTCGACCTGCCCGGCGAGTGTATCGGCCCTTAATCGCATAGGAGAAGCTCCTGCAAGATTTGCCTCATCCAGCCCGGTGTCCTTGCCTTTTGTTATGTCATCCGCCACATCCTGATAAAGAATAGCTTTGTCAAGCAATTTCTTATCCTCACTGAGGGCATCGGCTATGTTATTGCGCTCTGTGAGGAGCTGCTCGTAGCGCAGACGGACGCGCGTGTCAGGGGCTTCGCCGCTCTCGACAAGAATAGAGAAAATGGAGATGTCATCCTTCAACCGAAGGAGCATTGCTTTGTGTGCTTCAATTCTTTTCTCAATTTGTTGTGGACTTGATTTCTCGGTGAGCGTTTGGCCCACCAAATCAATGTATCCGGGCACCACATCATCCCAACTGTAAGGCTTCTCAAGCGCATCGCGCAAAGCAGGACTCAATTCATTGGCTATGATTTCTTTACTATTGTCAACACCAGTTTGACTGAATCCGTTTTCCGATTCATCTTCACCTGCCTTTGCCAACATGGCAGCATAAGCCATGGCCTCAGCACTGCGTGGTTCGTAATTGGATCGGCCTTCCATCACTAGCCGGTCATCCTGCACTTCGAGGGTTTTGATGCGCTTTATTTCCAGTAGGCGATCTCTGTCTATTTCAGTCACCCCGGGCGATTGCATGGTTGTGCTCAGCTCGGCTATCAATTTTGTATTCAAAGCCACCCTTTCGGCTGCAATCTCAGGTGCGCTCTTTCCAGAAGTTTCAACAGCTGTAAGTGCATCAATATAGGTATTGTCCACCTTGTTCAAATCTGACACAAATGAAGGGGAGCTGCTCGCCTCATTGAATTTAGACTCGAGCCTGGTGATCAAGTTGATATCCAATTCGGCAACATCAGCCAATGCCTCCTCGAGCGCCAGGGCCATGCGCTCCGGCAATTCCAAATCAGCCCCCACCTCCGCAATTTGGGTTTTCAGCTCTGCAACTTGAACACGCTTCTCGTCCAGCAACTGCTGATATGATTCTTGCTGGGCTACGGCGTCGGCATCCCCTGCTGCTGCAGCATCAGCAATTTCTGCCATGCTTTCCTCGATGATTTTTACCCAGTCATTGGCTTCTTCCAGATCACGCTGAATGTCATTTTTGGATTGGATTTCAGAAGAACGAGCCAGCTTCACATCGCCAGCTTTTTCATTGCTTGTTGCTTCGGTTATATCCCCATCTTCAACTGTCGAAGCAGCATTATTTTTAATTCCTGCGGCTTGCGCTACTCGTGCAGTATCTGGGAGGGTCGCCGCAACCTCATACTGAGCATTTTCTTCCAGACCAGTGACTTGCCTTGCCACTTCTGAAAGCCCTTCTGAAGACGATTTTGAAACACGGGCAATCTGTGATTCATCAACTTGAACCATTGTCCCTTCAGTTTTTTCTTTGGCCCCAGGGCTTTGATCCTGATCGCTTGCAGTGCGGCCTGGAGACTTAGACTGAGCCGCGGCGTAATTGTTGCTGTTTTCCTGAAGGGCCAGGGCCTCTTCAATGCTGTATGTCCCAACTCCAGTGACGGTTTGAAACTCGCGCAATGTATTGCCCGTTCCAATGGCTGCAAGAGCGTCTGGACGTTTTATAAGAAATGCTTCGGCTGCTTTTTTATCTATGCGAATAACCTTAATATCGCCATCCAATGTACTGATATCGGCAGTGGCAGGCCCTTCACTGGATTCACTGCCTTGCACTTCCGGCAAATTTTGCAGAAGAGCAACCTGCTCCCCATAGCGCGCTGCTATGGCTTCTTTCTCGGAGGCTTGGCTGTAGGCATTGGCAATTACTTTTTGGATATCAGCAATTTCATCATTGAGCCGCTCTATTGCGGTTTGTAAATCCGCTGCAGCCTTGCCCTTACTCCGCTCGAGCTGTCGCTGTTTGTTGTTGCGGTCGCCAACAAGTGATTCTGATTCATTCCTGAGGCCAATCGCCCTACGCATGGCCTTATCAGCCTCAGCACGTGCATCTTTCCCTGCGAGACTGATCTCCGCCACCATATCCACGCGGGTGCTCACTTTGTCTTGGGTGCGGAGGCGCTCGTTTTGTTGCTTCAAGGCAGCGAGCACACGGTCATAATCGCCGGAGGCAACTTCAGTTTGGAGATTTTCAACCAGACCACGCTCGGCATCTGTGTTTGCTTGAAGTTCTTTATACTTCTCATGGAGTGTTACGGAGAGCTCTGTGGCCACACGGGCCTTTTCCAAAGCGAGCTGTGCTTCATATTGTGCAACAGCCGCTTCAAATGAAGCTGCACCGCCATCACTTTGCGGGTCAATGGCTGCCTTGGTCTTGGCCTCCGCCAGCAGTTGTTGTGCCTTTACAAAAGCTAAACCTGCTTCGGCAGCAGCGCTATTTTTCTTATCCAGAAGCGCATCGGCACTGGCTTGCAACTGTTCCACCCTTTGTACAGCAGCACCCACTACCCGCTCATTGCTCAGTCCCGCACCAAAACCTGCGGCATTGTAAGCGAGGGCCAGGTTAGGTGCATCCTCCACTACTTCGCTTACCTCCTCGGGCTCCTCCACCTGATCAAAATTAACTTCCAATTCAGCCCGTTTTCGCAACATTTCCTGCAAAAGGGCGGACAGATCACCCTCGTATTTTTGGTCAAAGCGGTTGTTGATGATGAGTTTTTCAATGCCCGAGGGAGCAATCAGCTCTAATTCTTGCACAAATGCGCTCATGGCATCGCTGTGCGGAATTTCCACCATCCCGGAATGTACCCTATCGCTGTTTTGTGCTTCTACGAGTATTTTATAACGTCCACTTTTTGGAAATGACAGCAAATAGTCGCCATTGTTGGGATCGGAATACTGTACATCTACAGTTTTGTTGGTGGCGGCATCACGCGCGGTAATCTTGGTGGTGCGCAATCCAGGGTTTATGCGGTTGCTGAACACTCCTTTGACGAGCGTAAGGTTAACCGGAGCCATCTGCACACGCACCTGGTACACATGCAGCTGCCCTTGCTTGCTGCTTCGCCCTGATGCAAAATTGGCGTATTGATTGAGGGAATCAGCAATGTAGAATATGTCATCATCGGGGGTATTGATGGCGAAATCCATGTTTTGAGGACTTCCAAAAGCACCTGAAGCTGCGTCGAATGAAGAGCGAAATACATCATAGCCTCCCATGCTGCTGTGGCCTTTGGAAGAGAAGTAAAACGTACGGCCATCGGGATGCAAGTAGGGAAAGTCCTCATCATAAGGCGTATTGACGGTGCCTGGCAGGAGTTTTGGACTGCTGAAGGTACCCCCAGGAAGTACCTCAGCGCTGTAAATATCCAAACCTGTCTTGCCATCTTTTCCATAACTCGAAAAATATACCGTAGTTCCACTGCCCCTAAAGTGCATCAGCGAGCGGTGATTGCGCTTTATATCCAGTGAAGAAAGCAACTCTTGGGGAGTCACGAGTATTTTGCCACCGATATGACTCAAGTCATAATAGCGGAAAAATTCACGGTCGTCCGCCTGCTTCTTATCGAGCACTGTTACTTCTTTGATACTGCTCAATAAGCCTTTGCCATTGCCGGCCATTTCAATAACGCGGGCCACTTGCCAATCATCCGCTTGTTTTTTTGGGGCCTTCTCGGCAAATTTCAGATAGGCCTGCACTGCATCGGCAAATTGGTAGTTGAGGTGATAGGCCCTACCAAGAAAATACCACACAAGTGGTTCCACACCGCCTTTGCCACTGGCAAATTTTAAGTATTTGATCGCCTCTTCCCGCTTTGATGGGTCACCATAGAGCGCAGTAGCCCCATACTTGTAGTTGTACTCTGGGTTGGTAGGCTCAAGGCTGAGCAATTGGGCATACCCAGACATGGCCTCTGCATACGCGCCGCTTGTGAATAGCGCATCGGTTTCTTTCTGTAAATCCAAAGGGCTATACTGCGCCCATCCTGTTGAAAAACAGATTGATATCAATAAAGAGAAAAGGTAGCCGTGTTTGGGGATAGGCACCAGGGTGATGTTTAAGGGTGTTCAGTATACGCGCAGCATCCTCAGAAGTTGCGATTTAACCCCCAAATATACCCCTTTCTAAAACATGAACTGATCAAGGAAAATATTGAGCTTGCTCTTGCTGCCAAGCATGAACTCGTAATTGTCTTCCTTTTTCGCGCCAGACTGCTTTCGCTTGTCATCTTTCAACTCCATCAATATGTTGTTGAATTCCTTATCGCTTGCAAATACCTGCATCAAACCCCGTTTGTAAGTGAAGTAATACCAATTCGATTCATCCACTTCCAAATAGATGTGCAATATGTCGCCGCTGCGCTTCTTTTCTAAAGCAATTTTTCCAGGTACTTGTCTGAAAAACGTATTCTTTCCCAGACCAGCTATCCCGATGGGGCCGCTGCTTACAAAGGACTCGAGTGCCGCATCCCAGCCTATTTTTAGATCCGTGATGAAAAGGGTACGACGCAGCAATTCCGGCGGACGCTTCATTGTGCCGCTCAGGCTGAGTTCAGAAATTACTTTGTCGCTCTCCTCCAGGCCCAAGAGCTCCCTAATAGCATACTCATAGTTGCTTTTCGCAAAATCAATTGGCTTTAGATCCGGTACGCCACCGAGATACTTCTCCATGCGCTGCATGGCATCGTCATTGAAAAAGAAGTCCAGCACCATGGCCACGTCCATTTCCAACTTCTCATCAATGGGGTCAAACTCCATTTTACCCATAACCTCCATCCCAAACTGCCCCAATTTTTCACCCAGTTCGAACCGTCCCTGAGCACCCAATGCACAGCTCGACTTATTGAGCGACACATAATTGCCCGGGAGGCTTTTCTGATTGAGTTTTTCTTTTGAGGCTACTTCATACATCTGCGCATTCTTGTTGAAAAACAAAAACCCTCTTGAATCGGAAATGGGCTTGTCGTCCGGAAATTTCAACGCAGAGAGGAATGCACCATATACTTCATATGGATCGTTTGTAAGATTGAGTCCCACAGCTACGGGGTTTCCGCGGTCGTCATTCAACAAAGTGTCTACCGGGATCATTACTTGTTCCGGATCTACAAGCGTTTGAAAACGCATCCAGTTGCGTTCCAGCCGCTCACAAGCATGCACGATCCGCGTACTTCCATTGAATGTAAGGAACTTGTCGTTCGAACGCATTGTTACTTCACCTTGGTATTCAAAGTGTGGGCTGAGGAAAAACTGTTCATTTGCCAGTATTTTACCTGAGCCAATACTCTGCTTCGTTGAATCAACCACAATGCTGTTCAAAGAAATTTTGTGGGCTTGTTTGTTTTCGTCGAAGTAAAAATAATCACCACTGCCTGTGTAGTTGAATCGGGAAAGTATATTCACTATGGCACTCTCAACCGTATGATACTGGGTGACATAATTGACCACGATATTTGATTTGAGCAGTGGATCCATTTTTGCCTTTCGGCGAATAACCACCCGTCCGCTGTCAGGAGTAATTTTGGCATCGGCTACCCGAATCCATGGAATCTGATCACAGGTGATGGTGTAGGTATCCAGGTCATATACCGCCTTGGGCGACATGAAATTGAGAGAGTCCTGGTTTTTGTTGACGCTGAAAAAGTTGCTGCGGCTCATGTCCAATTCAGTGTCGATGACGAAATCGGTGAGCATTTCGCGGGAAGTTTCCAGAGCTACGTCATTGCGGTCCATAAACCACTTGAATTCATCCATGTAACAGAAATATTCATTTACAGGAAATTCAACCTTGGTTTCATCGCCATTGGATTTGAATTCACCCACCCGATTGGCAAAGTCGATGTGGGCCTTTACATTGTCTGTGCTAAAGGCAAGGTTGGCTTCTTTCAGGGCCACAAGGCGAAAGGCAGCTGTATCGGAATCGAAAGTTTCGAGCCGGTAGGTAATCAAATTCGATTCGAGTTCGGCTCCTGAAAACTCCACGATACCGTCGCCTGTCAAGCCTTCAGGAGTGAGCTCCAGCACTCCTTTTTGCATTTCCGCTTGCCCATTGTACATGCTAATTTTCTCTTTTTTCACCTTGGTTTGCAAGGCATTGGCTATGGGCAAAAAAGTCAAATCGACCACTTCGGCATTGGCCTCAGGCACCTGTGGCGGCGCGCTTTTTGGCTCATTCACAAATCGTTTGGTCAATCCACGTGTGCTGTCGGGGTAAAACACAAAGCGTTCGGAACTGGATGTGCTGGTGAGGTATTCTAAATCACCATCGCCCTGTATTCCGTCCCAGTTCACGACTATATCACGCTTAAAGCGGGCTTTTTCACCGTACAAAGGCAAGCCATTGGCGGGCGTGGACCGAACGAATCCGAGCGAGTAGTCTTTTTGCACACCGATGGTTTCCTGGAGTTCCGGGAAGATTCCGCCCGAAACGAATTTTCCCGCAAGGGCAATTTGCTCAGTGGCAAAATTGTCAAGGCTATCCAGTACAAAGGGCTCTAGCTCAAAGTAAACCTTGTCTCTTTCATAAACACCTTTTTGGATGGAACCATTGTCATAAAACACGAATGAAGGCCGATCACATGTGAATATGGGATAAGAAGTGAAATCCATATTCAATCCCGACTTATTAAAGGGATTGTCCACCTCCAAGGTTCCTCCGACTCCTTCAATAACATTCTTCACTTTGCGCAAAGATTTGTACTCAGGCTTGAAGTCTTGCACGTATAAGCGACAGCTGTCAACGGCTATGAGGTCAATAAGGAACTTGTCATAATTGAAAAAGTACTCCTGACCATAAAATTCAAATCGTCCCGATTTGATCACGCCACCAAAGTAGAAATCGCGGTTTTTGCGGATGCTCACATCGCCTCCTGCCGGATAAATGACTACATTTTGGGAATCACTCAGCAAAATTTGACTCACTCCTTTGAGCTTGAGATCCAGATTCACCAGATTCAACTCAGCATTGCGTCCGTCCTTTACATCGGAGTTGAAGAGCAACACGTCATAGTCGATGTTGCCCGCCGCAGCCGAAATGTAGTCATAGAGCTTAGGACGAAGCTCTACCGATTTTGTAGCCACATCGTAGTCCAAAAATCCCTTGCTGCTGAGGTCTATAAGCACGTGCACATAATTGTCGAGGGTAAAGCCCATAGACTGGGCCAGCGCATTGGCATCCAAATAGTCAGAGTTCATCCGCCGTGCATATTGCCGAATTGCGTACAGCGGATGCACCCTGTCCATACCCTGTATGCTGGTGTAACGCGATTTCTTGAAGTAATTTGACGATTCAAAAGCAGCCCGTGTTTCTGTGCTGCCCGGCAAGTTGCCCATGCGAATTACAGGATCGTCAATGTTCCAAAAAAGGGCTTCAAAATATAAATCCAAGCGGTGGTAAGAATCGTAATAGGGTGATTTGCTCAAGCCCTCATCACTCCGAATAAGGCTCAGCTGCCTGTTGGTGTTTTGGTAACGCAATGTAAGACTCGGGTGCACGATGCTGTCATTGTTGAGCAAAATTACCACCCGGGCATCGCTCGATGAAATTCTGTCATCCTTGATCGAATAAAATTGGGCATAGCTCAGCAGTTGGGGTACCCCTTCTCGCTTGAACGTGAGAATGGCTGGATAATCTTTAGAACCTGAACCCTTTAAATTGGCTCCTTCCATACGGAAGCCACCATTGTAATCAATACTCGGCATCACATCTTTGATGACCAACCGCTTTTCATATGATGTGAACTGCGGGTAGGTCGCCTTTTCGGGTGTCACGTTGGCAAGTACTTTTTCCTCAAGGATACCCATAAGAGGAAACGCAAAAAAAGTGTTGAAAAATTGTACGGAATCCATTCGGAATGAACTGCTCCGCATGCTCAGTTCATAAGGCTTGTTGAGCACGGCATACACCTCATTGGGATTTTGGGCAGCGCGTTCCCATGTTATCTTGCCGTCGCTGCCCCTGAACTTATCCTCATCAGGGTAATAGGTGCCTTTCGTGGCATATATCACACTGCTGTCGCCTTTGGCAAGGCATATCAGGTTCACATCAGGAAATTCAACAGTATAGCTTTTTCCATCAAAGGCAAAAAACCATCGGTCGTTGCTCACCTTCCACGTACTTGAACTGCTCGTAAAGAATGTATTTTCGCGCAGAAGCAAATCGGTCATACTGAGATAATCTTCCATAGCTTTCTTGCTTTTCCCAGCTATGAAATCCATGGTGTTGAGCCATACCTCAAAGTTCTCACCCTCCTGATTGGAGCCCGGAAACGCCATCAATGCATTCAAATACATTTCAATGAATGGAAAGGGCCGAAAACGTTTCTTCTGCAACTCATCAGCGATGGAATAGATACGCGCTTGTTGCTGCTCATTGTAAGGATTGGCAGCAGTCCAAAATGGCGTAAAGCGCTCGTCGAGCAGCGTCTTGGCATCCTTTTTATCCACTTCGCTGAATACTTTCGAAAGCTCAGCACAAAAAGCTTCCGGTTCACGTGGAAAACCTTTGAAGGCTTGAGAAAAGGTCGACCCGCCAGTGATGAGAACTGCGAGAATAAGAAGTGTTGTTTTCATGGCTACGGCTTCGTAAGCTTTAATGCTGCCCATTCATCTTTATTGCGCCTTTCGGCAAAAATGAGGCCACAAGCCTCGGCATGCTGACGCAATTCATTCACATCATCAACGAAAAAACCGCTGAGCAAAAGAATCCCTCCGGACTGCATACTGGCTACATACATGGACATATCGGCACGCAAAACATTTTTGTTGATATTGGCGAATATAAGATGAAAGCTTTTCGATTTAAGAAGCTCCACTGCACCTTTTTCAACAAGGGGTTGTACTCCATTCAATGCAGCATTGTACAGCGTGTTGTCGACGGCATGGGGTTCAATATCCACAGCAAAGGCCGAAGCAGCACCGCGAAGCAAGGCCGCTATGGCCAGCACACCCGTACCGCAGCCCATATCAAGCACGTCCATAGCTTGCAGGTCGACATCGAGCAAATAATCAAGCATGAGATAGGTGGTGGCATGGTGCCCCGTGCCAAACGACATCTGTGGGGCTATAACAACTTCTGTTTCCATGTGTGGCTCAGCTGGATGAAAGGGCGCCCTTACCAGGCAGCGATCGCGCACACGAACATTTTGGTAATCACTCTCCCACACTGCATTCCAGTTTTGACCGGGCACATAGGTTTTACCAAAAGTGACACTTCCCAGCTCCTTGTATCGCGTAAGTAGCTTTGCTACCATTGCCTCGCAGTCCTCTGCGGCAGGCAAGAAAGCTTCAAAACCATCTTCCTTTTCTACAAATGACTCGAAGGCCAGGTCAGCAAGTTCACTGATCAGAATCTCAGCAAGTGGTTGCAGCGGCTCACAATGGAAGCGGTAACAGATGTAGTCGTTCACAAACCTGCCTTGATGATGGCAATAAAATCAATGGCGTTGAGCGAGGCTCCCCCAATAAGGCCGCCATCCACATCGGGCTTGCCGAAAATCTCAGCAGCATTTGCGGGTTTCACACTACCCCCATAAAGGATACGCACCTTATCGGCAAATGGCCCGCCATACAATTCTGCAAGCAGACTGCGAATGGCAGCGTGCATCTCCTGGGCTTGCTCTGGACTTGCCGTTTTCCCAGTGCCAATGGCCCACACAGGCTCATAGGCTACTACGAGCTGTTCAAGCTCCGAGGCGCTCAATCCCTTGAGCGCTGTACTCACCTGCTGTCGTACCACATGGACATGCTGCTCCGCTTCGCGCTGTTCCAATACTTCACCGCAGCAGTACACGGGTGCTATGCCGCCCGCTATGCATGCGGCTATTTTCTTTCCAATCAGCGTGTCATCTTCTCCGTGGTATGCACGCCTTTCGCTGTGGCCTACAATGGCGTAATGCACGCCAAGCGATTTCAAAATATGTGCAGAAACTTCACCTGTATACGCTCCTTCCGCTTCGGTTCGGTGCCCGACATCCTGTGCTCCGGTTTCAATTTTACGCGTGCTGCCTTTGGCAAACCAACTCAAATAAGGGGCTGGTGGGGCAATCATTACGTCCACCTCTGTAGGGAGGGTAACTGCTTCATCATTGAGTTTATTGAAAAGGGCATTTGCCTCTTGGTAGAGTTTATTCATTTTCCAATTGCCGGCTACCAGTCTTTTTCTCATTGTATTGTGATTTATAACTTCATTAATCGCTGTCAAACTTAGGCATAGCGTGCTGAATATGCACATATGCACACTAATTTTGAGACTATGTATTTGTATTAAAGCAGTATATCATTCCTTAAGACAAACTTAACATTGAAACAGCCCTTGATGGACAAAAAGCCTTGCATGCTATAAGTTTGCCTTTCTATCTTCGCCACCACATGAAGCGTGTACCCCATACAGATAGGAATAGGCTCTACTTAAATGTATTTGACTTTTTCGCCAAGGAACGTTTGTTCCTCGCTGTAGTGCTCGCAGGGCTCTTGCTTGCTGAAATCATGGCTGGCTTTGGTCAGGCAGCCATGTGGTTGGGCTTTGCATTTGCCGCCTATGCAGCGGTGGCAAATGACAGCATACAGAGCATCGGCACGTTCATAGAAAGCAACAAAGACAAAAAATGGTGGGTACTCTGGCTGTTTATAGGTACAATTTTTCTCTGTGTGGTCACATTTAGCTGGATTTATTATGACGGTGACGTGACCTTCCAAAGACTCGGCACAGCAGAATCGCGTGCCATGGGTGAAGACAAATACCCGCACCCTACAAATTTCAGCTATTTTCAACTCATCGCTCCACTGGTTTTGCTCATGCTTACCAGGTTGCG
>DAIOTP010000108.1:0-11131 GCA_036751905.1 Cryomorphaceae bacterium
CAGTAGATGTGGAGGGAAACCATTTACTGTGCGCGACATTCCTCTTTCAACCGAGACCGGAATAAAGTATCCCTCCTATATAAAAACAGGTCAGATACATACCTTAGACCTGACTGATATAATGCATGTTATTAGGGAAGTAGTTATAGATAAAGAAACCCTATCAAAACTTAAAGCACTGCTAGCAAGCAGCCTAAACTAAATTTAAACCAGGAAGGTCACTCTTTTTAGCCAATCAGATTTCAAAGCACTTACCCACTTTTACTCACATCCCCACAACCCCTTCCAGCCTCAACTTCCACCGCTCCCATTCAGGCATAAGCTCGGCCAACAGGCTGTAGAATGCTTTGTTGTGGTGGGGGATGATGAGGTGGCAGAGCTCGTGGATTACCACGTACTGCATGCAGCGCTTGGGGGCTTTGATGAGTTCGGGGTTGAGGATGACTTTGCCATCGTGATGGGTCTCTTGATTGGGCGGAAGGCAGCTGCCCCAACGGTGCTTCATGCGGCGCACTTCGAGGGCAGGGCTGCCGATGTTGAAACGCTTGAACATGGGCAGACACTCCTCAAAGACCTCCCTGAATTTGGGCATGCTGTGGCTGTAGTACCATGAGGCGAGCAAGGCTTTTACCACTTCCGGTTCGGTGTATGGGCTGTGCACCTGCAGTTCGCCGCCTTTGAGCTTTACCTTTTTGATGGGATGCTTGCGCACCACAAGCATGTACTTGCGGCCGAGGTAGTAATGTGCTTCGCCGGCGAGGTATTGCCGTTGGGGCATGCGGGGCAGGAACTGGTCAAAATACTGCTGCTGTCGCAACACCCAACGGGCACGCTTGAGCAATCGGCGCTCCACTTCGGCCTTCTCGGTCTCGAGGGGAGCGATGACCCAAACTGATTTATCGGGATGCACTTCGATGGCCATGGTTTTGCGGTCGCTGTACTCGAGCGCGTAATGCAGGGTGGTGGTGCCGTAGCTGAGATGCTCCATCAATAGTTGTTTTTGGCTACTTTGAGGCTTTTCAGCAAAATCTCATCGATCTCATCGAAGCTGAGGTCTATACCGAGGGAATGACGGTGCGCCAGCAAGTAATCTTCAATTTCGTTTTCCATGCGGCGCTGCACGTCAAGGTTGCGCTTCCAGTCGCGGATCACGAGGCCTTCCACAAGGGCAGCAATGTCGGTGGCGGCTTGGGCCAATGACTCAGCAATGCGGGCAGTGGCTTCCTTGCCCTGGGCATTGCTGAGGGCTTCGTGTAGCACCCCAAAAAAGGCCCTGGCCCGGGGTTCGCTTTGCACCGATTCGGGGATGCCTTCCTGGTGGCCCTTTTCGAGGTCTTTGCGGATCCCGAGCACCTTTTCGAGGTAGGCTTTTTCATCGAGGCGGCCTTCCTGAAAAGAACGGATGGTGTCTTCGATGAGCTGGGAGAATTTCTTGTAAAAGGCCTCGTCCTTCTCCATGTTTTCACGAATCACCTTTTTCATGTTGCTGGCGATGTAGTCGGCTTTGGAGGCAGGGGTTTTGCCATACTGCTCCAGGGCTTCGGCCACCTGAGCGGTATTCAGGATGTTGACGCCTTGGGTGATTACCTCCATGTCAGAAACGCCTATGTGGGTGTCGAGCAATTTGCGGATGCGTGGTTCGTATTCCTTATAGGAAATACTGTCGGCATAGCGCTGTTTTACGGAAGTGCGGAGCTTTTCAAAACGCCTCAACTCGGCCTTGAAAAAGTCGATGCGGGTTTCGCTGAACTCCACGTAAAAAGCATCGGATGAAAGGGCGGTTTGCATGATGCGGGCATAGGCGCTCACGGCCTCGTAAAATCGGTCGCGTATGTCCTGGGGGGCGAGGTGGCGCTCAAGCACCTCCAGATCGTCTTTTACGTAAAGTGATTTGAAAATATCGAGCACATCGGCGTGGCGCAGGGGAACTTTGCGCACCTCCTCATCGGTGCCTATCACGGTGTGTCGCAAGTCCTCTTCGTCAAAACCCTCAAAGGCGCTGTAGCTGGTGAGGGCTTCGTCGAGCTTACCGAGGATGCCCACATAGTCGATGATATGGCCGTGGCTTTTGCCCTCAAAAAGTCGGTTGACCCGGGCGATGGCTTGCAGCAAATTGTGCGAATGCAAGGGCTTGGCAAGGTAGAGCACGGTGTTGCGCGGGGCATCGAAACCAGTGAGCAGCTTGCTCACCACGATGATGATCTCCACGGTGCGCGAATCTTCGTTGAAATGGTCGATCACCCAGTTCTCGTATTTCTCTTGGTCGCCATGTTTCTCGACGATTTGCGACCAATACTTGCGGGCTTCGTTGCTGCTTTCTTTCCAGACATCCTCATGGTCTTTGCGGCTGTCGGGCGGGGTGAATACCACGCGGGTATTGACCATGAGATCGGGATTGGTCTGCGCCTCAAAGTATTTTTGGTAGTGCACTGCGGTATCAATTTTGGGCACGGCGAGCTGGGCCTTGAAGCCTGTGCCTTGCCAATGTTTGCAGTAATGCTGCGCAATGTCGAAGGCAATTTCTTCAATAACCTGCTCGGACTCGTAGATGCGTGAGATGGACGAAAACTTCTTCTTGAGGTCTTTTCGCGCCATTTCCGAAAGGGGCTCCGCGAGGCGCTCGAACCCCTTGTCGATTTGCTCGCGGTTTACAAGCAATTTTGCCGAACGGCCCTCATAAAGCAAGGGCAATACCGCGCCATCTTTCACGGCCTGCTCGATGGTGTACTTGTGGATGAAGCCACCAAACTTGCGTGCTGTACTCTTTTCATTGTGCATGAGGGGCGTGCCCGTAAAGCCGATGAAGCAGGCATTGGGCAGCATTTTGCGCATGGTGGCATTGGCAGTGCCGTACTGGCTGCGGTGGCTTTCATCTACGAGCACAAAGATGTTGGGGTCGGGATCTACAAAAGCGGAGCTACCCCGCGCCGTTTGAAACTTGTCGATGATGGTGGTGATGATTTCATTGCCTTTGTCCTTGAGCAATTCCACCAGGTCGCTGCCGCTCGCTGCCTTCCTGACCACTTTGCCGCAGCTGAGGAAGGTTTTGTAAATCTGCTTGTCGAGGTTGATGCGGTCGGTGACCACCACGACGCGTGGCGAGGGAATGTCGGCTTGCAGTGAGAGGGCTTTGGAGAGAATTACCATGGTGAGCGACTTGCCGCTGCCAGTGGTGTGCCATATCACGCCGCCTTTGCGGTGGTTGTCTTTGTTGAACTGCCGCACCTGCTTGAGGGTGTCTTGCACGGCGAAGTATTGCTGGTAGCGGCACACCTTCTTGATGGGGCCGTCGTACACGAGGTACTTGTAGCTGAGGTCGAGCAGGCGGTCGGGTTGGCAGAGGCTGTAGAGGCTGCGGTCTTGTGCTGTGGGCAGGCGTTCTTCGGCAGGCAGTCCATCAACGCTGCGCTTGAGGAGGCGGGCCACTTGCTTTTCATTGTCTTCTTTCCACACCGACCAAAACTTGGCGGGGGTGCCCGTCACAGCGTACTTCAGTTCATTGGGCTGCACCGCAAGGAGCAGTTGGGAATAGTAGAAAAGCCTCGGAATGCCATCTTCCTGCTTTTGGTTGCGCAGGTGTTGTGAAATGGCTTCGGCGATGGAATCTTCCTTGTCGCGGCGCTTGTTCTCGATCACCACGAAGGGTATGCCATTGACAAAAAGCACAATGTCGGGACGGCAATGGTGGCGGGCCCCTTCGATCTCCATTTCGGCGGCCATGTGGAATACGTTGCGCTCCGGATGCTCCCAGTCGATGTACTTAAGGGTGTAGGCCTTGCGGTCGCCCTGTATGGTTTCGTTAAAACTCTTGCCGAGGGTGATAAGGTCGAACACCGCCTCATTGGTTTGCACCAGACCTATGTCGGCTACATTCTTGAGTGCGGTGATGGCCGACTGCACGCTGCTTTGCGAAAAGGGATACATGGCGCCCTTGTACTCAAAGCGGTTGATGGCACTGAGCCGCTCGGCCAGTATGCCTTCGAGCAGCACCTGACTGCGCAGGTCGCCCCGCTCGGCATCAATGATAGAGGGGGAGAGCCACTGCCAACCCATTTTTTGCAGGAGGCGCATGGCCGGGGCCTGGGAGTCATCGAGTTCTTGGTAGCTGAGGTTCATGGTCTTCGACTTTAAAATGGTTTATCCAGGTGAAAATTTTACTACATTTGTAGTGAATGTGAGCCGGAGCCCGTCTCCGCAGTAGTATTCATCCGGTGGCTCGTGCCACCTTTATTTTGAAATGATTGAGGCCTGTTCTGCATGAAGGTCGATCGCGTATCGTTGAAGGGTACCCTTCTTAGTGCAGTTATGGGCTTTTTTTGTTCTCTGAGTTTCCTTTTCGGAAAAAGCATAAGTCGGCAACGGCGAAACAGCTTGCACTGTTGGGCTTGCAACAAAACCCCGTAATTTGACCTGGGGCGTTTTTTTTGTCCGGGGAATGGGTGTGTATATAGTGTGTATATAGTATGTATGTTGTATATTTGAAGTGAATCTGAAACAGGGCCAGTCCCTGTAGTAGGATTCACCCGGTGGCGAGAGCCACCTTTTTTATCTCTCAACAATTCCATAATTGTTTTTTGAAGAAACCTCTTTCACAACTACATCTGAAAGGCGACTGTAAAAGTTAGCCCCGCCTTTTCTTCTCATGTAGCTGTTCGGTTCATACAATTGACGGCAGCAATATGCCAGCACATCATTCATTTGAAGAATGAGTGACTGTTTGGAATCTCTGAATACAGGATCTTCTATGACATGAATCATTCTGCGGTTTCTGTAGCCTTGGTGGTACAATTGCTGATTGTTTGGGATGGCATTGTAATGGCGCATTCTTCTAACCAATTGCCTTAATTTCAATCCATCCGTATTGTCCGCGATAATCATGCCTCGTTCGTCACTGTTCCTTGGGCCTTTGAAATTGCGGTATCCCAAGGTGTTCTCGAATCTTGTAATGAGGGTATTCCAGGCAATTTGAAATATGTCGATGCCATCACCTTTACCATGTTTATCTACAACAACACTAAACACATTCATATCCGGTTGTTCATTAACCCAATCCACACATTTCTTAATGATATCGAGCCTGTCATTTCTTTGAATACGCATCAATTCTTTTGGCTTATTGATCAATTCATTGGCATGAATTTCTTCCCGAAGCTTCAATCCTTTTGTGTCACGCAACATGCGTCTAAACTGAACCAATGAATCAAGGGTGTCCCTCCACCGAAGCTCATGAATTACGATGGCCGAAAGAATAAAATAGCGCGTTGGACTGCCAGTTAGGCCCGTATCCCCGCTTTCATCAACGTACATTAGGTACATAACATCAACTTACTTTGATCATATCGAACCTCCTTCCATTGGGCAATTCCATGGTTAGTAATTTTCTATCAGGCATCTTCCTCCAAATAGTTAAATCGGCATACTCGCTTTTTGCTTTGATAGTGGCATCTTCCCATCTAAAGTTCCACGTACCTTCTTCATTTCTGGGCAGTCGAAGTATTCCCTGTATATCCACTTCTCTGGCTCCGCCCTCATGCGCTAGAACCAGATGACTTCGATCATCCTCTCTGATCGTAAGCCAAAATTCCATCCCGTCAATTTTCTCTGACGATTTCCATCGCCCAATCATCCATTCATTTATCATACCTTATTTTTTGTTCTGTTCACCCTCATTTTCCAGTAGAGAACTTTGAGAACAAAGGTCAACTGATTTTTGTAAAAGACGTTCCATTTCAGTGTGATGTTGGGACTCTTTTTGAAAATGCTGCCAGTGCGCTGGGCCGTGTTTATAAGCAATTCTGCCATTTCTGCATAATGGTTTTCGAGCAGCATCCCGAGTGGGTTAACTATTGAATCACTTCGCATGCTTCGATATCAGATAGTTTACAAAAGCCGAACACGCCACCAGCATAAACCGGGCTTCATCCATTCCGATTGGAGTGCCATTCGGTTTCATGGCATGCCTTATTCCACCTTCTTCCGACGAGAATCCGTAAAGGGATGAAAAAGCCTTTTTGAGGGCTTGGGGTATGGGTTGCTTTTCATCAAGACGTTTCAGCAACTGGCCCAAGGTACCATTGCTTGCGACAGTGATGATTTGGGCCATGGATTCTACCGCTAAAATAGATTCCTTGATAGAGTTGACGTAGTCGGGATCTTTGCGATCTCCATAATGAGCTACAGCTTTTTGTAGATGTGCTCGTACGGTATGATATGGCGATGCATTTTCAAGAACATCCTGAAGCTCTTTAACTTCTTCCTCAGAATCTATTTCGATAATAATGTAATCCGCAAACCTGTAAGCTGATTTTTCTTCTCTCAAAAGCTCGTTGCAAATCTCACGGATCCATTTCTGATCTTTAGAAACGTATTCAAGCAAGTCAAAAATTTCATACCATACAGCCTTGAAAAACCAAGAACGAAAAACAGTTTTCTCATGAGTTTCATCAATTGACCCATAGGGATGAATAGGTAATTCATCAAGTGGTCGTTTCATAAAATTCATCCATAGGTCATGAAAAAAAGTAGCTTTTGCTGACATTCTGTCGTCTGAAGAATAGTTGCCCATTCGCTCAAGCATTTGCAATATGACATTCCACAGCCTGTTTCTCAACGGAACCGAAATCCCGTTTTTTTCAAGCTCAACTTTTACCGGTGTAATTCCTATGCGTTCTGAAAATTTCATACCCTTACCGTTCACAAACTTTTAATACCAATATAGGCCCCCAAAACAAGGAACATGATGTTGATGAGGCACCTGATATTCTCTTCTTTCTGAAGCCAAGGCATACGTTGCAACATCAAGAAGCGTTGGTGTTGCCACCAATTGAATCCCACAAAAACTAAAGTATTATCTTCCTTGATTCCAAATTCATAGAAGGAATAAATGACCTTCTTTTTGAAAGCCAAGGCGAAATTTCTGTGAAAGTAGGTCTGATCAACTCTGATCAACGGACTCGCTGTATCACACTTGGTAAAGCTGCCTCGCCTAATACGGAAATATCCACAGTCAGCCTTGGGAGAATTACAGGTACGTTTTAATTTCAATCGGCCTGTATTGCGGCCATCTAATTCATAAAGTCTTGCTTTCATAACTTTCGGTATTTTTAACCCTCACCTCCCCCGTAAGCAGCTTTTGCATCAAGCCCTTTTTTTGAAGCTGCAGGGCGGCGAGCTGCCCTTCCAGTTTTTCCAGCTCCCGGTCGGCGGCGGAGAGGACGGAGGCGATTTTTTGTTGTTTGGTTTTGGATGGCAGGTACAGTTTTACTTTGGCAATATTGGTTTTGGATATTCCATAGACTTTGCTGCCTGTAGCAATCTCACGGATTTGTTTGACCACAGGGACAGCTTTTAGCAGGTATCCTCGAATGCCCTTGACTGTGAGCCCTGATTTATCGCGCAGGGCAAAAGTATGAAGCCCTGGAATCACCATTTCATCATGTACCTCTGCGAGCTCAACACAGTCCGCTACACCTGCATAATCTTCAGAAGCGTCTGCCAAAATCAAGTCTCCTTCTTGCAACAGTTCAACATTGGCAGAAAATTTAATATGCTCCTTAATCACAGGAACGTCCAGATTTCCCTTGATAGGAAGAATAATGTGCTGATACTTGGCATGAATATCTCCATAATGAATATATCGTACTCTACCCGAGTCGTTGGTGTATTCAAGATCATTTCTTGAGAATGATGTTGTCGACAAAAACCGAAAAACATCACCCAATAACACCTCCTCCCACTCCCCTTCACAACCCTCAAACCTCTTCTTCCCGCTCAGCAGCAGCTGCATCAGGCCTTTTTTGCGTGCCTGCTTTTGGAGGATCAGGGCCTGCAAGGTGGTGATGCCCTCATCCCATACGGAGAGGATGCGGGCGATGGCGCGCTGTTCCGATATCTTACTTGGCACAGCCAGTGAAATTTTCTTCAACCCTCCAATAGGAATCTCCTTTAAAGAAGTTCCATTTACTTGAAGAAGAATATTCTTCTTGACTTGAGGAGACTGCAACTGATAAAAAAGATAATTTGAATCAATTCCGGCTTTTGCACTAATTCTGGCTATCCCTCTTGTAATATTTACTCCCGCGAAATCAGAGGAGATTAACCACACCCTTCCAATGTCCCCTCTCAATCCAAAGGCTATATCACCGACCTCCAAAATACAATCGGAGAACTTGTTGCTAATATCAAGCGATGTTGTAATTAGCTCCTCTTTTTTTGTACCCGAACTATCCATGTCGACTACACGAAGACAAGGAACTCCGTCTTCTACACTGGGCCCGGTTTGAACAATTCCATAGCGTATTGTCTTTCTAACCAATTTTTGCAGCGGAATAATATTCCAATCCTGAGGGGATAATCCCAAGTTGGTTTTTTTACAGCCATGTTTTGTTTCTGTTTGTTCAATCATGGTAGGCTAATTAAGTTCTTCATTTGAATCGATTAAGTCAAAAAGTTGTTGAAACCAAGAATCGACAAGTTCTTCGGTGGTGATTATTTTTCCTAAATCATAGGGGTCATGATCTTGAAAGTTGAACAGTATTTTGTCTTTAGTCTCCTCATCTGCGACTTCAATCATTTCCGACCAACCAACTTTGTTGTCATCAGCATTAAATTTATATTCTTTATTGTCAATGATATCGTTCTCAATATAGCTTTGGTAACCCGGTATTAATTGAGTCCCTTCATCATCAATTGTGATTGAAATCCCGAGAGTAAAAGCCTGACTACCGGGAGCGTTCCACACCGTGGGATACCCCACGGTAAAGTGAAGGGTGTATCTATCGAGTAGAATGAATGCTTTACCAGATTGATTTGTTTCAGAAGGTTTGGAATTGAAAGGTCTTCTACCAAACCTTACATTTAGCCCTACATCTTGCGTAAATTGGATTTTTTTATTTACTAGCTCTTCAAGCGAGCCAAGTTCGTTATGAGCAATTTCATTAGAATCAGGTGATTGCAAAAAATTGATTCGATCTTCTTTTTTTTGATCTTGTCTTTTCCGAATATTGATCTTATCCTCAAAAGTGAGTTGTTTAATCTCTCCACCTCTCTCATTCACCTTAAACTCGATAAACTCAGCTAATTTTTCCACTGTAAATTTCATTGGGCTGGCATAAATCCTTGAACTTGGGTACCATCCGGGAACGGCAGCGGGTTCCATGCCTATGACCATAATAAAGCTTTGACCCTGATCAGGTCTGGCTGTGCGATCTAATATCGCTGCACGCTCCAGTTCAGTGTAATAAGAATCACCCCAAGCCTTTCGGTATAAGATGACCACGACCCTTGCTTCATGCTTAAATACATCTCCGAATACCTCCGGCCCAAGTTCTCCGATCAGTAGCTCTTGCCTGTCTTCGTAGAAGAACACGTTCAGTTTGGGGTTGAGGGCTTTTACCAGGGTTTTGGCATAGGGTACGTCCTCTTTGCAGAGAGAGATGGCGATGTCGTATTTGTAAGCTTCCATAGTTTCGCGATGCATTTAGATTGTAATTGATAAACTGTACTTTGCTACCATTTCAGTTGATTTCTTTACGCTTCGATCTTACTCATTTATTTTGGGCTCTTGTCCGGCTTCATCCAATCCTAACTTAATGTATTTCTGTGGAATTAGTACTTTAAAGTCGAATTCTTGGTAATCTTTGTATCCACCCTCTGCGAGAACATCAAGAAAACTCAAGTATTCATCTCTTTCTGGACTTTCTGGCAAAAGTTTCATTTGAGAGTGGAAGTTTGCGTAAGTTTCAAAGACATCTGATAGCGATTCGTCAATGAAAAAGACAGCTTTGTTTCTGGCATTGGGATTTATAGACTTTTTCATAAAGTCTTTTGGAAACTTTTTGAGCAAGGCATCGGCCATCTTTTCTTTTGCCACAGCCGGATAAACTCTTCCTTCCCTCCATACTTGTCTATCTCCGGGTTCATGTATTTTCTCATAATTTTCAGTGAAGTAGAAATATCTCCACAGCTTGTAAGTGTATTCATCAGCTACATCCACTATCCTCGCAAATTTTTCGAGCGATAATTCTGACATACGCTCTTGCTCGATGGGGAATCCAATAAATGCTGATTGCCTTCTGGCTTGAACAAGTAGGTCATCCATCACCTCATCTTCAGCCTTAAGCTCTTCGCGAAACCATGCGAGTATATAACTCCAATAATTATCATCATTTCCGTAGTGATCTCTAAAAAAGTGAGCATCTAATTGAGCTATTTTGGAAATCAAATCATCCCTTAGCGTACTGGACAAACTCCAGCCAATTTTCTCCACTGTCATTAGCTTTCTGCACAGATGAAGTTGCGCTTGAATGATATTCTCAAAGTCTTCTTTGCTGCCGTATACCCTAATCAGCTTGAATACTTGTTCTGCTTCCCAATCTACCCCTTTCTCAATCCACGTGTCAACAACACTTATCAATTTAGTTAAGCCAAATTCTCTGGCTTCTGCAAATTCCAGCCATGATACATTTTCGTTTCCGAGATTATACCGTGCATAGATGGGTATCCTTAGGGGATTTCTAATTGTATGATGTTCTCTTGATTTACCACTGAAGAAAAAATCACCGGTGGTGAAGACGCGAAGCAATGAAGTTGCAATGGCCGTGGCATCCTCTGTTTTCAACTTAAACTCATTCCCTTCTTGACACAGTTCCTTATAGACCAAGGAATTTGCATAAGCATCATCTTTGAACACTTTAATCAATTCTGTGTCGGATGATTTAAGGTACAATTGACGGTGGTGTTCCTGCCCGCCGGTATGCAATGTTGTTGTGTAAAACTGCGTGGACTCAAAGAAATGCTTTACAAATTCAGGATATTTAATTCGCAATGCTTCTATGATCAAAGAGTCCCGAAGCAATACATTGTCTGCGATTGGCAAGTAGTTAATTTTAAGAATATTCATCAACCTGTTGCAATCACGCATTGATTTAATTGTTATCAAGCAGGTTCTGTTGACTAAGCTTTTGCTCTTATCAATGACATCGAATAGATTTTCCGATTGCGAGCCAATCATGTCACCTAAAGAATCCACAATTTGTTTCTCAATGGGTGTCCTGTCAATGGAAGGCAACATTACTTCAAGCTGCAAAATCTTTTCGAGGTAAAAGCCTGAATGGCTTATCTCTGTCAAGCT
>DAIOTP010000109.1:0-5281 GCA_036751905.1 Cryomorphaceae bacterium
TTGCCAGTCCTGAGGGTTGTTCGACTTTAATGGGTTTATGCGTTTCTTCGCTTTGCACTGTACCTGTGGTCAACAGCCGTTCGGCTACTTCGGTGCGGGTGTCGACTTGCCAGATACCCACGGAGGAGCTAATGCGCAACTGGTTTTCGCTCAAGCTCATAAAAGTGGGCAGTGGCAGATTGAAGTTGCGCCCTACCCCCTTGATGTCACCTGCATCTGCCACATCGCCAGTCCCCAGAACAGTACTCACGGTTTTATTCACAAAGTCGAGCTTGCGGATCACATGGTTGTAATGGTCGGCTACGTAAAGGGCCTTGCTGGGCTCGTCCCAAGCCAGGCCCCAGGGGCCATTGAAAGCAGCTTCGGCCCAATTCCCATCTCTGTGTCCGCTGCCTGCTGTTCCGATAATGTCGATGACATCGCCGGTATTGCTTATTACCCAGATGCGGTTGCTGCAAAAGTCGCTTACAAAGAGTTGGAAATCATTGGCGTTTTTTTCGATGCCCATCGGACATTCCAAAATTGGTTTCAGAAGTGAGGCAGCTTCGAATGGAGGAGCATAGGGCCGTTGGTCTGTATTTTGCAAGACCGTGAAGTGATTATACCAACTGGCAATTTCCTCTTTCAGCGCGACATAATTCACTACACCTTCATACCTTCTCAGCACTTTACCCGCGGGGCTCAGCAGCAGCGTTGTTGGTGTAGCCGCTATGCTATTGCATTGGGCCAATTGGCCATCATGGTCAATGAGCAAAGGCAGCCGCAGCGCGTGCAGGCGCGACATCAATTTTACATCGGCATCATTTGCCGGAAGGCCTGCTTGCGGTATTGCGATCAAAACGGCGCTGAGTTTATTAAATTCATTTTGAATATCTTGAAGCACACGCGCGTTGTGGTTGCTGCGTGTATCTGCGAAATTTCCAAAATGAATCACTGCAAGCCTGCTTTTTATCTCTACACCAAGATTTTCCTTAGACGAGACGTGCCATGATGCATGGCCCACACGCGTACAAAATTCAGGCAGATTATCAAGCAAAGCACTGAGGCTATCGGCAGGGAGGGCGAGCCAGTCGCTGCTTGCGTTTTGGGCCTGGCATGGGAGCAAGGTGCACACCATGAGCAAGATGCTGAGAAAAAGAATTCGTAATTTGATAGGCATATGGACAAATTTAATCCAAATAAAAAGCCTCCCCTAAGAGGGAGGCTTCGCAAACAGGTATTTTGTGATTTATTTCACTGAATCCACCACGGCTTTGAACGCATCGGGATGGTTCATTGCCAGGTCGGCCAGTACCTTGCGGTTCAGTGACACGTCATGTTTCTTGAGTTTGCCCATGAATTCAGAGTATGACATGCCGTAGGTGCGCACCCCGGCATTGATACGTTGAATCCACAAGGCGCGGAAATTGCGTTTTTTCTGGCGTCGGTCGCGGTAAGCGTATTGCAAACCTTTTTCCAACGCATTTTTTGCAACTGTGAACACATTTTTTCTGCGTCCAAAGTAGCCTTTGGTCTGCTTCAGCACCTTCTTACGGCGCGCTCTTGAAGCAACTGCATTTACTGATCTTGGCATAATTTTAGAGTTTTGGGAAGAAGTGTTGCTGGCAATGCAGCAATCTTGAACTCAATCCCGGGATTAAACAACCTGTTATTTTTAAACGCAAAGCATGTTCTTCACGTTGCTCATATCGGCATCGTGTACCAAGGTAGTCTTGGTAAGATTTCGCTTGCGCTTGGTCGCCTTTTTGGTCAGAATGTGACTTTTAAAGGCGTGCTTTCTTTTCACTTTACCGGTACCTGTGAAGCTGAATCGCTTCTTGGCACTCGATACTGTTTTCATTTTGGGCATGGCCTGTTCTGTTTATGTGTATTACCTGTTTACTTTTTCTTTGGATTGATCATCATGATCATCCGTTTTCCTTCAAGCTTTGGGAGTTGTTCAACTGCGCCGAGCTCAGCAAGTTCTTTTGCAAACTTAAGCAGCAGCAATTCTCCACGTTCTTTAAAGACAATGGTACGTCCTTTGAAAAATACAAAAGCTTTCACTTTGTAGCCGTCTTCCAGAAATTTGCGGGCGTGGTTGAGCTTAAAATCAAAGTCGTGGTCGTCCGTATTGGGACCGAAACGTACTTCTTTCACAATCACTTGTGATTGCTTGCTTTTAAGTTCTTTTTGCTTCTTTTTCTGGTCGTACAAAAATTTCTTGTAATCAATGATCTTGCAAACAGGAGGCACAGCTGTTGGTGCGATCTCTACCAAATCCAGTCCTTGTTCTTCAGCGATTTCCAAGGCTTTTGAGATGGAGTACACATCAGCGGGTATACCATCTGCAACCAGCCGCACTTCACGTGCGGTGATTCGGTCATTGATTTTATGCGGATCTTCTTTGACAACGCGTCGCGGACCCCGCTTTTGAAATTTATTGGCTATGGCTTTTAAGTGTTAGTTATACGTTTCCCAAAAGGGCATTTATTTCGCTATTTATA
This sequence comes from Cryomorphaceae bacterium, assembly GCA_036751905.1. Classification (GTDB taxonomy): domain Bacteria; phylum Bacteroidota; class Bacteroidia; order Flavobacteriales_D; family Cryomorphaceae; genus T3Sed10-241. Next base: position 2,487 of record DAIOTP010000109.1, read on the forward strand.
TGCTTGGTGAATTCGGATACTGTCATACTACCCAAATCACCTTCTCCTTGTTTGCGAACCGAAACGGTACCCGAATTGGATTCTTCTTCACCTATAATCAACATATAAGGAATTTTACCTACCTCAGCATCCCTGATTTTTCGACCAACCTTTTCGTTGCGCTCGTCAATGAGGGCGCGAATATCGCAATTATTTAGCTCATCTGAAACATCTTTCGCGTAATTCTGGTATTTCTCGCTTACTGGCAATACCTTGACTTGTTCGGGCGTAAGCCACAAAGGAAATTTGCCAGCGCAATGCTCAATGAGTACGGCCACAAAACGCTCCATGCTTCCAAAGGGAGCCCTATGGATCATTACTGGCCTATGGCGCTGATTGTCTTGGCCTACATATTCCAATTCAAAACGCTCGGGTAAATTGTAGTCCACCTGGATGGTGCCCAGTTGCCACTTTCGCCCTATCGCATCCCGAACCATAAAGTCAAGTTTGGGTCCGTAGAAAGCTGCTTCCCCTTCGACAATGACATAATTCAGGCCTTCTTCTTCAACTGCTTCTTTGATTGCCCTTTCGGCTTTGTCCCAATTTTCATCGCTGCCAATGTATTTCTCAGGTTTGCTAGGGTCGCGAAGGCTTACCTGCGTCACAAAGTCATTGAAGCTGAGGGTTTGGAAAATATAAAGCACCAGGTTGATAACTTTCTTAAACTCCTCCTTCACCTGTTCAGGCGTGCAGAAGATGTGCGCATCATCCTGGGTAAATCCCCTCACGCGTGTGAGGCCGTGAAGCTCACCGCTTTGCTCATATCTGTACACTGTGCCAAACTCTGCGAAGCGTATGGGTAAATCGCGGTAGGAGCGGGGCTCTGATTTATATATTTCGCAATGGTGCGGGCAATTCATCGGCTTGAGCAGGTACTCTTCGCCTTCATGGGGCGTGAGGATGGGCTGAAATGAATCCTGTCCATACTTTGCATAATGTCCTGAAGTAACATACAGCTCCTTGCTGCCAATGTGTGGTGTAATTACCGGAAGGTAACCCGCTTTTTTCTGGGCAGCTTTCAAAAAGCCTTCGAGCCGCTCTCTCAGCATGGCACCTTTGGGTTGCCACAGTGGCAGACCCATGCCTACTTTCTGTGAAAAAGTGAAAAGACCTAACTCTTTGCCCAATTTGCGGTGGTCGCGCTTTTGTGCTTCTTCAAGCAAGTCGAGGTACTCTTTCAAGTCCTTTTGTTTCAAAAAGCTAATGCCATATATGCGCGTGAGCTGCTTGTTCTTTTCATCGCCTCGCCAGTATGCGCCGGCTATTGAGGTAAGCTTCACCGCTTTGATGAAAGAAGTGTCGGGTATGTGTGGGCCCCGGCACAAGTCTGTAAAGCTACCCTGCTGGTAAAAAGTGATGCTGCCGTCCTCCAAATCCTGAATGAGCTCGATTTTGTACGGATCCTGCCTTTCGGCAAAATAGCTGAGCGCATCGGCTTTGCTCACTTCGCTGCGTTGGTAAGGGTTTGCCTGCCGGGCCAATTCGAGCATTTTCTGCTCGATTCTTTCAAAATCTTTATCACTGATGCTTTCTCCTTCAAGATCAACATCGTAATAGAAACCATTTTCAATGGGTGGGCCAATGGCAAACTTTACTTTGGGAAAAAAATGTTGCAGCGCTTCAGCCATCAAGTGGGCTGTAGAGTGCCAAAACGTTGCCTTACCTTCATCATCTTTGAAAGTGAGCAGCTGTAGGGATGCATCCTGATTTATTGGCCTGTTGGCATCGACTACGGTGCCATTTACTTTTGCGGAAAGCACATTGCGCGCCAGACCTTCACTGATGCTTTTTGCTATATCAAGGGCAGTGGTGCCTGCCGGGTATTCCCTTTGCGAACCATCGGGCAGGTTTATTTTAATTTCCATCAATTTTTTTTCTCAGGGCTGCAAATGTAGGCAATGAAACCATGGAAAAAAACCGCAGAATCAACGCTTGAAAACCTCTATTTCTTTGGTACGCACTACCAGATCAGTGAATTTGCCATTGAATTTGGTGGCGCGCACCATGTGGTTGTCAATCCAGTGGTAATTTCCGCCACGTGGCTTGCCAACCAGCAAGCCATGGTACTTAAATCCGTGCTTGTCGAGCCACTCCGTGGTTACCTCGCGGTGCTCCTCTGTACGCGAGGTGAAGAAGGTAATGATATGGCCTTGGTCATACCATTTGTTGATTATTTCCAAAGCGTCGGCATAAGGCTCGCAAGTAGCCATGCGCCAAGGTTCTTCGTTGGGAACGTCGTCGGTGATGGTGCCGTCAATGTCAATCAGGTAATTTTTTACGCCTTCTCCGAGTTGCGGTGAAATTTCATTTCCGTGCTCGTCGTACGTTTTTTTGAGTTCGTGTCCGGCTTGATTTGCCATGAGTATACCGTTTATTCTTAGAACAATTCTGCCGCAAAGGTACGCCAAAAGGCACGTAAAGCCGAATGGTAATTGTTATTTTTACACTAAGATTCACAAGCAGTGCATGAACTGGCATGGCACATAATTTTAAGCAATGAGCCACGGTTGGTTAAGCGCATATTTTTGTAGGAATCAGACTTTTTTCAGAAACCGTTTTTATATTTCGGATACTTTTTATCTTTGCGCTCCCATTGGAGAGGTGGGTGAGTGGCTGAAACCACATGTTTGCTAAACATGCATACCTGGAAACGGGTATCGGGGGTTCGAATCCCCCCCTCTCCGCAGAAAACCTCAACCGCATGGCGGTTGAGGTTTTTTCATGCCCAAAAATGGCCAAGCCCCAGCTTGAAGCCA
>DAIOTP010000109.1:5381-10899 GCA_036751905.1 Cryomorphaceae bacterium
TTTTTGGGCATGAAAAAACCAGGCCGACGCAGGAGGCCGAGGTTTTCTGCAAGGCTCCCCCTTAGGGCTCACCGCGACGAAGGAGCGGTAATCCCATTGCCAAGCCCCAGCTTGAAGCCATTTTTGGGCATGAAAAAACCAGGCCGACGCAGGAGGCCGAGGTTTTCTGCAAGGCCCCACATCTGAGGAATCGTCCAGCAGTCTTCTTTGGCTTGAAGCCATTTATTTGGAAATTGAAAAAATATCGAGGCAGGCAATAGAGCAGTCGTCCAGCCACATTCATTTTGCATTGCTTATTTTCGCCTAAACAAACAAATCCGAGTAAGCATGTGGAACGAAACGAAAGAAGGCCTTCAACGCAGCTTTGAATTCAATGATTTTGTTCAAGCCTTCGCTTTTATGACCAAAGTGGCCTTAATTGCCGAAAAAATGAACCACCATCCCAATTGGAAAAATGTGTACAACAAAGTGGAAGTAACGCTGAACACCCACGATGCAGGGGGGGCAATCACCGAGAAGGACCGCAAACTTGCTAAAGCCATCGACGGCCTCGTGTAGTTCTATTTTATTCTTGGAGCAGCCAGGCGTACACAAATTGAAAAGCCGCCCCAGGATGGGAGCGGCTTTTTTATTTTTGCTGACTTATGCCTTTAGGAAGCCGTTTCCATCACATCGGCAGTGATGGTAAGTATTGTGCTCGCAGGTGAAGTATTGGCAGTGATGGTGATATTTTTGGTTTGCTTGTTCTTTTGCTTGCCGGGTTTGTATACCACCTCAATTTCTCCTGTGCCACCAGGTGCGATCGGTTCTTTTGGGTATTTTGGAACTGTGCACCCGCATGATCCTTTGGCATTTTCAATGATCAGGGGTTCAGATCCTGCATTGGTGAATTTGAATATTTTTTTATTCTCAGTGTCCTGGTTGATGGTGCCAAAATCATGGCTACTTTCCGCAAATGCGATGGTAGTCAAGGGCATTCCACTTGCCTCAACCTGTGAGCCTTTCAGGGGGTCGATATTCGGCGTGGATTCCACGGCCCTTCGACGCGCTTCTTCAGGGGTCGTAGTGGCAGTTACCTTCTTGTCAGAATTTCCTGCAGTTCTTTCAAAAGTCGCTTTCGAGCCCGTTGGGTCGCTCAAATTGCCACCGCGGTCCGACATCAGGAAGTACGCATTTACCACCAGCGCCACAGCGATGACACCGAGCAAGCCGATTTTTATTTTTTCGTTCATGGGTTATAATTTGTTGATTTTTTTCATCCGTGTCACAAAATTAGCGAATTTAAAGGCGGATGCATGGCTTTAACATATCGTTAAAATTCAGTCTTGGCCAAATTGTAATTCGCGTAAGTCCCTTTTTCCAAAGCATCGACTGCTGTTTGGAAAGTTTTCCAGTAGGGGTTAAACACCTGGTAATACGCCGAGAAGTCCCAAAGATTTCTTGCGATGAGCGCTTTTAATCGGGCGTCAATCATCACTTTTGCCTTCTCGTAGCCTTCATCGTCCCAGGTTATATCCTCGTTGGCTGCATATTCTTTCATCGCTTCCACGGCGGGCTGTATATCGAAATCAGCGATATAGCTTTCCACAGTTGGATATTCCTTCAGTATCTTCTTCCTGTATTTGTTGGAATACGTGATCGCAAAATTGTTCATTGTGCCCTTGCGAATCAGGTCGCTGTTGAGTTTGGCATTGTACGCGGTATCAACGGGCACAAAAATGTCGGGAATGATTCCTCCTCCACCGTATACTACCCTATTTCTGTCGGTGAGGTACTTCAGTGAATCAGGCATGTAGAGGCTATCCAGCGACCACAATTCCCCCTTTTCGTACCGGTCAAATTTTTCGCGGTAGTAAGCCTGCACTCCCTCGTCATAGGGCTTTTGGATTGACCTGCCGGCTGGGGTATAGTACTTTTGTGTTGTGAGCCTTACCACACTGCCGTCGGGAAGTTGTATAGGACGCTGCACCAAACCCTTGCCAAAACTTCTGCGGCCAATGATCAATCCTCGGTCATGGTCTTGAATGGCTCCCGACACAATTTCGGAGGCACTCGCCGATCCATCATCAATGAGAATTACCAACCTTCCTTCCTTGAATTCGCCCCTCGAGGTTGCGCGATTTTCTCGTCTAGGGAAATTTTTGCCTTCGGTGTAAACGATAAGTTCATTTTGGTTCAGAAACTGGTCGGATAGTTGAACGCTGGCATCGAGCAAGCCACCTCCATTGCCTTGTAAGTCCAGGATAAGATCCTTCATGCCTTGTTTTTTCAATTTGGCCAAAGCCTCGTTGAACTCAGACATGGTAGTTTTTGCAAACCGGTTGAGCTTTATGTAGCCAATGTTTTCGTTGACCATATAGGCCGCGTCCATGCTGTAAATTGGAATTTTGTCACGTGTGATGTTAAAATCCAGAAGTTCCTTGGCGCCGCGGCGCTGAATGGCCACGCTTACTTTGGTATCCTTTGCTCCCCTTAACCTGGAGGCGACGTCATTGTTGGTTATACCCACACCGGCCACAATTTCTCCTTCCACGGAAATGATTTTATCACCAGCCTGTATACCCAGCTTTTCACTGGGGCCGCCCGCTATGGGCGAAATGACTGTAATGGTATCGCGAAGTATGTTGAATTGGATACCGATGCCTTCAAAGTTGCCTTCAAGGGTTTCATTTGCCCTTTGCACTTCTTCCGCGGGTATATAGGTGCTGTGCGGATCAAGGTCAGCCAGCATTTTGACAATGGCATTTTCCACAAGATCCTCCACATTAACGCTATCCACATAGTTTTGCTCTAAATGATAAAGCAAAGCTGTGAACTTCTCCGCCGATTGGCGAAAACCAGATTCCAATAAGGGATTTTGCGAAAATGCGGTAAATGGTACCGCGAGAGTTAAAAGAGAAAAGAGGCCCAAAGAGCGAAACAATATTTTCATACGCTAAAATTACACAAAGCATCCGCGATGCCTGCACTGTTGTTGATTTTAACATTGGTTGACCCTTATCAATACGCGTGCCAGGGTGAATTGTTCATCTCCTTTCAAAGTGCTGTGCTCTAATATGCTGTAACCTTGTGGGGAATAATGCGTATAGTGTATGATAATTGCAGCTGTGAATGCAAGTTTGAGCTCCAATTGATTTGAAAATTAGCTACATGGAACAATGGTTCAAGAAGGATTGCACCACTTAGAAGCCGAGGAATGGAAAGTGCTTGAGCGCCAATTTGCGCAACTTTACCGACCTACCATGTCTTTTGTTCTCGACAACAAAGGCTCTCTATCAGAAGCGAGCGAAACCTATGTTGAAGCATTCATTTATTACATCCAACTGTTAGAGCTCAAAGGCTTTAATTTACATCTCAAGGCCGAGAGCCTGATCTATTCATTCGCGCGTAGGTTGTGGATACACAAATTGGAAAAGCGCCGTGTTGAGCTCGACTTTGTAAGGCACCGGCGGGAGTTTTTTGAAATGGAAGATGCCTTTCACCTGATTGCCTCCATCAATGAAAAATCTCAGCGCACGGCCCAAAAACTCGCCGAAATTGGTGAGCCCTGCCGCACCTTGCTGCTCGAACACGTGGGCCGCCGACAGGCACTCGATGACATATGCCGAAGGCTGGGCTACACCAGCGAGGACAGGGCTTTGGGCGCACTTGCTCAGTGTTTTCGCAAACTAATGAAGCAGCTCGAAGCCAAAGAGTTCAACATTGAGCCAAAACGGTTTATTGAGCTCTTGCGCTATGCCATGGATGGTATGGAAGCTGTTCAAATTCAGAATGATGAAGAAAAGGTTGCGCTTGCCATGGTATCGCGCGCCATATCGCTCATACGCAACCACACCATAAGGACTGACCGCACAGAGCGTTTTAAGGCCATGGAAGTCAAAATGCTGCCCTCAGCAGCAGGTCTACTGGATGAAGAGCAGCCGGAGGACAATCCAAAAACAAGCATTATGAAATCAATCAGCCTTTTGGCCGCCACTGCTATGGCTGCTGTGGCAGTAGCTGCGCTCACGGCCTTCGGTGTTGCTGAGCACATGCTCAACAAGGAAGTACAAACGGAAGAGGCCCTGACCGCTGTTGCTGAAGAAATCAATGTAGCAGTGGAAGCGCCTGTGTGGATTGCACCAAAAGATATCAATGCTTTTGCGGTGGCTCAAGGTGGTTATGCATTGGCGCCCGCATGGCCATTTGCCGGGGCAGGTATAGTGCATCTTCACAACAAAGCTTGGGATCAACCGCGTACAGCCCGAATCCTGGTATTGGATACGCTTGCTAATCTGGCGCTTTTGAAAATAGATGACACCATGGGCACGCCCTCGCGCTTGCCTTATCGCTTTGCTGCTGTCGAACCATCCATCGGCGAAGCACTCTATTCGCTGTCGCACACTGAAGGTCAACTGGAGTTTACCGATGGCAGTTTTAATGCTGCATTTAATCGGGGAACCACACGTTTGCGTTTGGCAGCCCAAGCTGGTGCCCCATTGATCGAATCGAAAGGACAGGTGGTGGGTATGGTGATGGAACAGAAAGAGGGAAAGGCCATGGTGGTAGGAGCCGATGTAATCCGCTCATGGCTGCTTGCGCAAAAAGACCATTATCCGGATTTGGAACCCAGTCAAAAAAATGGCTTTTTCTATCTGGATAAACCACAGCAAGTGGAACAGCTTCAGATGTTTATTTACCAAGTTGAATTAATTCCGTGATTTTGGAAACTGAAACTGCTTTCTGTTCGTAAATCTGTAAACCGATAATGGTTAATCAGGTTTACTGATGAATTAAAAAAGCCTCCCGGGCTATGGGGAGGCTTTTTCTATATGATGAAATCAGTTTCTGTCAGCGCTTTTTAATGCATACCATGTGCGGCCAGGTAGCGCTCGGCATCGAGTGCAGCCATGCATCCAGTGCCTGCTGCAGTCACAGCTTGTCGGTATACTTTGTCGGCTGCATCACCGCTTGCAAAAACTCCAGGAATATTGGTGTGCGTGGTGCCGGGCTTTATTTTCAGGTAGCCTACATCATCCATGTCGAGCCACCCTTTGAATATATCGGTATTCGGCTTGTGGCCTATGGCGACAAAGAAGCCCGTTACCGCGATATCGTGTTCTTCCCCCGTAAGGTTATTGAGCAATCGTACCCCTTCTACCGCGTTTTTGCCGAGCACTTCCACAGTTTCGGTGTTCCACAGTATTTCAATATTGGGTGTATTCATCACCCGGTGCTGCATGGCTTTCGAAGCGCGCAGCTCATCACGCCTCACTATCATGGTCACCTTTTTACAAAGCTTGGCGAGGTAACTTGCTTCTTCAGCAGCGGTATCGCCGCCGCCTACTATGGCTACTTCCTGACCTTTGAAAAAGAAACCATCACATACAGCACATGCGCTCACACCGAAACCATTGAGGCGTTGTTCGCTTTCAATTCCCAGCCATTTTGCGGAAGCGCCTGTGGAAATGATGACAGCATCCGCACTCACTTTTTTATTGCCATCGATGGTCACGATGTGTTTCGGTCCGTTAAAGTC
>DAIOTP010000110.1:0-10597 GCA_036751905.1 Cryomorphaceae bacterium
CCGCCGACCTCATCGCTGAGGCGGTGGTGGCCATGGAATACCGCGCTAGTGCGGAGGACATTGCCCGCATGAGCCACGCACACCCCACCTATGCAGAGGCGGTGAAAGAGGCGGCTTTGGCAGCTACGGCCGATAGGGCGCTGCACATTTGATGCATTTGGTATAAAAATGTTACTAAATAAACATTTGGATGCGGCATTTGGCTTGCATTCCCTTACTTTGTACCTTGTAAAACAGTTCTATTATTGTTCCCAATTATTCATCCAATCAAATGAAAAATATTCTTGCTTCAGCACTTCTGCTCTTTTTGATCGTGGCCTGCGGCCCTGCCACCCGAATCACAGGAACATGGATAGGCCCTGAAAAAAATGCAGCCGGATACACCAACATTTTCATCAACGCCAACACGGCCAATGTACTGCAACGCCAAACCGTGGAAGACGACATGCGCAGGGTGCTCACAGACAAAGGCTATCGTGCTACGACAAGCATTACCAAGATGAAACCTGAATTTCGGGTAGACCGGGAAATAGACCGGAATGAAGTAAATGAACACATGCAGCAGGCTGGTTATGACGCCATCATGACCATAACCTTGCTAGATGCAGTAAGTGAAGCCCGATTTGTGCCGGGAGGCCCTATGATGTACGACCCATTTATGATGGGCCCCATGGGCATGCGGGGTAATTTTTGGGCACACCAAGGAATGATGGGACCCATGATGATGAATCCGGGATTCTACACCTGGGACAAAGACTACTTTATTGAAATAAACCTATACGACGCAAAAACCGAAAAGCTGGTGTGGTCGGCGCAGAGCCAAACCACCAACCCTGCTTCCCTTGAGCGCTTTTCGGTTGGATTTGCACATGCCACCGTTGACCGTTTGCGCAAAGACGGAGTACTGGCTTCGCTTAAGTAGTGCATTGAAGCATGCCGTGAACAAGTTTCCGATGTTCACTATGCCTTGGCGGCAAAATTGCCTAAAATTCAGGGTTTAGCCAACTGCGTAAACAAGCGTGGCTACAAACCGTTTTTGTTTTCAAACGAGTTGCATTGCACGCAGCACCACTAAAAATGGCTTAGATCGGCATTTTTGCTTAAAGTTTTATGAATCGACGACCTTTGGCACAATACTGACATAGATTAGAAGGGGTCGCAGGCCGAATCCTTCAAAAATATACCAACGAATGAACAAAAAAACAGGCGTCCTCCTTATCAACCTCGGCACCCCCGACAGCCCTAAGGTAAAAGACGTAAGACCTTACTTAACAGAATTTCTGAACGACCCTCGCGTCATTGACATACCATGGCTTCTGAGAGCCATTCTGGTGAACCTCATCATCGTGCCTTTTCGCGCACCCAAATCGGTGAAGATTTACAAGGAGCTCTTCGACAAGTACGACGGCAAATCGCCCTTGCTGGTGTATGGCCACAAAGTGCTCGACATGCTGCGCCATCAGCTCAGCGGTATAGAAGGCCACGACGTGACGGTGGAACTCGCCATGCGCTACGGCAATCCCAGCCTCAACGAAGTGTGTGCCCGTATGGAAAAAGCCGGTTACGACCAGGTGATCGTGCTGCCCATGTTTCCGCAATACGCCTCGGCCAGCACGGGCTCTGCGCTTGAGAAGGCCATGCGCCTCATCCGCAATTGGTACGTGATACCCGAAGTGAAAATCATCAGCCAATACTGGGACGATCCCGGATACATCGACACCGTGGTGGAACGTGCCAAAGCATTCGACTTCAGCACGTACGACCACATCCTTTTTAGCTACCACGGCTTGCCCGTGCGGCAGGTGGACAAAGTGTATGAAGACCGTCGCTGCGACAACCACAGCTGCGAGAGCGAAATCAACGACGAAAACCGCTGGTGCTACAAAGCCACCTGCTACGCCACCACGCGTCTTGTGGCTGAGCGCCTTGGCCTATCGGAAAAAGATTACACGGTATGCTTCCAATCGCGCCTCGACAAGAAGTGGCTGGAGCCCTTCAGCGACAAAGTGGTGGAAGAATGGGGCAAGAAAGGTGCCAAGCGGCTCCTCGCTTTTTCGCCCGCCTTCGTAGCCGATTGCCTGGAAACCACCATCGAAATAGGCGAAGAGTACACCGAAATACTTCAAGAGCATGGAGGTGAAAAGGTGGAACTCGTGCCGAGCCTCAACGACCACCCCCTTTGGGTGAACAGCTTGGAGCGTATGGTGCGTGAGCGCCTCTGAGCCACAATTTTTGCTTTCTTTGACCTATGGCAGCAGCCCACACGCATCCGTTCACGATGGCTCCCGAAGCTTCACTCAAAGCGGTGTTGCGGGCTTGCGCTCCGGAGCAGTGGTATGCTTGCTATGTGACCGATAAGCAGCATTTTGAATGCGCCATCGGTGCCAATCGTCGCATCGTACTTGAGGAGTCAAAGGGGGCTTTCGCAAAATTGCAAGCCTTTCACACCGAGAGCCACACGCCCATCGCGGGCTACCTGGGCTACGACCTCAAGAACAACCTCTTCCCTACCCTTTCCGGAAATGAGGATGCCCTGCAATTTCCTGTGGCGGCCTTCTTCGAGCCACACATTTGGCTGAAAGCTGAGGCGGGGAGTATCACCCTCACGGGAAATGATGCCGGAAGAATAGCTGAATTTGCCGAAAGGCTAAAGCACTGTGCAGAAAATTTATATGAGGTATATGGCAGTGATCCAAAACCCATCCACCTTGCGCCACGCAGCCGACGCGAGGACTACCTCAATGGCGCCCGTCGCCTGATGGAGCACATACAGCTCGGCGACATTTACGAGGTGAACTACTGCATGCAGTTTGCGGGAAAGGCTACTGGTTTTGAGCCCATCAGTGCTTTTATAGCCTTGCAGGAACGCACCGAAGCCCCATTCAGCGTGCTGGCGCGGATGGGCAGCCACCACTTGCTCTGCGCCTCACCCGAGCGCTTTTTACAAAATGCAGGAGGCCGAATCCTCTCCCAGCCCATCAAAGGCACGGCGCGCCGCAGCACCGACCCTTTTGTTGACGCCCAGCTCAAAGAAGCCCTCCGCTACGACCCCAAGGAGCAGTCTGAAAATGTGATGATTGTGGATCTCGTGCGGAATGACCTCAGCCGCGTGGCCGCCCGTGGCAGCGTGCAGGTGGAGGAACTGTTTGGAGTGTATAGCTTCAAAACGGTGCACCACATGATCAGCAGCATCCGTGCAACATTGGAGGAATCCATGGGCCCCTGGGATGCCATCAAGGCTTGCTTTCCCATGGGATCGATGACCGGCGCGCCCAAGCTCAGCGCGATGAAACTCATTGATCAGCAGGAGAACTTCAAGCGCGGACTCTACTCAGGTGCTTTTGGCAAGATGCATCCCAATGGCGATTTCGACTTCAATGTGGTGATACGTTCCCTCCTATACCACAGTGAGATGGAGGCCCTTAGCCTCAGCGTGGGCAGTGCCCTCACCAGCGCCGCCCTTCTGGAAAAAGAATATGAAGAATGCCTCCTCAAAGCCCGCGTGCTCATGGAGGTGCTCAACCCAAGCCTGGCACGCCGTGGAGTGGAACAAGCGATTTGAGCAAGCTTGCCAGCGCCTTGGCATCAAGCCAGGACAGCACCTGCTGCTGGCCGTAAGTGGCGGCCTCGACTCCATGTCGCTCCTGCAACTTTGCCACGCTACTGGCCTGCATATCAGCGTGGCCCACGCCAATTTCAAATTACGCGGCCCCGACAGCGATGCCGATCAGGAACTCGTAGAAGCGCGCTGCAAAGCCTTGGGCATCACCTGCCACACGAAGGAATTGCCTATAGCCAAAGAGGCCCTCCCCGACGGCCTGCAGGCCGAAGCGCGCAGGCTGCGCTATGAATGGTTCGAAAGCCTCATGGCCGATACCGGTGCCGACCACCTCCTCACCGCCCACCACCTGAACGACCGGCTCGAAACCTTCTTCATCCACCTGCTGCGCGGTGCCGGACTCAAGGGTCTGGCCTCTATCCCCGAGCGCAACGGATACGTCCTGAGGCCCTTGCTCGGCTTTTCAAAGGCTGAGCTTGAGGCTTACGCCAAAAGGGTACACCTCATATGGCGCGAAGATGCCAGCAACGACGGTGATGCCTACCTGCGCAACCGCATCAGGCAGCAAGTGATTCCCGCACTCATGGGAGTGGATCGGCAGGCCCTGTACATGGCAGCCCGAAGCATGAACCACCTCCAGGCCGCCGATGCTGAAATGGAGGCCGCCGCTGCCCTTTTTGCGGAAGCGAACCTGCAGCCCATGGCCGAGGGCATGCACAGACTGCCCCTCAACGCCCTCGCCCACTTGCGTGAAAACAGCACCCTGGCCAAATACTTCCTCGAACACATGGACTTTGGGACAGAAGGCATGCATCCCTTGCTCAGGCTCACTGACTGCCCTCCCGGCAAAATGGCTGAAGGCAGCAAGCGCGACGCATGGCGCGACCGCGATTCCATCGTTTTTGCCGAAAGGGAAACGAGCCCACCGGAACCAGTGCAGCTGTATGAAATGGAAGGGCAGATGAGCAAACCTTTTCAGCTAAGCTGGAAACTGCTTGGTGATCAAGCGGCCCCCACTGAAACCCAGCCACACACTGCATTGCTCGCGCTCGACAAGCTGGACTTCCCGCTCACCCTGAGGCGGTGGCAGCCCGGCGACCGCTTTGTGCCCTCCGGTATGCGCGGCAGCAAGAAGCTCAGCGACTTCCTCACCGACCTTAAGCTCTCTGTGCCCGAAAAGCAGCGCGTGTGGGTGCTTTGCAGCGGCGCTGACATTTGCTGGGTAGTGGGACAGCGCGTGGATGAGCGGTATAGGTGGAAGGGGGAGGGAGCCATCTTGAGTGTGCAAGTGTAGGAGGTGCTTTCAAGGATTCATCCAGAGCCATCGGTTGTCAATTTCCCGAGACACATGGCTACACTTCATGGATAAGGCACATTGAAAAATTGCTTCCTAAACCACAATTCAAAGGCGGGATCGAGCATTTCATAGGCGCCTTTGTGTTCATGAATGATGTCGGCATTCATTAAGGTTGCTTTGTTCTTGCTCACGTTGCGGGGTGTACCAAGGGCATATTTCTGCATGGCAGCGGTACCCGTGAGCTGCGTCACACCCTGGGCGACGGCCTTGAGCAAATTGATTTGGGTGGCGCTCAATCCTTCAATCTCCCTGTGGTACAGGGGTGCATTGGTGCGCAGCAACTCACTTAAAGCATGCTTTACCTCCGTCGGGCCCGCTTTTGATTTGGTGTTTTGCCAGGTGTAGTGCGAGAGTTGCTGCACGTACCAAGGGTGGTTGCGCATGCTGTCGGCAATGAGAGCTGCGGCCTCTTCTGTGATTTTTTTTCCTGTGCTTTTAAAACCTTCTACTATAAATTCGATCCATCGGGGCCTGGCAATTTTCTGCAAAGAGATCAAATCGCCGAAGCGGTAAAAGGGCTTCGATGAATTGTCGAATATATCGGCCATCATGTGGCGCTTGCTTCCGTAAAGGCAGTAGGTCACGTCCTGTTGTCGTTGCCAGGCGGAGCGCATTTTCTTCTCGAGGTTTTCATAACCTGAAAAGGCTGCCAGGTTTTGAAACTCATCGAGGCAAACGATGAATTTGACCTTTTTGCGCTCAGCAATGGCTTGCGGCAAGTTGAGGATTTCATCCTTGTGTTTTGTCAATTCTACGAAATCAAAACTCACGGAGAAATCGTTGGCCGGATCCAAACCAACATTAAACTTTGGAATGAGCTGCTTGAAAAAATCTTTGCCGCTCTTGAGCCAGTCCTCCCATTTGCTCGAAGATGCCTTGATGACCTCCCGCGCAAACCTGGAAAGGAATTCTTCTTCAGAGGATGCCGAAAACAGGTCGATATGCACCAGCTTTAAGTGTGGATCGCTCCCGGAGATTTGCTGCATTGCCTTGTCAACAAGGCTGGACTTTCCCCAACGACGAGGCGCTATGATAATAGTATTGACGCCGCCGAGCAGATTCGCCTTTAACTTATCAAGCTCCTGCTCCCTGTTGGTAAAGGAGTTGCCACTCACGGATGCACCGTACGTAAATGGAGAATTTTTCATTTGAATCCCATGTATATAATCATACCAAGTAGTATTATACTAAATGGTATTATACCACTTGGTATAATACCCAAAGGTATAAAATTATTCTAAAAGAAATGAAAGCTCTTACTGCTCGAGATTAATCCAACTTTATGGCGCATGCCAACCGAAGCATGCAGGCAGAGGTCTATTGTGAAGCAGCAACCAGAAAAGCGTCTGTATAAAGTGCCCATGAATTGTTGCTTAGCTCTATCTTCGCAAACAGAAAGCACCCATGGAAAAGCACAATTTCAATCTTGCAGACGATACTGAGTTCATTCCACTCGACAAACTCTTGAAAATAATGAGGGTAGTCGGTTCCGGAGGAGAAGCCCACGCAGTAATCGAGGAAGGGATGGTGAAAGTAAATGGGGCGATTGAATCGCAAAAACGCAAGAAAATGCGCGCCGGTGACCATGCCGAATTCAATGGACATCACATCAAGGTGGAGGTTTAAAACGTGGATGAATGCTTTCGGTTTTTATCGGGCTACGAGGGCATTATGAAGACAAAATCGATTCTGCTCCCCTCAAAATTCAATACCCCCCTTGCCTAGCTCCATTCAAATTACATGTGAAAATGTGTTGTAGGCCATTAAAATCCAGCAACGCCTTATTCACATTTTCCAATGAATGCATACCTCATCCGCGCACCAGTTTTTCTTGAAACCATATACCTGAATATCTGATTCCTGAACGACGCGCGTACCCTCAAATGTTGCATGCGCATTGTAGATTTCAAGCGCCACAATTCACGGGAAAAGCATCTAGCATTGCCAGAATGGCCAAAAACAGGCTTTAGAAAGTGTAAAATGGACCCTATCTTTGGGAAAATTGAAAACAATGCGTACGCTTTTACTTTTTCTCGGGTTTTTGTTTGGCCATTCACTGCTGGCGCAGGATGTACCACTGACATTTTCGGTCGATATGAGCAATGAGGAAGTAAGTGTGAATGGTGTACATGTGGCGGGTAATTTTCAGATCCCGGCGGGTTATCCTGCCAATTGGAACCCTGGCTCAACTGAGCTCAGCGATCCCGATGGAGATGGTATCTATGAACTTACCGTAAATGTACCCCCCGGAACATATCTCTACAAATTCGTGAATGGCGCTGCATGGAACGAACAACCTGAAAATCCGCCGGCCGCTTGTGGTTTGAACGATGGAGGTGGCAACATCAACCGGCAGGTCACCGTGGGTGCCAGCGGTATCATCCTCCCCACTGTGGTATTCAATGACTGCAATGCAACAATCCGCTTTGCCATCAACATGAACAATGAAGTGCTGAACCCCGAAGGCGTATTCGTGACGGGCAATTTTATGGAAGCTGCGGGTTATGGCGACAACTGGTCGGAACCAGGCTTGGCGCTGAGCGATTTGAATGCCAATGGAACCTATGACGTGACGGTACAATTGCCCGCTGGAACTTATTCATACATATTCTCCAATGGCTCCGTACTGGAAAATATTACTGGGACATGCGCCAACGAGCAAGGACAACGCAGCATCAACGCAATGGTCGGCTCCGCTCCTGCCCCAACCTATTGCTTTAATACCTGCAACATCTGCGATCCGAGCCTTAGCGATGATTATGAAGTGCATTGGTGGAACGACGCCGTGTTTTACGAAATTTTCGTTCGCAGCTTTTACGACAGTGACGGTGACGGAATTGGCGACTTTCAAGGCATCATTGAAAAACTCGACTACCTCAACGATGGCGATCCCGAAACCACAGACGACCTCGGCATCACGGGTATTTGGCTCATGCCCCACAAGCCCTCACCATCCTATCATGGCTACGATGTGACGGATTATTACGGCATCGAGCCCGCCTACGGCACGATGGACGATTTCCAGGAATTTCTGGATGCAGCCCATGCCCGCGGCATCCGCGTGATCATTGACTATGTAATGAACCACAGCTCGAGCCAGCACCCCTGGTTTGTGCAATCGCGCAACAACCAAAACAATTTTCGCGATTGGTATGTGTGGTCGCAAGCCAACCCGGGCACACAGGGGCCTTGGGGCCAAAGCGTATGGCACTTTGCCAATGGCAGCTTTTACTATGGCATTTTTTGGGGAGGTATGCCCGACCTCAATTACCGCCACCAACCGGTACGCGATGAAATGATGGCGATTGCGGAGTACTGGATGGATCTGGGTGTAGATGGGTTTCGCCTCGATGCCATCAAGTACCTCGTGGAAGATGGCAACATCCTGGAGGATACCCCTGAAACCTTCGAGGTGCTTGAGGAGCTTAAAAATGTGGTGACTGCCGTTGATGAAGAAGCCATTCTCGTGGGTGAGGTGTGGTCCAACACGGCTTCCATCACGCCTTATGTGGGTAGCGACCTTCTGGATATTTGCTTCGAATTCAGCCTGGCAGAGTCGATTATCGACGCGGTCAACAATGATGCGCCAGGCTCTCTTTATGGGCAATTGGACATCGTGCAAACAGCATACCCCGCCTTGCAATACGCCACCTTCCTCACCAACCACGACATCAACCGCGTGTATGACCAGCTGGGCAATGACGAAGCGAAGATGAAGCAGGCCGCAGCCATTTACCTCAGCCTTCCAGGCGTCCCCTTCATTTACTACGGGGAGGAAATCGGCATGGAGGGCACAGGGCCCGATCCGGTAAAGCGCCGCCCCATGCAATGGTCGGCTGCCGCCAATGGAGGATTTACAAGCGGAAACCCATGGAGCGCGCTGGGGCCCAATTATACCACCAACAATGTGGCGGTGATACAAGAGGAACCCGCTTCACTTCTTAATTTTTACAAGAAATTGGTACACCTCCGCAATGACCTTGCTCCACTCAGGCGCGGTTATGCTCTTCCCCTGTATGGAAATGAGGAAACGGTGCTTCACTTTATCCGCATTTACGAAGGGGAGGCGGTGGCCACGGTGATCAATTTGGGCAATGCACCTGCCGCAGTGTCCATGGATCTCCCCATATCAACGCTGCCGACTGGCGCTTATGTGGTAACCGATATGATGGCCGAATCGATTGTAGACAATTTGGAAATCGGTGCAAACGGCAGCTTCAGTGGCTGGATGCCCGCTGACGAAATTGCACCGGGTGAAGTAAGAATATATGCCATTGGGGCCAACTCACCCCTTCACGTCACCCGCGCAAAAGCAGCCGTACCCGAAGTGACACTCTATCCAAATCCTGCCGAGGGCATCATTTTTCTCAAATCAACCGAAACCAATTTTGAAGGAAATTTCCGCATATTCGACACCTCAGGGCGGCTGTTGAAAAGCGGACCTGCACGGGGTCAAAATTTTTCGATTGACATCAGCGGTCTGCAAAAAGGGATTTTCTTTATCCAAATGGATACAGACCGTGGAGCCACTGTGAAGCGCTTTGTGCGGTACTAGGCTTTTTCCATCTTATGCACCTTGCGCTGCGGGTGGCCCACATAGGCGCTCAACGGGCGTATCAGTCGGTTATTGGCTTGCTGCTCCATGATGTGGGCGCTCCAACCGGTAATGCGGCTCATCACGAAGATGGGAGTGAACATGTCGATTTCAAATCCCATCATGTAGTATGCAGGGCCTGCCGGAAAGTCGAGGTTGGGGTAAATGTTTTTCTCGCTCACCATGGTCTCTTCGAGGATGTTGGCGATCTCCAGCCATTTTTCCTCTCCGGTAAATTTGGCCATCTTTTCGGTGTACTTCTTCATGGTAGGCACGCGCGAATCGCCGCTGCGGTACACCCGGTGGCCAAAGCCCATCACCTTTTTCTTTTGCGCAAGCGCGTCGAGCATCCACTGTTTTGCGGAAGCGGGCTCGCCCACCTCTTTGAGCATGTGCATCACCTGCTCGTTGGCGCCGCCGTGGAGGGGGCCTTTGAGGGCGCCAATGCCGCCGCATACTGCGCTGTAGATGTCGCTCGTGGTGCTGGTAATCACGCGGGTGGCAAAGGTTGATGCATTAAAACTGTGCTCTGCGTAGAGGATCAGCGATACGTCAAATGCCTTCACCACTTCGGGCGCGGGAACCTTGCCGAAGCACATGTGGAAGAAGTTTTCGCTGAGGCCGAGGCCCTTGTCTGGAGCGATGTAGTCGAGGCCCTTCGAGTGGCGGTAACTGGCCGCGATCATTCCTGGGATTTTTGCCAAAAGGCTGATGTACTTGTCCATGTTCGTCTCGGGCGAGTCGTCCCAGATGCGCTCGTCTTCCATGCCAACGAAGCTCACACCTGTGCGGAGGGTGTCCATAGGATGCGCTTTTTTAGGGTAGAGCTTAATGGATGCCAGCAATTCTTTGCTCAGTTCGCGGTAGCCTTTTTCCTTTTCGGAAAATGCGCGAAGTTCTTCGGCATTCGGAAGGTCGTCGTGGGTTAGGAGGTAAGCCACCTCTTCAAAACTGCACTGCTCGCACAGCTCCTGCACGGGATAACCGCGGTAGGTCAGCGAGTTGGTCTCGGGCATTACTTTGGAGATGGAGGTCTCATCGGTGATCACACCGGCGAGGCCTTTGGGGGCAATGATGGGTTCGCTCA